>NZ_JBIGHV010000007.1:0-391506 GCF_043555835.1 Pelomonas parva | reverse complement strand
GCATGTGGCGCCAGTCGATGCGCTTGGGGTGACGGTCGGCCGTGCTGGCATGCAGCCGCTCGCACTCGAAGACCTTCACACCGCCCAGCCAGGCGTCCAGATGGGTGCTGTGCAGCCTCACCTTCAGGCGCTGGCCGGCCAGGCGCGAGGGCACGCTGTAGAGCACGCTCTTGGCGCTGAACACGCTGAACACGCCGAACTTGCTGACGCGCGCGTCGACCTCCTCGAAGTCGGCGGTGCGCCGCACCGGCAGCGCTTGGAGGCTGGTGCGCTCGGCTTCCCAGGCCCGCGCGCAGCGCGCGTTGAGCCGGCGCACGGTCTCAGCCACGAACTGCTCGTAGGCCGACAGGTCATCGAACTCGCGGCTGCCGCGCAGCAGCAGGGACTGGTCCAGGGCGCGCTTCAAGCTGCCTTGGCGTGCCTCGATGGCGCCGTTCTCGTGGCTCACGCCGGTGTTGTTCCGTGTGGGCCGCATGCCGTAGTGCTGGCACAGGGCCTGGTAACGCTTGGTCAGCTCTTCGCACTCGGCGAGGTTGTTGAAGGCCGCCGACAGTGTCGGTCTGCGTTCAACCCAGAACTGAAAACCGGCGCTGATTAACCACTTGGCTCGGGACGCGTCAGCAGGCTTTGAACCCGTGTCTCACTCAAGTCTGAACTGTCGGGTTTTTGTTTCACTCAACTTTGAACTTTCAGCACCGGCAGCACGGCTGACGCCGTGGTTCATGCGCCGCAACGAAGTCTAGATTGCGCTGCGCTGAAGCCTCAGCTGCCAAGCGCACGGGCGCAGGCCTGCGCCAGCGCCGGGGCAGCGCTCTCGTGCAGCCGCAGCGCGAGGTCGGGCTCGATGAGCTCCAGTTCCATCAGCAGCATCCCGCCGTCGTGGGGCACGAGGTCGACCCGCGCGTAGAGCGTGGCCTGCGGCGCGGCAGCCAAGGCGTGCATCGCCACGGCCAAATCGGCCGGGCTGGGCAGATGCGGCTGAACTGCCGTCCGGCCCACCGCGTTGGCCGAGAAAGCAGGTTTGGTGAAGGCATGCGAGAAGCGCCCGTCGATGAACACCAGCGAGCGCTCACCCGCCGTCTCCACCGCCGGCAGGTAGGGCTGGATCAGCACGGCGCCGTAGTCCGCCAGTTCGCGCGCGTGCGCCTGGGCTTCGGCCAGCGCCCCGTCACCCCTAAACCGCCTCACGCCAAACGCGCTCGCAGCAACGGCAGGCTTGACGATGCAGTCCGCCCACCACAGCCGCAGCCCGGACGCGGCGCCGCCGGGCTCGATGAACTGCGTTGGCACGCAAGGCACGCCGGCCGCCTGCAGCGTGCGCAGGTAGCGCTTGTCGGTGTTCCAGGCCAGCAAGGCGGGCGGGTTGAGCAGGCGGGTGAGCGCGCCGGCCCGGGCCAGCCATGGGCGCCAGGCCTGTGGCGCGCGGTGGTAGTCCCAGGCGGAGCGCACCACCGTCAGCGGGCTGGTGGCCCAGTCCACGGCGGTGTCGCTCCACACTGCAAAGCGCGTGGCCAGGCCTTCTCGGGCCAGGGCGGTCGCCAGCAGCAGATCGTCCGGCGCGCCGCCCGGCAGTGCGGCGTGGGTCACCAAAGTGATCGAGTCAGACATGAACCGGCTCGCGCGCCAGCTCGAAGCCTTCGTCCAGCCAACCGGTGATGCCGCCGGCCATGATCTTCACGGGCCGGCCCAGGCGCGCCAGGCGCAGTGCGCCACGGGCCGCGCCATTGCAGTGCGGCCCGGCGCAGTAGGTGACGAAGAGGGTGTCGGAGGGCCAGGCCGCCAGCTTGTTTTCGACGATCTTCGCGTGCGGCAGGTTGACCGCGCCGGGCACGTGGCCGCGGGCGAACAGCGCCGGAGACCGCACGTCGAGCAGCACGAAGTCGGGCGTGCCGGCAAGGCTTTCGTGCATGTCCCAGCAATCGGTCTCGAAGCTGAACTCGGCAGCGAAGTGGGCCTCGGCGGCGGGAGACGGGGCGGCGGGGATGGCGGCGACTGAAGAAGGCATGGTGGGCTCCGTTGAAAGACACGCCATGGTCGCGGCGCCCGGCTCGACTCACAATTGGCGCGTATGACAAACTTCAACAAGATCACGCCAAACGGCGCAGGGCCACTCGTCGTGGCGCCGGTCTACGACGGCCTGTGCACCTTCGAGTTCGCCATTGCCGCCGAGATCTTCGGCCTGGCTCGGCCGGAGATGGGGCCGGGCTGGTACCGCTTTGCCAGCGCCGCCATCGAACCGGGCCTGCTGCGCGCACACGGTGGGCTGAGCGTTGCAAGCGATGGCGGTGTCGAGCTGCTCGACCACGCAGACCTCATCGTCATGGCCGGCTGGAAGGGCCCAGACGTGCCGGTGCCTGACGCTCTGACCGAGCGCCTGCGCAAGGCCTGGTGGCGCGGCGCCAGGCTGGCGTCGATCTGCTCCGGCGCCTTCGTGCTGGCTGCCACCGGCTTGCTGGACGGCCGCCGCGCCGCGACGCACTGGCGCTATGCGGACAAGCTTCGCGAGCGCTACCCGGCCATCGACGTGGATGCCAGCGTGCTCTATGTCGAGGAGGGCCGCGTCTTCACATCGGCCGGCAGCGCCGCGGGGATCGATCTGATGCTGCACCTGGTGCGCGGTGACTTTGGCGTGGAAGCAGCCAACAGCGTGGCGCGCCGCCTTGTCATGCCGGCTCATCGCGGTGGCGGGCAGGCGCAGTTCATCGAACGACCCGTGCCGCGCGACGTTGGCAACCGGCTGGCCGCACTGATGGCGCAGATTCGCGCCGACCTGGGCGCACCTTGGACGCTGCAACGCATGGCCACCGCCAGCGCAATGAGCCCACGCACGCTGCTTCGCCGCTTCACCGAAGCCACGGGCCAATCTCCCGGCGACTGGTTGATCGCCGAGCGTGTGGCCGAGGCCCAGCGGCTTCTGGAGGCCAGCGCGCTCAGTGTGGAAAGCGTCGCAGCGCAGGCCGGCTTCGGCAGCGTGCAGGCGTTGCGCCATCACTTCCAGGCCCGGCTTGGGCTGGCTCCGCGGGGCTATCGCGCCTCGTTTGGTGGCACATAGACGCCACCCGAACAAGCTCAAGCGGACGCGGTACTTGGGCTGGGCGTGACGCCGGGCGGCTACGCGCGTTCACGCCCTCTGCGGGCGAGGCGTCAGTTCAGGGTTGAGTGAAAATAGTTCAGCCTTGAATAGGGATAGGGGTCAGCCATTGTCGGCGGAGCCCCTCCCACACCACCCGGCATGCGGGTCCGCACCGGGCGGTTCAAGAGTTTGAGGTCAAGAGAGCCGGGGAAGCCCCAGCCGGTCGAAGTAGCTGATGGTCAGGACCGTCTTGAGTAGCCCGTCGCTGTTTCTCCACCAGCATCGGCTGTTGCTCGCCACCCGCTTTGCCGCACTGTCCGTGGCGCCAAGAGCTTTGAGCGCCCGGTAGATCGTGTGCGGCCCACGCCAGTGTTTGAGCTGGATGGCCCGCAACCGGTGCCGCAGCCACTGGTCTAGCTTGCGCCAGACGCTCGGTGTCTGTGCCAACCCGAAGTACGCCTTCCAGCCCAGCATGTAGGGTCGCAGCGCCTGCACCACTTGCGCCATGCTGCGTCCGCCTGAGCGGCCCGTGAGTTCACCGCCCAGCACGACCCGTGCATGCCGCCAGCTGCTGTGGGCCAGCGCGAACTGGTACAGCCGGTGCGGGAAGAACAGCCCGCCCAGGCTCACGTCCAGTTCGTCGGCGACAGTGAAGTCCGACAGGCCCAGCCGGCCCGGCGGGTGCTCTTGCGCGAAGAACAACTCGCGCTCACCGCCGTGCTCGGCGCGCCATTGGCTGACGCGCCGCTGCAGCGTGCGCAGCACCGCGTCTGCGAACCGCTCGGGGTGGCGGCGCTGCAGTTCTTCCAGCACCGTGACGGCCATCAGCGACGGCGCGCCTTCCAGCATGGGCACCACCTCGCTGCCCCACACCTCGGCCAGCGGATCGGCGCGTGTGCGCCAGTGCCGTGGCGGCCGCTGCGAGGGCAGCGTCACCGCCGATTCCAGCCGCCGCGCGCTGGCCACGCTGACGCCGATCTTGGCCGCTGCAGCCTCCTGGCCGTGCTTGCCTCTGAGTTCCTTGTACTTGCTCACTTGCAGGTCCGATATGCGTTTGCCGGGCACCGTGGCTGCCTCCCTCTGGAAGCCAACCACTGTAGGAACCCACCCGCAAAACGCTCCCCGGCGGCCTGCGTCAACCGCTCACGATAGTTGTCGCTGAGCGCTCAAGATAATTGTCGGCGGCCAGCGCGCCACAGCGCCCGGTGTTGGCCCAGCCTGGCCGGTACTTCTTCTGCGTAGCGCGTGGGCATCCCCGTACTTATCGCCGGCAATGCGAACCAGTCCGTCCAGCCCACTTGGCAAATCATGTCGCCAACCCAAGCTAGGGTGCCCGAAAGCCGCATACGCCGTCTCTTCGGCAAACCTATAGCCCCAAAGGCCATGGTGCCGGCTCACCAAGCTGAACAGCGTCTCTCCGGGGAACCACTACAGGAAAGGCAAGGTTTGGCAACGTGGGTCCACCTTGCCCTCACCAGCCGCGACGAGATCAAAAGACTTGCCGCCAAGCCGCATGGATGCTGCGGTGTTGTTCACGACTCTAATTTTCTGTCTACGACTTTAATTACCAGGAACAGCTTGACGGATGCGTTTACAGCCGTAATCATTGGCCATCGTTTACAGGCGTAATCATGAAGAAGCCCACACCGCCGCCCATCAGCGAAGCCGAAGCCCTGGTCATGCAGGAACTCTGGGCGCGCTCGCCGCAAGGGGCCGACGAGATCGCCTCGACGCTGGGCCCGCGCCAGGGCTGGCAGCTGGCCACCGTGAAGACGTTGCTGAACCGCCTGCTCAACAAGGGCGCCGTGACCGCCGAGCGCGACGGCCGGCGCTTTCTTTATGCGCCTGCCGTACCGCAGGACGCCTGGGTGGCCGACACCGGCCTGTCGCTGATCGACAAGCTGTTCGGCGGCCGCCTGGCACCGCTGGTGGCGCAGTTCGCGTCGGAGCGCAAGTTAAAGCCTGAGGACGTGGCGGCACTGAAGGCGCTGTTGAAGGAGCAGGGGCATGAGTGAGCGACTGCTGGCGGTGCTGTTGCAGCAGGCGCTGCTGCTGAGCGTGGGCGTGCTGGTGATTGGCGCGCTGCGGTCGCTGCTGCTGAAGCGCCTGGGCGCGGGCAGCGTCTACGCGGCCTGGCTGCTGGTGCCGGCGCTGTTGTTGACGCCGCTGCTGCCCAGGCCCGCGCAGGAGCCACTGCGCGTGGTGCTGCAGGCGACGGGCAGTGCCGAGACGGTCGCGATGCCCGTGCTGCCATCGCCGCCGCTCGATCAGGCGGCGATTTGGCTGGCGCTGTGGCTTTGCGGGGCGATCCTCGTCTCAGCAGTTCAAGTGCAGCGCCAATGGCGCCTGACGCGCATGGGGCGCAACCTGCCCGCAGGCAGCAGCCCCGCCCTCGTCGGCCTGCTGCGCCCTCGCGTGGCGCTGCCGGTCGACTTCGAACAACGCTTCTCGCCGGCCGAGCGCGAGTTGATCCTGGCCCACGAGCAGGTACACCAGGCCCGGCTGGACAACCTCTGGAACCTGCTCGCCTGCGCACTGACCGCGCTGCACTGGTGGAACCCAGTGGCCTGGTGGGGCTCGCGCCGCCTGCGGGCCGACCAGGAGCTGGCCTGCGACGCCGCCGTGCTGGCCACGCGGCCTGACGCGCTGGCCGACTACACGCGGGCGCTGCTGGCCGCTCACGACCACACGCCCCACGGCGCGCCGCTGGCCAGCCGCTGGGGCAGCACCCATCCCCTCGTCGAAAGGATTGCGATGTTGAACCAACCGAACCCGATGAACCGCCGCCGCGTGGGCCTCGTGACGCTGTTGCTGGCCAGCGCCGCTGGGCTGGCCTATGCCGCACAGACGCCACAACTCATGCCGTCTCCCGCATCCGGCGATTCCGTTCGCCTGACCTTGTTGCTGATCGTCCAGGAGGGCAACACCGTGCGGCGCAGCAGCAAGGTGCTGGTCGGCAAGGTCGGCGAACGCATGCGCCTGGCGGTGGACATGCCGACCCGGGAGTCCGGCTTCAGTGTCGACCTCACCCCGACCAGCCTGGACGAGGAAGGCTTTGGCCTCGACATCAAGGCTGAAGGCCTGCCCAAGGCCCTGAGCATCGGCAACCCACGCATCAAGGCATGGTGGGACCAGCCCTCGCTGTTCGAGTCCATCGACGACAAGGCCACCAGCCGCGTGTCGATGTTCGTGATCGGCAAGCGCGTCGCCATGCCGGCTGACGCGACCAAGCCCAAGTCATGACATGACAGCCCTTCTGCTCACCGCCATGCAACGCCAGGCCCTGCTGCTGAGCCTGGGCGCGCTGCTCCTGCTGGCGCTGCGGCCGCTGCTGCTGAAGCGGCTCGGCGCCCGCGCCACCTACGCTGCCTGGCTGCTGCTGCCGGCGCTGCTGGCAACGCCGCTGCCGCCCCGGCTGGACGCCCAACCGCTGCCTGTGTTCGTGACGGCCACCGAGTTGGCCCGCAGCGCCGCCGCGCCACTGCTGACGGCGCCGCCCCCTGACGCTGCCTGGCCGAGCCTGCTGCTCGCGGCATGGCTGGGCGGCGCCGCGCTGGTGCTGAGCTTGCAGACCCTGCGGCAGTGGCGGCTGTCACGCCACGGCGCGCGGCTGCCGGCCGGCACCAGCCCCGCCCTCGTGGGCCTGTGGCGCCCGCGCGTGGCGCTGCCGGCCGACTTCGAGGCCCGCTTCTCGCCCGAGGAACGTCAGCTCATCCTGGCCCACGAAGACGTGCACCGCGCCCGCCACGACAACGCCTGGAACATGCTCGCTTGCCTGTTGACGGCCGTGCACTGGTGGAACCCGCTCGCTTGGCTGGCCGCGCGGCGCATGCAGGCCGACCAGGAACTGGCCTGCGACGCCGTCGTGCTGGACAGACAGCCCGGCGCACTCGCCGCATACACCCGTGCGCTGCTCGCCGCCCACGACCTCGCGCCTCATGGCGCGCCGCTGGCCAGCCGCTGGGGCTCGACCCATCCCCTCGTTGAAAGGATTGCCATGCTGAACCGCCCCCATCGCCTTTCGCGCTGCAGTGGCGCCGCCCTGGCTGCAGGCCTGCTTGCCCTCGCCGGCATCGCCTACGCGGCACAAGGCGATGCGCAGCGGCCAGCCAATGGGCCAATGGTGGAACTCAAGCTCGATATGAGCTACCGCACCGGCAACGCAGACGCCAGCGACACCCAGACGATCAAGAGCACGTTGCGCGTGCACCTGGGCGAGCGCGCCGTGCTGATGCTCAACGGCCGGCCCGATACGCCCACGCCCGAGCAGATCGCCGTGGCGATCGTCGCCCGCGACCTGGGCGACGACAAGATCGACCTGCGCACGGAGGTCAGCAAGGGCGGCCTCTCCAACGTCGTCTCCCGCCCGCGTCTCATCACGCGCAACGGCACCAAGGCGCTGATCGAGCAAGGCCGCGACGACCCTGTCGCCAGCGAGCACCTTTCCATCGCCATCACGCCGACGCTGCTGGGCGACAGCCAGCCAGCCGCTCAGCCCGGCACCCGGTAGTTCCCCGCCCCGAACAGGTCGATGCCGCAGGCCAACTGCTCCACCCAGTCGATGAACTCGCCCACCGCCGCGCCCACCATGGGTGCGCCGTGCTGCGGCGCGATCATCTGGATGTCGAGCGGGCGCACCATCGCCGCCCACAGCCGCAGCACCTTGTTGCTGACCATGTAGCGGCGGTGGAAGCCCTCCATGCGCGGGATGTGCGCGGCCAGCGATGTCACCGCCTGCTCGGGGTTCAAGCTCACGCCCATGGAGGCGCCCAGGTCGCCCGAGAACAGGATGCGGCTGACCGGGTCGTAGAACTGGAAGTTGCCCTCGGCATGCAGGAAGTGCGCGGGCAGCGCCCACAGCTCGAAGCGCTCATCACCCGTGCCCAGGCGCAGGCGCTCGCCGGCATCCGGCAGGCCGACGATGCGGCCGGCCGTCTTGCCCGGCTTGCAGAAGTGCGGCGCGAACCGCTCCCACACGCGCGAGATGTAGACCGGCGCCTCGGTGGCCGTCATCCAGCGGTCCAGCGAGGCAATGATGTCCGGGTCGGCGTGCGAGGCCAGAATGGCCGCGAGCTTGTGCGGCGGGAAGAACGCCGACATGCCCAGATACAGCTCGTGATAGGCGATGTTGCCGCCGGGGTCCAGGATGGCGCCGGTGCTGCCATTGACCAGCAGGAACTGGTTGGACTGCACCGCATCCCCGCCTTCGTCGCCCAGCCGGGCGAACATGACGCAGGCATGCCGATCCTGGCGAAACAACTCGATGGACATGCGGCGGACTCGGGCAGTGAGGTTGGGGCCGCAGGCTAAGCCGACCGCGCTGCGGAGGGCTTGTCCGAGATCAAGAGAGCGCCGGGTTGCATGAGTCTGCGCTTGTCGGTGAGCGCGTGACGGACGTTTGGCGATGTCGTCCGCCCTAGACGACCCGGCTGCCATTCGGCGGGTTTGTCAGTCAGGTTGCGTTGATAGCATGGCAGGCATAGCCCGCAAGCAGCCGGTCGTGATTGGCCGCCTTTGGGAAGGCTGGTGTTGACGTAAAAACAGGCTCGACCCACCCGTGAAGCGTCGAGAACAAACAAGGGGAGCGATGTGTCAAGGTTCCTGAAGCCCTTTGCGGCAGTCGTGTTGGGGTGCATGCCTGCGCTTGCTTGGCTGGTCGCAACACCGGCACGAGCGGACGTGAGTCTTCAAGTTGATGTTGGCCGCCACGTCAAAGCCAAGGCCGGTGCGTCGGGAGTTCCTCCGGACAGCCAATCCACTCTCGATGTGACGCTTGGCGACAAGTACATGAGGATCGAATCGAGCGGCACCGCCATCGTCTACGACTTTGCTTCCCGAAAGCGCTTTGTCATTGACAGCCGCACGAACACCAGAGTCGACTATTCGCTGTACGACACCGTTGGCTTTCGCGCCTACGAACTTAGAAATCGCAACATGCTGGGGGGCGCGCTGTCTGCGTCCAAGGTGGCCGATGCCGCGATGGCGCAAGTCGACAACGAACACAACCTGGCTGTGCAGGACAAGCCGTCCACGCCGCTGCAGGTCAAAACCGAGGGCGCCGACGAGGTGTTCTATGCCGGCCCGAACGTGATGTTTCGCCGGGGTGTCCGCCTGATGTCTGCGTCACCCGCCGAGGCACGAATGTTCGCCCAGCTGATCCGGTACACCTTTGGCGGCCACCCACAGATTCTCAGTGCGCTCGCTCAGGCGAATTCAATTCCGCAGAAGCTCTCGCTCGTCACGTACGACGTCGCCGGAACGACCACGCACAGCTTGGTCGTGCGGAACGTCAATTCAACCCATGTTCGCAACGTCGACGTGTCGGCACTCCCGATGCGACCTGCATCCGGGTCAGACAACCCGGTCGACCAGGCCCTGGACCGGGCGGCTGCGCTCACGCCGGATGAGCTATCCAGCGCGCGGCAGCGTAGCAAGGATGAACTTGAGACCGCGCTGAGGGAGGGCCGGGGGCTCGACGCATTCCTGGGAATCGTTGAATGGACCCTCATGACAGGCGAGGCAGCAACGCCGCTGAATGCAGACCAGCAAAGGCAGATCCAGGCCAATGATGCAGTGCGCCGGCTGACGGTGGCGTTGCGCGCCAAGTCGAAGGATGACGTGGCCAAAGCGATCGTCGACATTGCCGATATTGGCCAGAACGCCACGGCAAAAGCTC
Organism: Pelomonas parva; assembly: GCF_043555835.1. Classification (NCBI taxonomy): domain Bacteria; kingdom Pseudomonadati; phylum Pseudomonadota; class Betaproteobacteria; order Burkholderiales; family Sphaerotilaceae; genus Roseateles; species Pelomonas parva. The sequence goes on along the minus strand of NZ_JBIGHV010000007.1, from coordinate 381,757 downwards.
ATGTTCTTCGGATATTCGAGGCGAACAATCGCGCAATGCTCGGAGATCGACATGCCGCTCAACGGCTCTTCGTTGATGTTCTGAAATCCAATCCCTTCATCGCTGGCGTCTACAAGGACTTGGGCGACAGCATGTTTGTCGAATACGACATGCCACGTGCGTGGCGCTGCTGGGATATCGGTCGAAAGATGGCGCCTGGTTTCGCGAACTTCCAAGCCGTCAACCAGCTGGAGCGCTCACTGGCTGCGCAGTTTCCGGAGTTTTTCTAGGCGGATCGCCCACCTGATCGTTCAATTGATGCGCTTCGGGTCGCGGCGCCAGCGGTGCCACTCTTGGGAAGGTTCGACACTGAGAATTGCGGCTTTCAGGCTGCGCCGTGACGGTTGCCGTCCGGCCATGAGCTGCCGCTGGCGAGTGACGGCTCTCGGGTAGGCTATGCGGCACGGTGCCGTACCTGGCAGCTCCGGTCGCGCGTACAGTGCGGTGCACCTCCTAAGGTGCCAACAGACCGTGGTTCGCAACCCCCAAGCAATCTGTATCCGATGCGGGCACTTCAAGGCTCGCGCGCTCACCAGATGCGGCAACTGTCAGTTCGTGCCCGCCACTCCGGAGGATTCGGCACGCTCCTTGATCCTTACATGGCCCTTTGATGCGGCGGAGCAAGTCCTCGGGCTCGACCCCCCGGCACTCCGAACTGCTGCGAGGCAGATTCGACAGGCCCAAGGCTACGAGTTCGATGCCGCCATGATGGAACGCGTCATGGCGCAACACGAAGACGCCAAGTCGATCTCCAAGCGCCGGCTAGCTCTCGATGCGCTGCGTTGGCTCGGCCCGCCGCTGGCGCTTCTTGCACTCGTACTCTGGCTGGTCACGCGTAAATGACCTGGGCCAAACCCAAGGGCGCGCTTCTTAAGTAGCCCGCTTCGTGGATGCTCGGACCTCGGACCTCACGCAGAATCCTGAAGATCCTCATACCCGGAATCGGCCGTGAGAAGAGGGTCGCAAGTGGCTGCTTTCGGGTAGGCTACCTGGACTGTCTCGGGGCCACTTCCGGCAGCTACAAATTCCGCCATTGGGCTTCACAGGATGCTTCGTCTCATTGCCATAGCGATCATCTGCACCATGTTGCTGATCCCGATCGCTGGCTTCTCTAGCAGGATCATTTCCAACGAGCCACTATTGATCGCAATCTCAGTCGGTCTCGCATATCTCGTCGTCCCAGCCTATCTGCTTCACATCTGGCCTGCACGGAAGCGTGCCAATGTGAAATCAATGCACGACGCCCTGTTGGCAGGCGAGCTGGTCACGGTTGAGCATCAGGTGAGCCAGGTCGCCCAGATTGACGAAATGGAAGACGAAGGTTTTCACTTCCTCTTGACCACAGAGAGCGGTGACACGCTTTTCCTTTCTGGCCAAGACCTCTACGGACCTGTCGACAGAAAAGGATTCCCATCGACGAGAGTTCGCATCTTCTCAAACGTAGTAAGCGGCCTTCGCTATGGCATTGAGCCTTTGGGCCTTCCCCTGGAATCGTGGCCCGTATATGAGTCACTCACTCTTGAGCAACTCCGCTCAAAGGATGCGCTGGAGGACGGCACCTACTACAAGCAATCCATTCCTGACCTTGTTTTGAAACTCGGCCTGCGGATGGCACCGTCTGGGGCAACTCACAATGTTGCCTAGGCATCCCAGTTGAATGTCTACTTTTCGGCGTTGAATTCGGCGGCGCGAGTGTCGCTGATGGGTCGCTAGCTGCCGTGCGTGCAGGCAGTAGCGAGCTACAGCAACAAGCCTGCAGCCGCCCTTGATTTCCCTTTGTGCCTCGCTGCAGCCACCCGACGCCCGTCCCTCGGGGCCGCCTGCCCGTAAAGTCGCGCCCTTTTCGCAATCCCTCCACCCCATGAGCCTCGCCGACGTCCGTTCGGCCCTGAACGCCGAGCTGTCGGCCACGCCCGAGTACTACGACTTCAAGGTGCTGCACAGCGAGCGCGACGGCGCGCTGTGGCGGGTGACGCTGGAGCCGGGCTATGTGTTCGCCGAGGGCCAGCGGCCGGGCGCCGCCTCGGCACAAGCCTTGCTGGACGACAGCCTGGACGGCGCCAGTGCTTGGTGGGGCGCGCCGGCCAAGGGCGGCGCCAGCGTGCTGGCCGTCGTCGTGGAAGACGACCAGCTCGTACTGCAGAACGCCAGCGGGGCGCCGCCGCCGGCCGGGCACCTGATCCGCCTCTACCCCACGCGCTTCCTGAATGCCGTAGCCGATGCCTGGTACGACACGCCCTGGGCTGAAGGAGCGCTGGCTTGCCTGCCCGACCTGTCTAGCCCACAACCACTGCACAGCAGCGCCGCACTGACGGGCGCGCCCTTCCGCTGGCTGCGCCCGGCGCAGCATGCAGCGCTGGCGCTGGTGAACCACAGCAGCGGCTTCTTGTGGGGCCCGCCGGGCACCGGCAAGACGACCACGCTGGGCGTGCTGCTGGCCGAGTACCTGGACCGTCACCCCCACGCCCGCGTGCTGCTGCTGTCCACCACCAACCAGGCGGTGGACCAGGCCACGCTGGCCGTCGACAAGGCCTTGCAGAAGGGCCGCCGCGAGCACTTGCGCAGCGACGTGCAGCGCCTGGGCACGCGCTTCGACGCGGCGGCCTACGAAAGGCGCGAGCACCTGATCCCGACGCAGGACCGCGACCTCATCGCCCGCCTGGCCCGCGCCGAAATCGCCCGGCCGTCGGCCCGGGATGCGCAAGCCTTGAAGGCCTGGGCCGACCGCGTGGCCGCGCTGCGCGACGAGCTGCGCGCCTCGTCGCTGAAGGTGTTGCAGCGCTGCCGCCTGGCCAGCATGACCACCACACGCGCCGCCTTCACGCTGAAGACGCTGCGCGAGCTGGTGCCCGATGGCGAGCCGCCGTTCGACCTGCTGGTGTTCGACGAGGCCAGCCAGGTGAGCCTGGCGCATGCGCTGGTGCTGATGCCGCTGGGTCGGGCGCGGCTGTTCGCGGGCGACCCGCAGCAGCTGTCGCCCGTGCTGCGCAGCGAGGACCGCCTGGCCCGCCGCTGGCTGGGCCGATCGGCGTTTGCGGAGATGCCGCGTGCGGGGGCATCGGTGGCGCTGCTGGACGAGCAGTCGCGCATGGCGCCGCCCATTGGTGAGCTGGTCAGCCAGCTGTTCTACGACGGCGCGCTGCGCGTGGCGGCCGATGCGGCGGCGTCAGCCGACTGGCAGGCCGCGCGACAGCGCGCCTTGGGTGACATCGCTGCCGACCAGCATGTCCACATCCACCGCCTGAAGACTGACGGCGGTTGGGTGGCGTCAGAGCGCGGCCCGGTGCGCCGCGAGTCGGCGGAGGCGATTGCTGCGCTCCTCGAACAGGCCCTGGCCAGCGGCCAATGGCGGCCCGAGGAATTGATCGTGCTGACCCCATTCCGCGCCCAGCGGGCGCTGATCCGACTGCGGCTGCGCGCGCGGGGCCTGCCCGAGCAATTGCGTGTCAGCACCGTGCACCGCGCCCAGGGCAGCGAGGCGCCGGTGGTGCTGTTCGACCCGGCCGACGGCGCCCAGCCGTTTCTGCATGGCGAGGAGGCGCAGCGCCTGCTCAACGTCGCGTTGAGCCGGGCGCAGGCCAAGCTGGTGTTGTTCGTGTCACCGGCCGATGCGGCCAGCCCGCTGCTGGCACCGCTGGTGCAGCGGCTGCGGCTGGCGGGCGACACGCGGGGAGCGACACCGCTGCTGGAACTCGCCCGGCAGCCAGGCTTTCCGGCCAACGCGCTGGGTCAGCGCGTCAGCGCGGGGCGGCACGAGGGCGAAGTGGCGCGCATCAGCGCCGACGGCCGTCAGTTCTGGCTGGTCAACGCGCGCAGCGGCGCGGAGCAGCTGATCGACGTGGCGTTCTGGCGGGAACGCGCCGCCAGACAAACCTAGATCGGTCGGCCCCGCACTGTCATCAGACGGCAGCCGTGACGAGGATCTCAACCTTCCACTCCGGCCGTGCCAGGCCGGCGATGACGGTGGCGCGCGGCGGCGTGTGGCCGGCGCTGACCCAGGCTTCCCACGCAGTGTTCATGCCGGCGAAGTCGGCGCGGTCGGCCAGAAAGATCTCGGCGCGCAGGATGCGGCTCTTGTCGGTGCCGGCGCGGGCCAGCAGCTTGTCGATGGCGGCCAGCACTTGGGCCGTCTGGCCTTCGATGCCCACCGTGGTGTCTTCGGGCACCTGGCCGGCCAGGTAGGCCACGCCGTTGTGCACGGCCATTTCGGACATGCGGGCGCCAACGTCGAAGCGTTCGATTGCTTGCTTGCTCATGATTTCTTCCGGGATTTGGTGGAACGGTGGGGTTTGACGGGTTTCGCGGCTGGCGATGCAGGCGCTGCGGCCTTCTGGCCGATCTTGCTTTCGGTGCCGGCGAACAGCTTGTTGATGTTGGCCATGTGGCGCCACACCAGCAGCAGGCCCATGATGATCAGGGCCAGCGCGGTCGGGCCGGCTTCCCAAATGAACAACTGATACATCGGCGCGAAGGCAGCGGACACGATGGCCGCCAGCGACGAGTAGCGGCTGAACCCGGCAATGATGAGCCAGGTCGCCAGCGTCGCCACCCCCAGCAGCGGGTTGAGCCCGAAGATGACACCGGCCGCCGTGGCCACGCCCTTGCCGCCCTGGAAGCGGAAGAACACCGGCCACAGGTGGCCGAGAAAAGCCGCCAGGCCGACCAGCGCGGCCGTGCCCTCACCCAGGCCGAAGCGCGGGCCCCAGATGACCACGGCCAGCACCGACAGATAGCCCTTGAGGGCATCGAACACCAGCGTCAGGATGGCGGCGGCCTTGTTGCCCGAGCGCAGCACATTGGTGGCGCCGGGGTTGCCGGAGCCGTAGCTGCGCGGGTCAGACAAGCCCATCGCGCGGCTGACGATGACGGCGAAGGACAGCGAGCCGACCAGGTAGCCAGCCAGCGCGGCCAGCAGGGGGAGAGCGTTTTGCAGTGCGGTTTGCATGGGGCGGCATTGTCATGCAGCCTGGCAGCCAAAACTTTCGGGCCGAGCGCCGGGCCTGCCATGGCCAGAGGCCATGGCCTTCCGTAGGCACAAGCAGTCCGCAGGGACTGCTTGTGTCCGACTCCAGTGCACCAAGCCGGCCCGTCATGGCGATGTGCTTGCCGGTCAATCCGGCAAGCATCGCCGTCCCCGCGGGGGACCGGCCAAGGCAGGGCCTTGGACGAGGGGCTTACGTTCGGTCCCTGCCCACCAACCGCGGCAGCACCGCAAGCACCAGCAACGCCAGCAACGTGCTCAGCACGGCGGTCGACTCCCGGCCCAGCCCGCAGGCCACACCGATCGCCGCCGTCATCCAGATGCCGGCGGCCGTCGTCAGGCCCTGCACGTCCTCCTCGCTGCGGTTCTTGATGATGGCGCCCGCGCCGAGGAAGCCGATGCCGGTGACGATGCCCTGGATGACTCGGCTGAGATCACCCACGGCCATGCCGCCGAGCTGCGGCACCAGCACGAAGAGCGCGGAGCCCATGGCCACCAACATGTGGGTGCGGATGCCCGCCGCCTTGCCCTTGTGCTCGCGCTCATAGCCCAGCACGCCGCCGAGCAGGGCCGCCAGCAGCAGGCGCGTCAGGATGCGCGTCACCTGTTCTGCATCGGGCGCGTCGGAGAACTCCGAGCGCAGGGTGTCGAGGATGGTTTGCCACATGGCGGCGCCACCGGCAAACGGCGCGCCTGCACGCTCAGCGCGGCACGTGGACCGTGGCCTTGACGTGCTTCAGGTTGGTCACGATCGTGAAGCTCATCAGCACCAACAGCGACCAGGCACTCCACTTGGACAGGTGCACCGTCGCCCAGGCGCCGAGCTGGTGCGGGTAGGCCCAGAGCCCGAAGAACGTGCCGATGTTCTCCGCCAGCCAGAGGAAGAAGCCGATCAGCACCAGCGCAAGCACGAGCGGCATGCGCCGGTCGACCCGGTGCGGGCGGAAGACGATCTGCGAACGCGCATACAGCCCCAGCGCGCCGGCCGCCAGATACCAGCGGTAGTCGCCGATGAAGTGGTGGGTGAAGAAGTTCAGGTACAGCGCGGTCGCCACGACACCCGCCATCCAATAGGGCGGGTGGTGCTCCACGCGCAGCTGGAGCAAGCGCCAGGCCTGGATGATGTAGCTGCCCACCGCCGCATACATGAAGCCCGAGAACAGCGGCACGCCCAGCAGCTTGGTGTAGGCGGCGTCGGGGTAGGACCACGAGCGGATGCCGCTGGACGTCTTGAACACCTCCAGCGCAAAGCCCAGCGCGTGGAAGAGGCAGATCGCCTTCAGCTCGTCCCGCGTCTCACGGCCCGTCCAGACCATCCAGGCCTGGATGGCCACGGCAATCAGCAGCAGCACGTCGTAGCGCGGCAAGCCGAGCACGCCGGCCCGCGGCACGCACATCACCGCCGCGAAGAAGGCGCCGGCAAACAGGCAGGCCTGCGCCTCCTTGCGCGTGAAGTGGGCCAGTTCCAGCAGCAGGCCAAGCGCCGTGGACTGCGGCCGGCCGGCGGTGGACGAACTCAGTTCGCGCATTGCACCGGGCGCGCGCCGAGCAGTTCGGTCAACACCTGCGGCGCGATGCCCACGAGGTAGCCGCGCCGCCCGCCGTTGATGCAGATCTTCGGCAGCGCCAGGATGGTCGCCTCGACGAACACCGGCATGGCCTTGCGCACGCCGAACGGCGACGTGCCGCCGACCTGGTAGCCGCTGTGGCGCTGGGCCACCTCCGGCTTGCAGGGCTCGACCTTCTTGCACGGGATCTGGCGCGCCAGCTCCTTCAAGCTGACGCTGCAGTCGCCATGCATCAGCACGATCAGCGGCTCGGCCTTCTCGTCCTGCATGACCAATGTCTTCACCACCACATGCTCGTCTACTCCCAGCTGCCGGGCCGACTCGGCCGTGCCGCCGTGCTCGACGTAGTCGTAGACATGCTCGCTGAAGGCGATGCCGGCGCGCTTGAGTTGCTGGGTGGCGGGGGTTTCGCTGACGTGGGTGCTCTTCTTACTCATCTGGCAATTCTCGGATGGCGTTTAAATTTCCCTGGAACGACAATGAATTATTGTTTTACAGTAATTCCTCCTGTTCCAAGACCATCACCATGCCCGACTCCTTCTCCGCCGACGGCCTGCGCCGCATCCGCCGCCTGGCCTGGATGGTGCGGTTGTTGTGCCTGTTCGGGCTGGTAGTCATCGGCGCCCTGCCGTTCATCTTCTGGGCGCAGCCGGAGTGGATTGCCGAGGTGGCGGCCCGCACCTGGAACCTCACCACCGTGCAGCTGGACCTCGGCGCACGGCTGTGGGGCCTGGCCGCCATGATGCTGCCGACGGCGGTCAGCCTGTTCACGCTGTGGCAGATGTGGTCGCTGTTCGGCTGCTTCGCCGAGGGTGAACTGCTGGCGCGCCGCCCCGCTGCGCATCTGCGCCGCCTGGGTTTGGGGCTGTGCACGCTGTCGGTGGTTCAGCCGCTGGGCCAGACGCTCGCGATCCTGGCGCTGACCCTGGGCAACCCCGTCGGCCAGCGCCAGCTCTCGTTCAGCCTGGCGTCCAGCCACTACCTCGAACTGCTGTTCGGCCTGCTGCTGCTGGCGCTGGCGCAGGTGTTGCACGAAGCCGCGCGCGTGGCCGACGAGAACGCCGAGTTCGTATGAGCCCCTCGTCCAGTCGCGCCGCGCTGAACGCGGGCGCACCTGACCGGCCCCCCGAGGGGGCGGCGATGCTCGCGGCATTGAGCCGCTCGCACATCGCCTTGACGGGCCGGCTTGGCGAACTGGAGCCGGACACAAGCAATCCCTGCGGACTGCTTGTGCCTACGACAGGCCATGGGCCTCTGGCCCATGGCAGCCCGGCGCTCGGCCCGAAAACGCCCCGTACCCGCGCGGAGCGGCGCTGACATGCCCATCGTCGTCACCCTCGACGTCATGCTCGCCCGCCGCAAGATGCGCTCGCGCGAGCTGGCCGAGCGCGTGGGCATCACCGAAGCCAACCTCTCGCTGCTGAAGAGCGGCAAGGTGCGCGGCGTGCGCTTCGACACGCTGTCGCGCATCTGCGACGCCCTGCAATGCCAGCCCGGCGATCTGCTCGCCTGGGAGCCCGGCCCCGAACCCCCTGAAGAAACCTGAGCCCATGCGCCTCCTCCCTCTCGCCCTGCTCTGCCTCGCCTGCGCCGCCTCGGCCGAGCCCACCGTGCTGCCCACCGTCACCACGGAACTGAAGCGCGACGGCACCGTCCTGCCCTATGGCCGCATCAACGAACTGCTGACGCAGCTGAAGCAGCATGGCGAGGGCTTGTTCCGCATGGACTTCGCCGTCGACAAGGACAAGACCAAGGTGGCCCTGGCCGGCATCCGCATGGTGGTGCGCAGCGACGACGCCGATTACCCCATCAGGATCGCCGACGACGGCGCCATCGAACTGCCGCTGCTGCCGCTGGCCGAGGCCAAGTCCGCCGACCTCGCCACCAACGTGGCCAAGGGCCAGCTCGCGGTGCGCGGCACGCTGAGGCTGACCACGCCTCCCGAGCAGCTGGACCTGGCCAAGGTGCGCCAGGTCATGCGCGTCGCCCGCACGCTGCGCGAAGAGCTGCTGCCCTTCTACCTGCGCTGGCTGTTTCCGCGCATGCAGGGCGTGCGCATCTGCAGCGACACGCCCACCTGGGAGCTGACATGGCGCGAGAACGGCCAGTTGCTGGGACTGCCCCTGCCCGCAGCCAATGAGCGCGAACCGGACACGAAGAAGGGCGACGCCAGCCGGCCCTGCACACTGCTGACGGGCCAGGAGAACTGGCCCGAGGCGGCTCGGCTGCTGCCGCCTGCCAACACCAAGCTGAGCATCAAGTTCTAGCCCATGGACCACCGCTGGCTGGCCCGCGGTGTCGTCGTCGCGCTGCATGCGGCGGCGCTGCTGGCACTGTGGCTGCACCGGGCGCCGCCCCTGGAGCAAGCGGCCGAGCGGCGCTTCACGAGCGTCAGGCTCATCGCGCCGCAGCGGCCTCGGGCGCAGCCACCCGAACGATCGCTCCCGGTCGCGGCGCCGCCGACGTTGCCACCCATCGCCTTGCCGCCGATCAACAGCCCGGACTTGCCACCGCCCGACGACAGGGCCGTCACGCCTGCCACTGCCAATGCACCCCCGCCCGCCCCCGCCGAACCGCCGCGCACGGCGCTGCGCCTGACCCTGCCACCGGGCTATGCCGCCTCCGCCAACGCCGCGCGCAACGCCGCCCGCGACCTGGCGCTGAGCGACCCGCGCAGCAACACGCCCCGCCTGACGCTGGAAGACCGCATCGCCGACGCCACCGGCGGCGCCAGCGACTGGGTGGAGGAGAAGACCAGCGAGAACAACGCCCAGGCGGTCGGCGCGCTCGGCGAGCACCGCACCGTCATGCGCAAGGGCAATATCTGCCAGGAGGTCTTCCGCTCGCGCATCTCTGACACCGACCCCTTCAACAGCAGCGTCGCGCCGCGCGCCGGCAAGATGATGGGCAGGCAGTACAAGTGCCGTTGAGCGCTTGCCGCTGACATAGACTGCGCGCCAAACAAATCAGGGAAGACTAGGGAGAGGGCCAGCATGCCGCTGACCACGGACGCCGTACTCGCGCTCGCGCCGGACGCCGCCTCGGCCAAGGCCGCGCTGGGGCTCGTGCGGCCCGCGCAATGGCCCACCCTCGGCGCCAGCGACGCGGCCGTCTGGGGCGAATGCCAGGGCAGCGGCAGCAAGCCCTACCAGACCCAGGTGGACCTCGCCGGCCCCGCCTTCCGCTGCTCCTGCCCCAGCCGCAAGTTCCCCTGCAAGCATGGCCTGGCGCTGCTGCTGATGCGCGCGCAGCAGCCCGCCGGCTTCACGGCCACCGAAGCGCCGGGCTGGGTCAGCGAATGGCTGGCCGGCCGCGCCGACAAGGCCGAAAAACAAGCCGAGAAGCAAGCCACCAAGGCCACCACCGCCCCGGCCGACCCGCAAGCCGCTGACAAGCGCGAGGCCCAGCGCTGGCAGCGCATCGAGACCGCCGCGCAAGACCTGCAGCGCTGGCTGGCCGACCAGATCGCCCGCGGCCTGGGCGCACTAGACGACAGCGCGTTGCAGAACTGGGCCACGATGGCGCGCCGCATGGTGGACGCGCAGGCGCCGGGGCTGGGCCAGCGCCTCCAGGCAGCCGCCACCGGCGTGCGGCGTGGCGCCGACTGGCCCGAGCAGACGCTGCAGCGGCTGGGCTTGCTGCAACTCGCCTGCGAGGGCTTGAACCGGCGCGGCCTGCTCACCGCAAGCGAACAGGCCGACCTGCGCGTCGTCGCCGGCTGGCCGATGGACCGCGACGAGGTGCTGGCGCACGGCCCGCGCGAGACCGATCGATGGACCGTCCTGGGCTGCGTCACCGAAGAGCGCGACGACCGCCTCACCGAGCGCCGCACCTGGTTGCACGGCGAGCGCAGCGGCCGGCGTGCATTCCTGCTGGACCACGCCTTCGGCGGCCGCGGCTTCGAGCAAGCCTGGGTCACCGGCTCGGCCGTCGACGCGACGCTGGCCTTCTTTCCCAGCGGCAGCGGGCTGCGCGCGCTGTTGGTGGACGCCGCCGCACCGGCCGGCACCGCCCGCTGGCCCGTCACCCAAGCCGCTGAAGAGTTCAACGCCGTCGCCCGCCGCGTGGCCGGCTGCCCGTGGGTGGGCCTGCATCCCGTCGTGCTGTGCGACGCGCTGCCGCTGCGCCATGGCGATCGGCTGCTGCTCATCGTCGACGGCCGCGTGCTGCCGCTGGCCTTGCGCGACGCGGACATCTGGACGCTGCTGGCCATCTCCGGCGGCCACGCACTGAATCTCGCTGGCGAATGGGACGGACAGGCCTTCGCGCCGCTAACGTCCTGGTCGAGCGGCGATCTGCAGTGGCTGAGGAGCGCTGCATGAGCGGCGCCTGGACCGCCTTGCTGCCGGCCGCCACCGTCGGCACCGACCGCCAGCCCGGCCCCTGGCCGCTGCCACCCGGCGACATCGGCGCGCTGGCCCGCCAGGCCGCAGACGGCGCCGAGCCCGCGACCGGCCTGCTGCGTGCCGCCGCCGTGCTGGCCACCTGCGGGCTGGCCGGCGCGCAGGGCCCGCTGTGGACCGAGCCGCTGCCGGCCGCCGCGCCCGACGACACGCTGCCCGCGCTCGCTTTGGGCCCGGTGTACGGCGCGCTGACACAGCTGCTGTTCGACGGCCCGCAGCGGCTGCAGCACGAAGCCTTCCTGACCCTGGCGCGAGCCGGGCTGCGCCTGCCCGAGACCCTGCTGCCGCAGGCCCTGGAGCTGGGCCGGCGCGCCATCGCGCTGCGTGCGCCGCTGCTTGCCGTGCTCGGCGAGCGCGGCCTGTGGCTGGCTGCGCAGCGCGCCGACTGGGCCTTTGCGGCCGGCGCCAGCGAGACGACGAGCAACAACGAGGCCGTCTGGACCGACGGCACGCTGGAGCAGCGCCGCGCCTGGTTCACGCGGACCCGCCAGGCCGACCCCGCCGCCGCGCGCGAGCGATTGAAAGCCACGCTGCCCGAGCTGCCCGCCCGCGAACGCGCCGAGCTCGTCGCCGCACTGGCGACCGGCCTCGGCCTCGACGACGAGTCACTGCTGGACGCGCTGCGCGCCGACCGCAGCCGCGAGGTGCGCCAGGCCGCACTGCAACTGCTGCTGCGCCTGCCCGAGGCCGCACACCCGCAGCGCGCTGCGACAAGGCTGGCACCGCTGCTGACCTTCGAACGCGGCCTGCTGCGCAAGCGCTGGGTCATCGATGCGCCCACCGCGCCGGGCGGCGACTGGAAGGCCGACCAGCTCGACGCGACACGGCCCCAACACCATTCGCTCGGCGAGCGCGCCTGGTGGCTTTATCAACTGGTGGGCCAGACGCCGCTGGCCTGGTGGAGCACGCACACCGGCATGACGCCGGCCGAGCTGCTGGCCTGGGCGGCCGGCACGGACTGGACCGAGGCGCTGCTGCGCGGCTGGGCCGACGTGCTGTTCGCCGCGCCGGACGACGCCTGGTGCCATGCCTTGCTCGACCATTGGCCGCCCGGCATGCGCGAAGACCGGGCCCGCGTGCTGGCCCTGCTGCCGCCCGCCGCCCGCGACCGCCACCTGCTGCGTGATGCGCGCAGTGGCTCGCAGGCGGTGGCGACCGTGCTGCTGCATGCCCTGAACGCCTGCCCGCCGGGCCAGGCGCTGTCGGCCGAGTTGTCCGGCCTGCTCGCCCGAGCGTTGCATGCGCAGGTGCGAGATGGCGCCTTGAACACCGACTACGGCCTGCGCGGCACGCTGGCCGAGTTCGCCTGCGCGGCCCATGCCGACAGCCTCGACACGCTGGCCGCGCTGCCGCGCCGCGCCGACGAAACCCCTTCCTGCGCCGAGGCGCTGCTCACGGTGGACCGCATCGTGAACGCCCGCCGCGCCCTGCACACCTTGATCCCGAGGACGCCATGACCGTGCCCCAAGTTCTGCGCCAGCACGCTGAAGACCAGTTCGCCGAGGAACTGGCCGAACTCAAGCGCGCCGACACCCGCCAACGCCCGGCCAACTGGGAGCTGTCGCCCTGGGCCGTGGTGCGCTACCTGATGGGCGGGCGGCTGGACAACGGCTTCGAGCTGAGCGCCAAGTACATCGGCGATGCACGGCTGATGGAGATCGCCGTCGCCACGCTGGCCACCGACCGCGCGCTGCTGCTCTACGGCGTGCCGGGCACGGCCAAGTCCTGGGTGTCAGAGCACCTGGCGGCGGCCATCAGCGGCGATTCGACGCGGTTGATTCAAGGCACCGCCGGTACCAGCGAGGAGCAGCTGCGCTACGGTTGGAACTACGCGCAGTTGCTGGCGCATGGGCCGTCGGAAGCGGCCCTCGTGCCCAGCCCGCTGATGCAGGCCATGCGCGCCGGCAAGATCGCCCGCGTGGAGGAGCTGACGCGCATCCCCGCTGACGTGCAGGACAGCCTCATCACCGTGCTGTCCGAGAAGACGCTGCCCATCCCCGAGCTCGGCAGCGAGGCGCAGGCGGTGCGCGGCTTCAGCGTCATCGCCACGGCCAACAACCGCGACAAGGGCGTGAACGAGCTGTCCGCCGCGCTGAAGCGGCGCTTCAACACGGTGGTGCTGCCGGTGCCGGCCAGCGCGGCCGACGAGATCGCCATCGTCACCAAGCGCGTGGGCGAGATGGGCCGCGCGCTGGAGCTGCCGGCCGAGCCGCCGGCGCTCAAGGAGGTGCAGCGCGTCGTGCAGATCTTCCGCGAGCTGCGCAGCGGCCAGACCGAGGACGGCAAGACGCGCATCAAGTCGCCGAGCTCGACGTTGTCCACGGCAGAAGCGATCTCGGTCATCAACAGCGGCATGGCGCTGGCCGGCCACTTCGGCGACGGCGTGCTGCGCCCGGCCGACATGGCGGCCGGCCTGATCGGCGCCGTCATCAAGGACCCGGTGCAGGACCAGGCGGTGTGGACGGAGTACCTGGAGACGGTCGTGAAGGAGCGCAGCGACTGGAAGGACCTGTACCGCGCGTTCCGCGAACTCTGACGTGGAACATTTCTTCGGCATCCGCCACCACGGGCCGGGCTGCGCGCGCAGCCTGGTGCGGGCGCTGGACGCATTGAAGCCCGACTGCGTGCTGATCGAAGGCCCGCCCGAGGCCGAAGGCCTGCTTGGCGCAGTGCTGCAAGAAGGCATGACGCCGCCCGTGGCGTTGTTGAGTTATGCGCCGGACGAGCCGGGCCGCGCCGTGTATCACCCCTTCGCCGAGTTCTCGCCCGAGTGGCAGGCGCTGCGCTGGGCTGCCACGGCCGCCGTGCCGGCGCGCTTCATCGACCTGCCGGTGGCGCTATCGCTGGGCCGCGAGCGTGAAGACACCGAGCTGCGCGCCGACCCGCTGAGCCGCCTGGCCGAAGCCGCCGGCTATGCCGATGGCGAGGCTTGGTGGAACGATCAGGTCGAGGAGCGTGGCGATGGCGAGCAGCTGTTCTCGGCAATTGCCGAGGCGATGAATGCGCTGCGTGCCGACGCTGGAGAAAGCGACCCGCACGACCTGCTGCGCGAAGCCCACATGCGCCAGTGCCTGCGCGCAGCGAAGAAGGAAGGTTTCGAGCGCATCGCCGTCGTCTGCGGCGCCTGGCATCTGCCCGCGCTGCAGGCCGACGTGACCGCCAAGGCCGATGCGGCGCTGCTGAAGGACGCCCAGGCCGGCCAGAAGAAGCTCAAGATCGCCTGCACCTGGGTGCCGTGGACCTACCGGCACCTGACGCGCGCCAGCGGCTATGGCGCCGGCATCGCCTCGCCCGGCTGGTACGAGCACTTGTGGGCCAGCACGGCGGGCGACCAGCCGCGCGCCATCGGCTGGCTCGCCCGCGTGGCCACGCTGATGCGGGCCCGCGACCTGGACTGCTCCTCCGCCCACCTCATCGAAGCCGCCCGCCTGGCCGACACGCTGGCCGCGCTGCGCGGCCGCCCGGCGCCGGGGCTGGAGGAGTTGCACGAAGCCACGCGCACGGTGCTGACGCTGGGCGACGACACGGTGCTGCGCTTCGTGGCCGACGCCCTCGTCGTGGGCGACCGCTTTGGCCAGGTGCCGGCGGACGTGCCCACCGTGCCGCTGCAGCGCGACCTGGAGCAGGCGCAGAAGAGCCTGCGCCTGAAGGCCGAGGCGCTGCAGAAGACGCTGGACCTGGACCTGCGCCAGAACAACGACCTGGCCCGCAGCCACCTGCTGCACCGGCTGCAGCTGCTGGAGCTGCCGTGGGGAGCGATCACCCGGCTGGGCCGCTCGGCGCGCGGCAGCTTCCACGAGGTGTGGACGCTGCAATGGCAGCCCGAGTTCGCGCTGCGCCTCATCGAGGCCAGCCGCTGGGGCCAGACGGTGGCGCAAGCAGCCACGAACCGCGCCATCGAGCGCAGCGCCGAGATCGAGAGCCTGGCCGAGCTGTCCGCGCTGGTGGACCGCGTCCTGCTGGCCGACCTGGAAGGCGCCGTCGCCGCCACGACCCGCGCGCTGGAAGACCGCGCTGCACTGACCGGCGACGCCGCCCAGCTATTGGCGGCGCTGCCGTCGCTGGCCAACGTCTTCCGCTACGGCAACGTGCGCCAGACCGACGCGGCCATGGTGGGCCATCTGCTGGACAGCCTCATCCTGCGCGCGGCGCTCGCGCTGCCGCTGGCCTGCACCGCGCTGGACACCACCGCCGCCGAGGCGCTGCGCGAGCATCTGCTGGCCGGCCACGCCGCCGTCGGCCTGCGCGCGGGCGACGCGCAAACCGCCGCCTGGCGCCACGCGCTGGAGCAACTGGCCGGCCTGCCCACGGCGCACGAGCTGCTGCAAGGCCTGGCCACGCGGCTGCTGCTGGACGGCGGCGACTGGGGCAGCGAGCGTGTGGCGCAGCAGCTGTCTCTGCACCTGTCTTCTGGCGCGCCGGCGGCCGATGCGGCCGCCTGGCTGGACGGCTTCCTGAACCGCAATGCAGTCGTGCTGCTGCATGACGACGCGGTATGGCGGCTCGTCGACGACTGGCTGGCGGCCTTGAGCGAGGACCATTTCATCAGCGTGCTGCCGCTGGTGCGGCGCAGCTTCTCGCACTTTGCCGCCGGCGAGCGGCGCGACCTTGGCACACGCGCCGCACGCGGCGCCGTGACGGCTCAAGTGAGCGGTGCCGCCGACTGGGACGAGGCACGCGCCCTGCTCCCCCTGCCGCTGCTGCGGCGCCTGCTGGAGCTGCCCGCATGAGCACCGATGAAGACCGCCTGCGCCGCTGGCGCCTGGTGCTGGGCAGCGAGGCTGAGGACGCCTGCGGCACGCTGAACGGCCCGGCGCTGGAGATGGATCGCGCATTGACCGCGCTCTACGACCCGCAAGGCCCCGGCGGCCTGCAGTCGCGACGCGGCGGTCGGGACAAGTCGGCGCCCAGCGTGGCGCGCTGGCTGGGCGACATCCGCAACTACTTCCCCAGCCAGGTGGTGCAGGTCATGCAGCGCGACGCGCTGGAGCGGCTGAACCTGCGCGACATGCTGCTGCAGCCCGAGATGCTGAACGCCGTGCAGCCCGATGTGCACCTGGTCGCCCAGTTGATGGCGCTGTCGCGCGTGATCCCGGCCGGCACCAAAGACACGGCGCGGCTGGTCGTGAAGCGCGTCGTCGACGAGTTGATGAAGCGCCTGGACGAGCCGCTGCGTTCGGCCATCAGCGGCGCGCTGGACCGCAGTCAGCGCAACCGCCGCCCGCGCCACGCCGAGATCGACTGGCACCGCACCATCCGCGCCAATCTGCGCCACTGGCAGCCGGCGTATCGCACCGTCGTGCCGCAGACGCTGGTGGGCTACGGCCGCAAGGCGCGCCGCCCGCAGCGCGAGGTGGTGCTGTGCATCGACCAGAGCGGCTCCATGGCCAACTCGGTCGTCTACTCCAGCATCTTCGGTGCGGTGATGGCCTCGCTGCCCGCGGTGGCCACCAAGCTGGTCGTGTTCGACACGGCCGTCGTCGACATGACCGAGCAGCTGGACGACCCGGTGGAGCTGCTGTTCGGCGTGCAGCTGGGCGGCGGCACCGACATCAACGGCGCGGTGGGCTATTGCCAGTCCGTCATCCGCGAGCCGCGCAACACCATCCTCGTGCTGATCTCGGACCTGTTCGAAGGCGGCGTGGAGGCCGGCCTGCTGAAGCGCGCGGCCGAGCTGGTGGAGAGCGGCGTGCAGTTCGTGGCGCTGCTGGCGCTCAGCGACGAGGGCGCACCGTCGTATGACCACGCGCTCGCCGCCAAGCTGGCGGCGCTGGGCGTTCCGTCGTTCGCCTGCACGCCGGACGCCTTCCCGGGCTTGATGGCCGCCGCCATCCGGCGCGACGACATCGGCGCCTGGGCGGCCGGCCAGGGGCTGGCCACCAGCGTGGCGGCGCGCTGACCGGCAGCGCGCTCAGCGCGGCGCTGCCGCCAGCGGCTGCGGCCGCACCGCCGTCGGCTCGATGCCGAACATGCGCTTGTGCGTGCGGCTCAGGTGGGCCGAGTCGGCGAACCCGGCCTGGTGTGCCGCCTCCGTCCAGGAGGCGCCGGCCATCGCCGCATCGATGGCCCGGTTGATGCGCAGCCACAGCAGATAGGCGCGGAAGGACGTGCCGGTGCCGGCCACGAACAGGTGGCGGAAGCGGCTCTCCGACAGCGCCACGGACGCCGCCACCTCGCCCAGCGACAACGGCTGCGCCACGCGCGCCTGGATGAACGCCAGCGCGCGGGCCAGGCGCGGGTCCAGTTCGGCGTCGGGCTCCGTGCCGGCGCCGCACAGCGCGCCGATCGCCGCGACGGCGGCCTGCTGCATGGCAAGCGCGGCGGCATCGGCGGCAAAGGCCGCGAACAATAACTGTGCCGTCGAGCGGGCATCATCGGCCGGCAGCGCGGCCACCTGCCCGGCGCCGAAGCGCGCCATCAGCGCCCTGCCCGCGCGGCTCTCGGGCTCGACGAACAGGTGTGCCACGCGCAGGCCGTCGACCTCGAACTGATGCGCGCAGTGGCTGGGCACCAGCGCGCCGGCAAAGCCCGTCCAGGCCCCTTGCGCCTCGGTGCGGAAGCGCAGCTCGCCCTCGGGTGCAAGCGCCAACTGGTGGGCATGGTGGGCATGCCATTCGGTGCGACCCTGGCTGCGGCCAATCCACAGGCTGCCGCCCGGCCAGGAGTAGATGCGGCCGCTGCCGTCGCTGCCCCGGCCCGGCCGCGACACGAGGCTCCAGGCCGTTGCGGATTCGGTGCCAGGCTGGGTCACGCCAGCGCCTTCATGTCAGCCGTTTCGTTCAAGCGCATGTGGCTCTCACCAAGAAGAATTCGAGTCATTCCTTCAGCTCCGGCAACGCCCGCCATGAACCTCTCGCCCGACTTCGCCCGTCGCATCCGCCCCAGCGTCGATGCCGAACTCGCCGCTGCCCGGTGGCAGGAGCTGCGCGGCAGCGCCGACCTGGCACTGCACCACCTGGAGCGAGCCCACATCCTAGGCCAGGCGTCGACGCTGGCGCATGTCCGCGCGCACTGGGCCATGCTGACCTGGGCCCTGCGCCAGCGGGACCTGCGTGAGCTGCTGGGCCAGGCCTGGCGCACCGCCGGCGCGGCGCTGAAGACCTGGGCCTGGGTGCCCGTGGGCAACACAGGCCGCGCCAACGTCAGCGGCTTCAAGCCCATGCCCGTGCCCGCCGACCTGCAGCGGCTGATCGACGCCGCGCGCCGGCCCTAGCCGCCCAAACCCTCCCTTCCTCTCAACCACGGGGCGCTTCGACGCCCGGGGACGAACTCGTCCCGCAACTTCAGGAGTCACCGCCATGCCCCGTTCCAGCCTCCTCGGCACCGTCGCCGCGCTCGCCAGCGCCGCCGTCCTCATCGCTTGCGGCAGCCCGCCCAAGGACCTCGACCTGTCGCTGCAGCACGCCAGCACGCAAGGCCATTTCGTCGTCGGCCTGACGCCTCCGGCGGGCGGCCCGGCGATCAACCAGATCCAGACCTGGCAGCTGCGCCTGACGGCGACGGACGGCCGGCCGGTGTCGCAGGCGCGCATCCTGTTCGACGGCGGCATGCCGCAGCACGGCCACGGCTTCCCGACCCGGCCGCGCGTCACACGCGAGCTCAGCCCCGGCGTCTACGCGCTCGAAGGCGTCAAGTTCAGCATGTCGGGCTGGTGGGACATGCGCCTGGGCATCCAGGCCGGCGACCGCAGCGACACCGCCGTCTTCAACGTCGTGCTGGCCGATGGCCTGCGCTGAGGAGGCGGCATGAAGCCCAAGCTGCTGGCGGCGCTGGCCGCACTGCTGTCTGCCGCCGTGCTCGGCCCATGGGCTGCTGCCGACACGGCTGGCTGGACGGCCGCCGAGCGGGCCACGCTGGCCAGCTTGCACCTCGGCAAACTCGCGCCGCCGCCGGCGGACCCGTCGAACGCGGTGGAGCGCCGCGCCGAGGCGGCCGCGTTGGGTAAGCGCCTGTTCTTCGACGCCCGCCTGTCGGCCAACGGCAAGGTGTCCTGCGCCAGCTGCCACGCGCCGGAGCGCGGCTTCCAGGACGGCCGCCCGCTCGGCGAAGGCATCGCCACCGGCAGCCGCCGCACGATGCCCGTGGCGGGCGCGGCGCACGCCAGCTGGTTCTTCTGGGACGGCCGCAAGGACAGCCTGTGGTCGCAGGCGCTGGGCCCGCTGGAGGACGCCGCCGAGCATGGCGCCAACCGCGTGCAGCTGGTGCGGCTGCTGGCCAGCGCCTACCGGCCCGAGTACGAGGCCGTCTTCGGCCCGCTGCCGCCCATGGCCGGGCTGCCCGAGGCGGCCAGCCCGCTGGGTACGGCGGCCGAGCGCGAGGCCTGGGCGCGGCTGCCGGCCGGGCAGCAGGCGCAGGTCGACCGCGCCTTCGCCAACCTCGGCAAGGCCATCGCCGCCTACGAGCGGCGGCTGATGCCCGGCGAGAACCGCCTGGACCGCTACATCGCCGCCGTCAGCGGCCGCGTCGCCGATGGCTGGGCGCAGGACGAGGCGGCGCTGTCGGCGCAGGAGGTGCGCGGCCTGAGGCTTTTCATCGGCGAGGCGCAGTGCGTCAGCTGCCACGCCGGCCCGCTGCTGACCGACCAGCACTTCCACAACACCGGCGTGCCGCAACGCAACCCGCTGCAGCCGGACCGCGGGCGCGCCCCGGCCATCGCCCGCGTGCAGGCCGACCCGTTCAACTGCCTGGGGGCCTTCAGCGACGCGCCGCCCGAGTCCTGCCAGGAGCTGCGCTTCATCGCCGACACGGACCCGCACATGGCCGGCGCCTTCAAGACGCCCGGGCTGCGCAACGCTGCTGAACGCGCGCCCTACATGCACGCGGGGCAGATCGCGACGCTGGAGCAGGTGATCGCGCACTACGTCGCGGCACCGCAGGCGGCGGTCGGCCACAGCGAGCTGGCCCGCCCGGGGCAGCGACACGGCGAGCGCCGCCCCATCGCCCTGACGGCGCCCGAGGCCGCCGACCTGGTCGCCCTGCTGCGCAGCCTGTCGGGGCCGATCTGCGAGGCCCCAGGCGGCCTGCCCTGCCGCACCGACGCGACGCCGCGTTAGCGCCCCGCAGCCCGCTCCTGCTCCTGCAGCCGCAGCACCCGCCGCTGCACCTTGCCGGTGGTCGTCATCGGCAGCGCGGCGATGAACTCGATCTCCTTCGGGTACTCGTAGGGCGCCAGCCGGGCCTTGACGTGGGCCTGCAGCGCCGCGACCAGCGCCGCATCGCCCCTGTGGCCATCGGCCAGCACGACATAGGCCTTCACCAGCGCACCGCGCTCGGCGTCGGGCTTGGGCACGACGGCCGCGTTGGCCACAGCCGCGTGCTTGAGCAGGCAGTTCTCTATT
The DNA here is from genome assembly GCF_043555835.1 of Pelomonas parva. Classification (NCBI taxonomy): domain Bacteria; kingdom Pseudomonadati; phylum Pseudomonadota; class Betaproteobacteria; order Burkholderiales; family Sphaerotilaceae; genus Roseateles; species Pelomonas parva. The sequence goes on along the minus strand of NZ_JBIGHV010000007.1, from coordinate 361,428 downwards.
TCTCCAGGGCCGATGCGATAGCCGGCGCTCTTGAAGACATCGTCCGCGCGGCCCTCGTACCAGAGCGTGCCGTCGGCGTCCATGCGCGCCAGGTCGCCGGTGCGGCACCAGCTGTCATCGGGCGCGCCGGTGAACTTGGCGCGCGTCGCCGCGTCGTTGTTCCAGTAGCCGAGGAAGAAGACGGGGTCGGGCTCGCCATGGCGGTCGCGCGCATGCACGGCCACCTCGCCGGTCTGGCCCGGCGCGCATTCACGGCCGTCGTCGTCGATGACGGCCACGCGATGGCCCGGGTAGGCGCGGCCCATGCTGCCGGGCCTGGCCGGCCACAGCGCCTGGCAGTTGCCGACGACGTAGTTCATCTCGGTCTGACCGAACATCTCGTTGACGGGCACGCCGAGCGCATCGCGGCACCAGGTGAACACCGCGTCGCCGACGGCCTCGCCCGCGCTCATCAGCGCGCGCAGCTTGAGCCTGTGGCGCTGCGGCCGGGGCTCGGCCTTCATCATGGCCTTGAGCGCGGTCGGAAACAGGAAGCTGTGCGTGATGCCGTAGGTCGCCATCAGCTCGAAGGCCTTGGCGGCCGAGAAGCGGCCTTGATACGCCAGGATGGGCCGGCCGAAGTAGAGCGTGGGCAACAGCGCATCCATCAGCCCGCCCGTCCAGGCCCAGTCGGCGGGGCTCCAGAAGACGGCATCGCTGGGCTGCCTGGCATCGAAGGGATCAAAGCCCAGCCAGTTCTGGCTCGCGACAAAGCCTGTCAGGTTGCCGATCAGCGCGCGCTGCGGGATCAGCGCGCCCTTGGGGTTGCCCGTCGTGCCGCTGGTGTAGATCAGGATGGCCGCGTCGCCGGCCTTGGTCGCCACCGGCTTGAAGCGCGCCTCCTCGGCCTGCAGCGCCTGCATCCACGGCAGCTCGTCAGCCGCAACCGGGCAGTCGCCAACGACGAGGATGCGTCGCATCGTCGGGCAGCGGGCCTTCACCTCGCGCAGCGCCGGCAGCGCCTCGCAGGCGGCGATGGCGAGCACGGCGCCGCTGTCCTGCAGCCGGTACTCCAGCGCCTCAGCGCCGAACAGCATGGACAGCGGCATCGCCACCGCGCCGATCTGCTGGATGGCGATGTGGGCGACTGCCGTCTCGAAGCGTTGCGGCAGCTGGATGGCGACCCGGTGGCCGCGCCGCACGCCCTGGTTCAGCAGCGCGTTGGACAGCCGGTTGGCGGCGCGCTGCAGCTGCGCATAGCTGTACTGCGTGCGGCAGCCGCTCTCACCGTCGAAGTAGATGGCCGTGGCCTTGGGCGTGTCCCGCGCCCAGCGGCCGCAGCAGGCCTCGGCGATGTTGAAGTCGTCCGGCACCTGCCAGCGGAAGGCGGCGTGCAGTTGCTCGTAGCGGTCTTGCATGGGCCACCCGGGTTGGGACAAGGGGGCGGATGCTAGCCAGCGTTGCCCATGCCGGCCTCATGGATTGCCCGGGTCTGACACCGGGCAGTCAACGAGTGGCCTCAGAGACCCAGCCAGGAAGAGGGCGACCACCGGCTCGGCCGGTCACCATCCGCGTAGCGCTCCAGCGCGTCGCCCGTCAGCCGGCAGATGCGCCACTCGGGCATCACCTCGGCGCCGAGCTTTTGATAGAAGCGGATGGCGTCCTCGTTCCAGTCCAGCACCGTCCAGTCGAAGCGGCCGTAGCCGCGCTCGCAGGCCAGCTGCGCCAGCTCGACCAGCAACGCGCGACCCAGGCCGCTGCGGCGGTGGGCCGGGCGAACGTAGAGGTCTTCGAGGTAGAGGCCGGGCTTGGCCAGGAAGGTAGAGAAGTTCTTGTAGAACAGCGCGAAGGCGACGACCTCGCCGCCCACCTCGCCGACCAGGCACTCCGCAGCCGGCTCGTCGCCGAACAGATGCGGCTCAAGCCGGTCCGGCGTGACCGCCAGCAGATGGGTCAGGTTCTCGAATTCGGCCAGCTCGCTGATCAGCTGGACGATGGCTCTCAGGTCGCGCGGCTCGGCGGGGCGGATGTCATGGCGGGGTGCGGGCATGGCGCATTGTCGACGGGCCGCCGTGTCCTACAGTGCGGATATGCCCGATGTCTACACCGCAAACCGAGCGCATCGCAGCGAGTTCGTCCAGCTTCGCGGCCTGCGCCAACACCTGCTTCACTGGGGCTCGCCGCAGCCGGGCCGGCCGCCGCTGGTGCTGCTGCATGGCTGGATGGATGTCGGCGCGTCCTTCCAGTTCGTCGTCGATGCATTGCAGGGCGAGCGCGAAATCGTCGCGCTGGACTGGCGCGGCTTCGGCCTGAGCGAGACGCCCGACGCCGACTGCTACTGGTTCCCCGACTACCTCGGCGACCTCGATGCGCTGCTGGACGCGCTGAGCCCCGATGCGCCGGTGGACCTTGTGGGCCACAGCATGGGCGGCAACGTGGCGATGAGCTATGCCGGCGTGCGCCCGCAGCGCATCCGCCGCCTGGTCAACCTGGAGGGCTTCGGCATGCCCGACGTGTCGCCCGCCGCCGCGCCCGAGCGCATGGCGCGCTGGCTGGACGAGCTGAAGACGCCGCCGACGCTGAAGCCCTACGCGACGCTGGCCGACGTGGCCGAGCGGCTGCGCAAGACCAACCCGCGCTTGGCCCAAGACAAGGCCGCCTGGCTGGCCGGGCACTGGGCGCGTGAGACGCCGGATGGCTTCCTGCTGAACGCCGACCCGGCCCACAAACTGGCCAACCCGGTGCTGTACCGCAAGGCCGAGGTGCTGGCCTGCTGGCAGCGCATCACCGCACCCACGCTGTGGGTGGAAGGCAGCGACGACCAGCTGACGCGCTTCTGGGGCGGCCGCTTCCCGCGCGAGGAGTTCGAGGCGCGGCTGGCCGTCGTGGCTAACCTGCAGCGCCGCGTGCTGCAGGACGCCGGCCACATGCTGCACCACGACCAGCCCGAGGCCCTGGCCGCCGTGCTGCAGGCCTTTCTGGACGGCCCGTGAAGCTGCCTGCCGCCGCGCTGCTGCTGGCACTGGCCGCGACCGGCGCGCAGGCCGCCTGCTCGCGCGAGCTCCGCATCGGCGTGTCCAGCCTGGGCTATGCGGCCTACCAGCAGGACGGCCAGATGCGCGGCATCATCCCCGACCTGGTCGCCGCGCTGGCCCAGCGCAGCGGCTGCCGGCTCAGGCTGGCGCTGCGCCCGCGGGCCCGGGTGATGCTGGAGTTCGAGCAAGGCCAGCTCGACATCGTCACCTCCTCGATACGCACGCCCGAGCGCGACCGGTTCGGGCATTTCCTGCCCTATGCCTATGCCGAGCTGGACCTGCTCCTGCTGAACGAGACCCTGCCGCGCACGATGCGGGATCTGAGTCAGCGCCCCGAGTTCAAGCTGGGCCTGGTGCGCGGCGTGCGCCTGGGCGACGTGCTGACCGATTGGGTGGAGCCCATGCTGGCGAGCAAGCAGGCGGAGTACTCGCCCGACTTCGAGAACCTCGCGGCCAAGCTGAGCGCCGGGCGCATCCAGGCCGCCCTCATTCCCAGCATCATCCACACCAAGATGCGCCGCGACGGCCTGCTGCCGGTGCAGGCCACGGCCGTGGACCTGACGGACGCGCCGCCCGAGACCATCGGCCTCTACGTCAACCGCAAGAACGTGCCGGACGCGGACCTGCAGCTGCTGCAGCGCCATGTCGAGGCGCTGCGGCGCGAGGGCCAGGTGCAGCAGGTCTATGCCCGCCACATCGGCGAGGCCGACGCCAGGCGGCTGTTCAGGAGTGAGCCGGCGGCGCGCTGAACTTCAGAGGCCGCCGAGCCAGCGGCCGGCGCGGCCCATGGCCTGCAGATCGGCGAAGCGGGTCTCGCCGCGCGCGTTCAGGGTCGGCCACAGGCGCAGCAGCAGCTCGGCGGTCGCCAGCGTGTCGGCGGCGGCGCGATGGCGCTGGGCGCAGCGGATGCCGAAGCGGGCCATCCAGTCGTCCAGCGAGCCGGCGCCCGGCATCGGGTGCAGGGCCGCCGCGACCGGCGCCAGGTCGGCCCAGCGGTTGCGCAGGCGCCGGCCCAGCAGGCGCTGCATGTCGCGCTGGATCATGGCGCGGTCGAAGGGCGCATGAAAGGCCAGCAGCGGCGCCTCGCCCACCCAGGCCGCGAAGGCCTGCAGCGCCTCGGCCGCCGGCCGGCCGCCGCGCTGGGCGGCCAGGCCGATGCCGTGCAGCAGGATGTTGGCGCGCGCGGCCTCGTCGGGGGTCTGCACGGCCTCCTGCTGGCGCAGCAGCAGCTCGAAGCTGTCGCCCAGCCGGATGACGGGCGGGCCGGCCGACAGATCCAGCGCGATGCCGGCGATGGCCAGCAGCCGGTCGTGCTCGACGTCCAGGCCGCTGGTTTCGACGTCCAGCACGATCCAGCGCGTCGCCGGCTCGGCCGCAGCCGCGCGCCGCGCCCACCAGGCGGTCAGGGCCTTCATCGCAGTCGTCCATGGTTCAGAAATGCAACCACAGAGGCACAGAGAAGCAGCCCTCATGAGTTTCCTCTGTGGCTCTGTGCCTCTGTGGTTGCCTTTGGGTTTCATCTCATCCAGTCCAGTTCGATGCGCTGCTGCAGCCGGCGCGCGACCTTGCAGCATTCCTTGAGCATGCGCCGGTCGACGTCGTTGAGCGTCTCCAGCACGATCCAGTTGGGGTTCGTCGGGGCCCCGGCGCCGCCTTCCATCTGCCCGCGCAGGCGCAGCATCTGCAGGAACTCGAAGGCGCCCACCCAGCCCTCGCTCTCGGTCGCCGGCACCTGCATCAGCCGCGCCGCCGCCTCCAGGCGCTCGCGTGTGCCGGTCGCGGCCAGGCCATGCGCGAGCGCGAACAGCCGCGCCGCGTCGACGAACAAGGCCGTGCCCTGCAGCTTGAGGTCCACGCCCTCGCGGCCGTCGAGCGTCTGGCCTTCGAGGGCGCCCAGCCAGTTCAGCGGCGGCCGGCTGCGCAGCGCGTTCTCGCCGAGCTGGCGCAGAAAGCGCGGCAGCGCGGCGCCGTGGCGGCCCAGCAGTTCGCGCAGCGGCCGGGCCAGCTCGGCGTCGCCGGCCAGCGGGCGGAAGTCGAAATAGATGCTGGCCTTGAGCAAGTCCTCGGGCGCGCCATGCTCCAGCCACTCGTTGAAGGCCTGCAACCACTCCTGCGGCGTGCGGCAGCAGGCCGGCTCCGAGGCCATGATGCCGCCCTTGCACAGCGGGTAGCCGCAGGCGTCCAGCGCCTCGTTGACCTCGCGCGCAAACGCCATCCAGCGCGGCCGCTCGGCGTCGGGCCGGTCGCTGACGAAGATCAGGCCGTTGTCCTGGTCGGTGGCCAGGGTCTGCTCGCTGCGGCCCTCGGAGCCGAAGGCCAGCCAGCAGGCCTGGCCCATGTCCATGCCGCGCGCAACCGCCACCAGCTGCAGCAGGCGCTGCGTCAGCACATCGTTGAGGTGGGAGACCAGCTCGGTGAGCTGGCGCGCCGCCACGCCCTGGGCAAGCAGATTGCGGGCGAAGCGCCGGATGTCCTGGGCCACCAGCTTCAGCGTGTCGACGCTCTCGGCCGCGCGGATGGCGCTGCTGACCTGCTTGAGCGAGAGCCGCTGCAGCGCGAACAGGTCGCGCTCCGAAACGATGCCCACCAGGCGTTCGCCGTCCAGCACCGGCACATGGCGCAGGCCGTGGCGCGACATCAGCAGGGCTGCGTCCTGGGCCGTGTCACCGAGCTGCAGGCCCAGCACCGGGCTGCTCATCACGGCCGCGATGGGCGTGTCCAGCGCCAGCCGCGGCAGCACGATGCGCGACAGCAGGTCGTGGCGGGTCAGGATGCCCAGGGCGCGCTGCTCGGCATCAGCCACCAGCAGCGAGCCGACATGGCGCGCCTCCATCAGCGCCAGCGCCTCGTGCAGCGGCGTCTCGGGCGGCACGCTGACCGGCGCGCCGCGCAGCAGCTGGGCCAGCGGCGTCTCCAGCGACTGCTCGGCCAGGGTCTGCGAGGCATAGGCGACCTGCAGCGCGCGACGCGACAGCGCCAGGAACTGGGCGACGCGGCGGCTCAGGAAGTCGGCAAAGACGGCGCTGCGCCGGGCCACGGCCTGCACGGTCGCCGCCGGGATCAGCAGGCAGAAGCTGTCGCCCTGGGAGCGGTAGCTGGCGGTCACCGGCCGCTGGCCCAGCAGGGCCGCGACCGGGAACATCTCGCCCGCCTCGTAGTGGAAGCCGCCGGCGGTGTCGGCCAGGCCGCGCTGGGCGCTGACCGCGCCCTGGCGCAGCAGATGAAGCTGGCCCACCGGGCCGTGCTCGGGAGCCAGCACCAGCTCGCCGGGCGCGTAATAGGCCTGGGCGGCGGCGGCCAGCAGCTCGTGCAGCTCGTCGGCCTGCATCTGCGCGAACGGCGCATGGCGCTGCAGCTCCTGCGCCAACTGGGCCACCAGGCTGGCCGAAGGGACGGCGGGGTCGTCCATGACGATCCTCCTCGAAAACAAAAAGGCCCCGCGGGACGCCGCGGGGCCTGGACAGGCATCAGACCGGGGTCAGGCCTTGCCGAGGTTCAGGTCGGGGTAGCGCACATGCTCGACCAGCTCCTGGGTTTCCTTCTTGGGTGCCGGCGTGATCAAGCTGACGATGATGATCACCGCAAAGCCCAGCGGCACGCCGAACAGGCCGGCCGAGATCGGCAGGATGCCCCACCACAGCTCGATCGGCGAGGTCACGCCGAACACGCCGCGCAGCCAGGGCTGGGTCATCACCATGTAGTAGAAGGTGATGCCCAGGCCGGAGGCGATGCCCAGGGACGCGCCCCACTTGTTGGCGCGCTTCCAGAACACCCCCAGCACCAGGGCCGGGAAGAAGGCCGCCGCCGCGAAGGAGAAGGCCGCCGAGACGAGGAACAGGATGTCCGCCGGCTTCTGCGCCGCGACGTAGGCCGCGCACAGCGCCACGACCAGCAGCAGCACCTTGGAGATGGTGACGCGGCGGGCGGTCGAGGCGTTCGGGTCGATCATCTTGTAGTAGACGTCGTGGCTCAGCGCGTTGGCGATGGTCAGCAGCAGGCCGTCGGCGGTGGACAGCGCTGCAGCCAGACCGCCGGCCGCCACCATGCCGGAGATCACATACGGCAGGCCGCCGATCTCGGGCGTGGCCAGCACGATGATGTCGCCACCGATCTTCATCTCGCCGAGCTGGAAGATGCCGTCCTTGTTGACGTCGGCCACCGCGAGCAGCGCCGGGTCGACCCTGGCCCAGTTGGTGATCCAGGCCGGCAACTGATCAAACGGCGTTCCCACCAGCACGGTGAAGACCTCGTACTTGACCAGCACGGCCAGGGCCGGGGCAGTGAAGTACAGCAGGAAGATGAAGAACAGGCTCCAGGTCACCGACTCGCGCGCCTCCTTGACCGAAGGCGTGGTGTAGTAGCGCATCAGGATGTGCGGCAGCGCGGCCGTACCCACCATCAGGCAGAACACCAGGGCCAGGAAGTTGCGCCGCGACTCGTCGAAGGTCTTCTTGGCCTTCTCGTCGCCGTCGGGGTCGCCGGCAAACTGCGCGGCGTGGGCCGGCATGCCCGCCAGCGGCTTGGCGCGGGCTTCATTGGCGGTCTTGGCAGCGGCCCAGGCCTTCTTGGCTTCGGCCTCGTCCTTGGGGACGGCGGCCAGGGCCTTCTCGGCGGCTTCCAGCTCGGCGGCCGGTGCATTGGCGGCCCTCAGGTCGGCCAGCTTCTGCGTCGCAGCGGCCTTGTCGGCAGCCAGGGCCGCGGGCACGTCCTTGAGCTTGGCATCGAAAGAGGCGGCGCGGGCCTTGAAGATGTCGATGACCTCCTGCTCCTTGGGATCGGCCTTGATCTTCTTCTCGGCCGCCGTGACCTTCTCCAGCTGGTAGCCGTAGATGGCCTGGGGCACCGGGACGCTGGTCTGCTTCACCGACAGCCAGACCACCGGCACCATGTAGGCAATGATCAGGATGATGTACTGGGCCACCTGGGTCCAGGTCACCGCGCGCATGCCGCCCAGGAAGGAGCAGACCAGGATGCCGGCCAGACCGACGAAGACGCCGATCTCGAAGGCCAGGCCCGACAGCCGTGCGGTGATCAGGCCCACGCCGTAGATCTGCGCCACCACGTAGGTGAAGGAGCAGAGGATGGCCGCGATCACGCCCAGGATGCGCGGTAGATTGCCTTCATAGCGCGCGCCCAGGAAGTCGGGGATGGTGAACTGGCCGAACTTGCGCAGATAGGGCGCCAGGAACAGCGCTACCAGGCAGTAGCCGCCGGTCCAGCCCATGATGAAGGCCAGGCCGCCGTAGCCGGTCAGGTAGAGCGTGCCGGCCATGCCGATGAAGCTGGCCGCCGACATCCAGTCGGCGCCGGTGGCCATGCCGTTGTAGACCGCCGGCACGCGCCGGCCGGCCACGTAGTACTCGCTCGCGTCGCTGGTGCGGCTCATGAAGCCGATGCCGGCATACAGCAGCACGGTGGCGCCCAGGAAGACGAAGCCGATGTACTCCCGTGACAGGCCCATCTGCTCCGCAATGGCCAGCGCGATGATGAAGACGATGAAGCCGCCCGTGTACCAGGTGTAGACCTTGTTCAGCTGCTTCTTGAAACCTGCATTGGCGGCCGTGCTGATGTAGCTGCCGCCGGATTCTGGAGTTGCGCCTGCCATGTCATTCCTCCTCGGCCACGCCGTGTTCCTGGTCCAGGCGGTTCATCGTCCGCGCATAGAACCAGATGATCAGGCAGTACACGATCAGCGCCCCCTGGGAGGCGACCCAGAAGCTGAACGGCCAGCCAAAGAAGTTGAAGTTCAGGTCGCGGGCAAAGAAGCCCACGACGAACGTCACCACGAACCAGATGGACAAAAGAACGCCCGTGATGCGGAGGTTCTTCTGCCAGTACTGGCGATGTCTTTCGGTCAACTGCATGAGGTTGTCTCCTTCGTGTCGTTGTCGGGCCTTGCGACCGCTGCGGTTCCGCCCAGTGCGCCAACGGCTCGCACCACTGCCTGGGGGGCGCCCCCTGGCGACCTCACGGCCGCCGCTGGCCCATCAGACGAGCAGGCCGGTCTCGCGCTCCAGTTGCGCGGCGACCTTGGGCTCGAAACCCTTGAGGTGGGCGATGATTCGCCGCGCCTCGTCGGGTTGCTGACGGTCCCAATGCACCCTTGCCAGCTGATACCAGCCGTAGGGGCTCATCGGTTGCAGTTCGGTGTTGCGCTTGAGCGCAGCGACTGCGTCGTCCAGGCGACGCAGGCGGATCAGGGTCAGGCCCAGGCCATACCAGGCGCGGTCCAGCTTGGCGTCCAGCGCCAGCGCCTGCCGGAACGCCGGCTCGGCCTGCTCGGGGCGGCCCAATTCGTCCAGCAGATAGGCGACGTTGAACCAGTCGCCCGCGCTGCGCGTCGGCGCCAGACGCACCAGTTCCTGCAGATCGACCAGGGCGGCCTCCCCGGCGCCGCGCTGAGCGCGCAGATGGGCGCGCGTGGCCAGCAGGTGCAGATGGGCGGGCCAGCGCGCCAGCAGCTCGTCGCAGACCGCCTCGGCAGCAGCCGAGCGACCCAGCAGCAAGGCGCCGAGCAACCGGGCGCGCCCGGCCAGCAAAGCCATTTTTTCGTTCAGCGGCATGCCGATGCTCCCTGCTCCAGGCACAGGCCGATCTTCATCGCCGTCACCCCCAGCCACAGCGCGGTGAGCAGCATGAAGGTGGCCAGCGGGATGTGGCGGTCCAGGACGACACGCGGGCTGATGAAACGCACCACGCGTTCGAAGGGCTTGGTCAGCAATTGCAGCAACTGGTAGAAGAAGTTGCCCTCGCGCCGCTGGCCCGCCAGCAAGCCCAGCAGCCATCGCCCCACCAGCGCCATCAAGGCGATCTCGACGATCAACTTTACGGATGCAGTCAGCAGCAACATGGAGGCCTCGTGAAGCGACGCCACTGTGCTACGGGGTGGCTTACGAAGTTCTGACAGACGCGGGGCGCCCGGGGTCGCCCCCACTATCGGTAACCCTTGAAGCCAGGACCCACTGCCCGGCAGGCTCCCAGGCTGTCCGGCGAGGTCGGCCCGCTAAAATCATCCGCTTGCCCGCAGCCTGCGGTCGCGCCCTCGACGGACTGGATTTCATGGACATCGAACACATCAACCAAATCGGCAACTCCCTGGCCGACCTCTCAGCGCGTACTGACGCGCTAAGGGGGTATCTTTGACTTCGATCGCAAGGCCCTGCGCCTGAACGAAGTCAACGCGGCGCTGGAGAACCCCAACGTCTGGAACGACCCCAAGCGCGCCCAGGAGCTGGGCAAGGAAAAGCGCACGCTGGAGGTCGTCGTCGAGACCATCACGATGCTGACCGGCTCGCTGGCCGACAACGCCGAGCTGTTCGAGATGAGCCGCGAGGAAGGCGACGAGACCGGCATGCTGGCCATCGAGTCGGACGCGGCCAACCTGCGCGCCAAGATCGAGGAACTCGAGTTCCGCCGCATGTTCAACAACCCGGCGGACCCGCTGAACTGCTTCGTCGACATCCAGGCCGGCGCCGGCGGCACCGAGGCCTGCGACTGGGCCGGCATGCTGCTGCGCCAGTACCTGAAGTACTGCGAGCGCAAGGGCTTCAAGGCGACGCTGGAAGACGAGACGCCCGGCGACGTGGCCGGCATCAAGAGCGCCACCATCAAGGTCGAGGGCGAGTACGCCTTCGGCCTGCTGCGCACCGAGACCGGCGTGCACCGCCTGGTGCGCAAGTCGCCGTTCGATTCATCAGGCGGCCGCCACACGTCGTTCGCGTCGCTGTTCGTCTACCCCGAGGTGGACGACAGCATCGAGATCGACATCAACCCGGCCGACGTTCGCACCGACACCTTCCGCGCCTCGGGCGCCGGTGGCCAGCACATCAACAAGACCGACTCGGCGGTGCGCCTGACGCACATCCCGACCGGCATCGTCGTGCAATGCCAGGACGGTCGCAGCCAGCACAGCAACCGTGACGTGGCCTGGAAGCGCCTGCGCTCGCGGCTGTACGACCATGAGATGCGCAAGCGCATGGAAGAGCAGCAGAAGCTGGAAGACACCAAGACCGACGTCGGCTGGGGCCACCAGATCCGCAGCTATGTGCTGGACCAGAGCCGTATCAAGGACTTGCGCACCAACTACGAGACCTCGGCGACGCAGAAGGTGCTGGACGGCGACCTCGACCCGTTCATCACCGAGTCCCTCAAGCAGGGCGTTTGATTCCCGGGCCGCCCTGGCGGCCCTCTCTTTTTACGACCCCCAAGGAAGCCCCACATGCGTGAAGGCACTGCTCCCACGATCCAACGCCTGGACTACCAGCAGCCGACGTTCTGGATTCGCAAGGTCGACCTGAGCTTCGACCTCGACCCCGCCAAGACCATCGTCACCAGCAAGCTGCAGGTGGAGCGCAACCGCGCCATGCCGCACGGCCCGCTGCGCCTGCATGGCGAGGAGCTGAACCTGCTGCGCGTGCTGATCAACGGCGCCGGCGTGTCCTTCCGCCAGGAAGGCCATGAGCTGGTCATCGACAACCCGCCGGACGAAGACTTCCTGCTGGAGATCCGCAACACCATCTGCCCCGAAAAGAACACGGCGCTGTCCGGCCTCTACACCTCGGGCGGCAGCTTCTTCACGCAGTGCGAGGCCGAGGGCTTCCGCCGCATCACCTACTTCCTGGACCGGCCGGACGTGATGGCCGTCTACACGGTCACGCTGCGCGCCGACGCCGCCAAGTACCCGGTGCTGCTGTCCAACGGCAACCTGACCAGCAGCGGCAGCCTGGACAACGGCCGCCACTTCGCCGTCTGGCACGACCCCTTCCCCAAGCCCAGCTATCTGTTCGCCGTCGTCGCGGGCGACTTGGTCGCGCGCGAGCAGCGCATCCGCACCCGCGCCGGCAAGGACCATCTGCTGCAGGTCTATGTGCGCCGCGGCGACCTGGAGAAGACCGAGCACGCGATGAACAGCCTCATCGCCTCCATCGTCTGGGACGAGGCCCGCTTCGGCCTGCCGCTGGACCTGGAGCGCTTCATGGTGGTCGGCGTGTCCGACTTCAACATGGGCGCGATGGAGAACAAGGGGCTGAACATCTTCAACACGGCCGCGCTGCTCGCCTCGCCGGCCACGGCGACGGACGCCGACTTCGCCCGCATCGAGTCCATCGTCGCGCACGAGTACTTCCACAACTGGACCGGCAACCGCGTGACCTGCCGCGACTGGTTCCAGCTGTCGCTGAAGGAGGGCCTGACCGTCTTCCGCGACCAGGAGTTCTCGATGGACATGGCCGGCACGCCGAGCGCCCGCGCCGTCTGCCGCATCCAGGACGTGCGCCAGCTGCGCGCCATGCAGTTCCCCGAGGACAGCGGCGCCATGGCCCACCCGGTGCGACCGGACAGCTACAGCGAGATCAACAACTTCTACACGTCCACCGTCTACGAGAAGGGCTCGGAGGTGGTGCGCATGTACCAGACGCTGGTGGGCCGCAAGGGCTTCGAGGCGGGCATGAAGCTCTACTTCGAGCGCCATGACGGGCAGGCCGTGACCTGCGACGACTTCGCCGCCGCGATCGCCGACGCCAACCCCGGCTCCGACCTCGCCACGCGCCTGGACAGCTTCAAGCGCTGGTACTCGCAGGCCGGCACGCCGCGCGTGACCGCCCACGGTGAGTACGACGCCGCCACGCAGGCCTTCACGCTGCGCCTGACGCAGCAGACGCCCGCCACGCCCGGCCAGACGGACAAGCTGCCGCAGGTCATCCCCGTCGTCATGGGCCTGCTGGACCGCCACGGCGCCGCCCTGCCTCTGGATGCGAACGGCGCCACTGAGCGGGTCCTCGTGCTGGACCAGGCCGAGCAGACCTTCGTCTTCAACGGCATCGCCAGCGAGCCCGTGCCGTCGCTGCTGCGCGGCTTCTCCGCGCCGGTCGTGCTGAACGACGGCCTGTCGGACGCCGCGCTGCTGGTGCTGATGCGCCACGACAGCGACCCCTTCAACCGCTGGGAAGCCAGCCAGCGCCTGGCGCTGAACCGCATCCTGCACGCGCTGCGCGCCGGCCAGCCGCTGACGCTGAGCCCCGTCTTCATCGACGCAATGCGCGGCGTGCTCAACCACCCCGAGCTGGACCCAGCCTTCAAGGAGCTGGCGCTGACGCTGCCCGGCGAGGCCTACATCGCCGAGCAGTTGGACACTTTTGACCCGCAGGCCATCCACGCCGCCGTCATGGCCGCGCAAACCCAGCTCGCCAGCGCACTGCGCGACGACTGGGCCGCCGCCTTCGAGGCCAACCAGGTGCAGGGCGGCTACACGCCCGACCCGGTCTCGTCCGGCAAGCGTGCGCTGGCCAACCTGGCGCTGTCCATGCTGGTGCTGGACGCGCAGGCCACCGGCGACACGGTCTGGCCCGGCAAGGCCTACCAGCGCTTCAAGGACGCGTCCAACATGACCGACCGCCTCGGCGCGCTGTCGGCCCTGGTCAACGCCAACGCCGCGCTGGCCGCACCGGCGCTGGAGCGCTTCCATGCGCTGTTCAAGGACGACGCATTGGTCATCGACAAGTGGTTCGCGCTGCAGGCACGCGCACCCGAGGCCGAGGGCCGGGTCTTCGCACGCGTGAAGGCCCTCACCAAGCACGCCGACTTCACGCTGAAGAACCCCAACCGCGCGCGCAGCCTGCTGGCCAGCCTGTGCATGGCCAACCCGGCCGCCTTCCATCGCGCCGATGCGGCGGGCTATGTGTTCTGGGCCGAACAGGTGCTGGCCGTGGACGCCATCAACCCGCAGCTCGCCAGCCGTGTCGCCCGCGCGATGGACCGCTGGGCGGCGCTCGCCGAGCCCTACCGCAGCGCGGCCCGCGAAGCCATCGCCCGGGTGGCCGCCAAGCCGGACCTCTCCTCCGACGTTCGCGAAATCGTCGAACGCGCCCTAGCCTCTGGAACCCAAGCATCACCATGAGCCGACAAACCAGCCTGACCCAATACCTCGTCGAACAGCAACGCGAGCACGGCCACATCCCGCAGGAGCTGCGGCTGCTGATCGAGGTCGTCGCGCGTGCCTGCAAGCGCATCGCCATCGCCGTCAACAAGGGCGCGCTGGGCGACGTGCTCGGCACCGCCGGCAGCGAGAACGTGCAGGGCGAAGTGCAGAAGAAGCTCGACATCATCGCCAACGAGGTGCTGATCGAGGCCAACGAATGGGGTGGCCACCTCGCCGCCATGGCCAGCGAGGAGATGGACGGCATCTACGTGGTGCCCAACCGCTACCCGCAGGGCGAATACCTGCTGCTGTTCGACCCGCTGGACGGCTCCAGCAACATCGACGTCAACGTCAGCATCGGCACCATCTTCAGCGTGCTGCGCAAGGTGGGCCATTCGCGCGGCGTGTCGGAGGACGACTTCCTGCAGCCGGGCCGGCAGCAGGCGGCCGCCGGCTACTGCGTCTACGGCCCGCAGAGCATGCTGGTGCTGACCGTGGGCGACGGCGTGGCCGTCTTCACGCTGGACCGCGAAACGGGCTCGTGGGTGCTGACGCAGGACCAGGTGCGCATCCCGGACGACACCAAGGAGTTCGCGATCAACATGTCCAACCTGCGCCACTGGGCGCCGCCGGTGCGCCGCTACATCGACGAATGCCTGGCCGGCTCGACCGGCCCTCGGGCCAAGGACTTCAACATGCGCTGGGTCGCCAGCATGGTGGCCGACGTGCACCGCATCCTGACGCGCGGCGGCGTGTTCCTGTACCCCTGGGACCAGCGCGAGCCCGACAAGCCCGGCAAGCTGCGCCTGCTGTACGAGGCCAACCCGATGGCCTTCCTCGTCGAGCAGGCCGGCGGCGCGGCCAGCAACGGCCACACCCGCATCCTCGACCTGCAGCCCACCAAGCTGCACGAGCGCGTCGCCGTGGCGCTGGGTTCCAAGAACGAGGTGGAACGCTTTGCGTCCTACCACCAGCAAGACACGCAAAATTAGCCGCTATACTCTTGGGCTGACTTAAACGTCACGCGGCCGGCATAGCTCAGTTGGTAGAGCAGCGCATTCGTAATGCGAAGGTCGGGGGTTCGACTCCTCTTGCCGGCACCAGACCTCGAAGGGCCTGATCGAAAGATCAGGCCCTTTGTCTTGGTGGGTCGTCCCGGATCAGGGTGACGGCCCGCCAGGCGACGGGCCTCCAGAATGGCAGCCATGTCATTCCTCGACCGCCTCCTCGGCCGCCCCACCCTCGACAACCTGATCCGCGACACGACGCGTTGGCTTGAAGGCCAGGGCTGCACGGACATCCAGGCATCTCCGGAGCGGATGGAGATCAAGCTCACGCGGCGCGGCGGCACGCACATACTCTCGCTGAGCAACCTGCGCCGCGAATACGAGAACACGCCTCGTGCGCAGCGCCAGGCCCTGCTGGAGAAGTTCCTGTCGAGCCTGCTGGTCGACGATGGGATGCCGGGCAGCTATGCCGAGGCCAGGCCGAAAATCATGCCGGTCGTGCGCTCCACCGGCGGCATGGGCATCGCCCGGCTGAGCACTGCCGGCACCGACGCACCGCCCGGCTCCGAAGCCGCGCAGCGCCCGCTGGTTGCGGACTTGGTGGTCGCCCTGGTCATCGACCTGCCCAACTCCATGATGTACGTGCAGGAGCGCTCGCTGACCGAATGGGGCGTCAGCTGGGAGCAGGCGCTGCAGGACGCGATGGACAACCTGCGCTGCCTGCCCGAGCACGGCGGCTGGTCGGAGATCGCGCCGGGCGTCTGGAGCGGCGCATGGGGCGACGCCTACGAAAGCTCACGCCTGCTGCTGCCCGACCTCATCTACCGCCTCGGCATCCACGACCCCGTGGCCATGGCGCCGTTCCGCAACGCGCTGCTGGTGACCTCGGCCGCCAATGCTGCCGGCATCGAGCACATCGTGCGGATCGCCCATGACGCGCTGGACGGGCAAGGCCGCTGGGTGTCGTTCGAGCTGCTGCGGCTGCAGGGCACGACGTGGGCGCGCCTGGAACCCTCGGGCGAGGTTGCTGCGCGGCAGGCCCACATGTTCGTGCGCAGCCAGGCCGAGGACTACGAAGGCCAGCGGCAGGTGCTGGAAGGCCAGCACGAGGCGCAGAACATCGATCTCTTTGTGGCCAGCTGCACGCTGATGCAGAAGCAGGGCGGGCCGCTGACCAGCTACTCGGTCTGGTCGGAAGGCGTCGACACGCTGCTGCCCCAGGCCGAGAGCATCGTCATGCTGTACCGCGACGGCGAAGAGACCTGGCACACGCGGCTGGCATGGGCAACGGTGCAGCAGCACTTCGGGCAGCTGATGGAGCGCACCGACCTCGTGCCGGTGCGTTACCGGGTCAGGCAGTTCCCCGACCGCGTCGCGCTGCAGGCGCTGGCCGCCTCAGCCGGGCTGGACTGAGACCGCCCTCCAGCCGTCAGCCCGACTGCCCCGGCTCCGACAGGAAGATCTCCACACGCCGGTTCGCCGCGCGGCCGGCGTCGGTGTCGTTGCTGGCCACGGGCTCATGCGAACCGCGCCCGGCAATGCTGACGCGCGAGGACGACACGCCGCGGGCGGCCAAATAGTCGCGCACGGCCATCGCGCGTTCGCGCGACAGCGGGTCATTGATCTGGTCGCTGCCGGTGCTGTCGGTGTGGCCGACGACGGTCACGCGCACGTTGGCGTCGAGGTTGCGGCCGATCTCGTCGAGCACCGGGCGCATCTGCGGCCGGATGTCGGCGCGGCCGGTGTCGAAGGACACGTCGCTGGGCACGTTCAACTTGAGGCGGTTGTCGTCCGTGCGCGCCACCTCCACGCCCGTGCCCTGGCTGGCACGGGCCAGCGCCTCGCGCTTGTCTTCCATGCGCTTGGACCACAGGTTGCCGGCCACCGCGCCGACGACGCCGCCGATGGCCGCGCTGCGGCCGGCGTTGCCGCCGGTCATGGAGCCGATGACGGCACCGGCCACGGCGCCGGCGCCGGCGCCCTGGGCGGTGCCGCGTTCACGTTCGCTCATGGACGAGCAGCCGGCGGCGAACAGCGTCGCGGCGGCCAGCGCCAGCACGCCGGCACGGCGGGGGAATTGAAGTGGGTTCATTGCGGGTCTCCTGACCGATTCGTTAGCTAAAAGGCCGCCGGTCCGGTCGGGTACGGCGGCCGGCGGCCAAGCCGTCGTCAGATCTTGCGCGTCGTGGCGTTGACGTCCTTGAAGACTTCCTTGGCGTCGCCGGCGGCCTTCTGGGCCTTGCCCTCGACCTGTTTCAGGCCGCCCTTGACCTGCTGCTCGGTGCTGCCCACGACTTCGCCCAGCTTGCGCTGTGCCTTGCCGGCGATGTCCTTGGCGGTGCCCTTGATCTGGTCGCTGTTCATGTCGTGCTCCTTTGCGTTTGCCCCTGAGGGCGGGGATGCCCAACGGGCTGACTGCAAGGCTAGGCCGCAGGCCAGCCGCGCGGGGCCGGCGGCGGCCGCTTCGGGCGGTGGGTGCAGTCCTACGGCGCCTGGGCCTGCCCGGCGTCCTACGCGCCGCCCGGGTCTCGTCTGCTGTGTCGCCCGCGGCGATTCCCCGATCCTTGAGCCACCCCAACCCCACAGGAGACCCTCATGGGCAAATACCTTCTGGCCTGGCTGCTCGGCGTTCCCGGCATCGTGCTTCTGCTCGTGTACCTGTTCTTCAACTAGGGCCAGACGAGCCGGGCACGCAGCCTGCCCTGCCCTTGCCATGAAGCCTTGCACCGCCCTTGCCGGCGCGCTGGCCGCAGCCGCCCTGAGCGGCTGCGGCGAGAGCACCCGCCTGCCTCCGAATGCCGATGTGGGCCCGCGCCCCACGCTCGTGGCGCCGGTGCGCACCGCCCTGCCCACCATGCAGATCGCCAAGCCCCGGCCCTGGCGGGAAGGCGAGATGCCCATGGCCGCAGCCGGCCTGCAGGTGCGCGCCTTCGCCACTGGGCTGGACCACCCACGCTGGTTGCATGTGCTGCCCAACGGCGACGTGCTGGTCGCCGAGAGCAACGCGCCGCCACGGCCAGACGAAGGCCAGGGCCTCAAGGCCTGGGTGCAGCAGCTGTTCATGAAGCGCGCTGGCGCGGGCACGCCCAGCGCCAACCGCATCACGCTGCTGCGCGATGCCGATGGCGACGGCGTTCCCGAACGGCGCGAGGTGTTCGTGCAGGGTCTGAACTCGCCCTTCGGCATGGCGCTGGTGGGTGGGCACTTCTACGTGGCCGACACCGATGCCGTGCTGCGCTTCGACTACGTCAACGGCCAGGCGCGCCTGGCCAGCCCGCCCCACAAGCTGACCGACCTGCCCGCCGGCACGCGCAACCATCACTGGACCAAGAGCCTCATCGCCAGCCCGGGCGGCCAGCGGCTGTACGCCACCGTGGGCTCCAACAGCAATGTGGCAGAGCACGGCCTGGCGGCCGAGCAGGGCCGCGCCGCCATCTGGGAGATCGACGTCGCCAGCGGCGCCAAGCGCCTGTTCGCCACCGGGCTGCGCAACCCCAACGGCATGGCCTGGATGCCCTCGTCCGCCGTGCCGGGCGCCTCGGCCCCGGGCATGCTGTGGACCGTCGTCAACGAGCGCGACGAGCTGGGCAGCGACCTCGTGCCCGACTACCTGACCGCCGTGTACGACGGCGCCTTCTATGGCTGGCCCTACAGCTGGTACGGCCAGCATGCCGACCCGCGCGTCCAGCCGCCGCGACCGGACCTGGCGGCCCGTGCCCTGGTGCCCGACTACGCGCTCGGCGCGCATGTCGCCCCGCTGGGCCTGGTCGCCGCCGGCAGCAGCCCCGTGCCGGCGGCGCTGCCCGGCGCTGCGCCCGGCGGCGTCTTCATCGGCCTGCACGGCTCGTGGAACCGCAAGCCGCCATCGGGCTACAAGGTTGTCTACGTGGGCTTTGTCGATGGCCGGCCGCAAGGCCTGCCGATCGATGTGTTGACGGGCTTCCTCGGCGCAGAGGGCGAAGCGCGAGGCCGGCCCGTCGGGGTGGCTATCGATAGGCGTGGAGCGCTGCTGGTGGCCGACGACGTGGGCAACACCATCTGGAGGGTGGCGCCGCGCTGACGCGGCGGCAACGACCTCAGGCCACGCGCTTGCGCCGGTCCACGGCGTCGATCTTCAGCATCTGCCGGTACTTGGTGACGGTGCGCCGCGCCACCTCCAGGCCCTGGCCGGCGAGCTGGCGCGTGATCTCGGCGTCGGACAGCGGCGCCTCGTGTGGCTCGGCCTCGATGATGTCCTTGATGAGGCTGCGGATGGCCGTGCCCGAGCAGGCGCTGCCGTTGGCGCTGATCATGGCGCGGCTGAAGAAGTACTTCAGCTCCAGCACACCCACCGGCGTGGCCATGTACTTGTTGTTGGTCACGCGTGAAACGGTGCTCTCGTGGATGCCCACCTCCTCGGCGATTTCCTTCAGGCCCAGCGGCTTCATCGCCATCGCGCCGTAGTCGAGGAAGTTCTGCTGGCGCTTCACGATCGCCTCGGCGACGTCGAGGATGGTCGAGAAACGCTGCTCGACGTTGCGCAGCGTCCAGCGCGCCTCCTGCAGATGGGCGCCCATCTCGGCATGGCCCGGCGTGCGGTGGCGCTGGAAAAGGCTGGCATAGACCTGGTTGAGCCGCACCTTGGGCACGACGGCCGGGTTGAGCTGCACCGTCCACTGGCCGCGCAGCTTCCTGACGATGACGTCGGGCACGACATAGGGCACGTGCGACGAGCCCACGCGCCAACCCGGCCGCGGGTCCAGCCGGCGGATGCGGTCGCAGACGGCCTCGACACGCGCGGGCGGCTCACCCAGATGACGCGCCAGCGACGCCACATCGCGGGCGGCGAGCGCGGACAGGTGGTCGGTGATGATGGCCTGCGCCAGCGCACGCGTCTCGGCGCAGGTGATGGCCGGTAGCTGCAGCAGCAGGCATTCGCCCACATCGCGCGCACCCACACCGGCCGGGTCCAGCGACTGCACGCGCTTCAGCGCGATCTGCAGCTCCTGCAGCTCGACGGGCGGGTCCAGCTCGGCCACGGCGATCAACTCCTCCAGCGGCGTGCGCAGATAGCCGTCATCGTCCAGCGACTCGACGACGGCATGCGCCAGCAGCAGGTCGCGCTCGGTCAGCGGCAGCACATTGAGCTGGCCATGCAGGTGGTCGTTCAGCGGCGTCTCGACGGCCATCAGGTCCAGCGCGCTTAGCTCGCCGTCCTCCGTGCGCTTCAGGCCCGAGCCGCCGTCGGCAGTCCACAGGTCGCGGTCGCTGTCGCCGTCCTGTTCGTTCTCGGTGCCGGCAGGCGGGTCGTTGTCGGACCCGTCGGCATGCGGCGCCTCGGCCACCGCGTCGTTGGCGGCTCCATCCATCAGGCTGCTAGGCGGCGCCTCGCCTGCCGGGCCGGGGGCCAGCGGCTGGCCACCGTCGGCGCCCTCGCCGTCACCGTCCTCCACCTCCAGGAACGGGTTCTTGCCCAGCGTCTCGCGCAGCATGGCCGCGAAGTCCAGCGACGACATCTGCAGCAGGCGCACGGCATGCTGCAGACGGGGCGACAAGGTCTGGGTCTGTCGATGCTCGGTGCGGATGTCCAGCGATGCCACGTCAACTCCTAACTGCTCGCGTCCAGGCACCCCGCCAAGCCGGGCACCGCGCGCGGTTCAACACGGAACACTGCAACCTCCATGCCGGGCGCGGCACCGCGTCGCATCCAGAAACACTTCGGCGCCTTTCCCCGTAGGCACCGTGGCCAGGCGGAGCCGCTGCGCCAGCGCGCGGCGCGCGCGAGGCTGGAGGATTTACCGATGCGGCGCCGAGCCGCCATGGTTTTCGGCAAACGCTGCCGTTGGACCCGCCGCTAGACTGCGGCAACACGCCCATCCCGGGCGTAGACCGTGGCGCGCGCCACATCACCGGAGATTGCGATGGGACTTCTGGACAACATGCTCGGCGCCGCCACCCAGGCCCTGGGAGGCCAGTCCGGCGGCGGCCGCCTCGACTGGGCGGCGTTGCTGTCCGGCCTGCTGGCGAACGGCTCGCTGCAGGGCGGCCTGCCGGGGCTGCTGCAGCAGTTGCAGGCAGGCGGCCTGGGCGAGCAGGTGCAGAGCTGGATCTCGACCGGCGCCAACCAGCCGGTGTCGGGCGAGCAACTCAGCGGCGCGCTGGGCGGTGCCGGCGGCCTGCTCGGGCAGCTGGCCCAGCAGGCCGGCGTCTCGCCTGCCGAAGCGGGTGACCAGCTCAGCCAGTGGCTGCCGCAGATCGTCGACCGGCTGACGCCCAACGGCCAGCTGCCGGCCGACCTCGGCGCTGGCGGGCTGGGCGATCTGGCGGGGATGCTGGGTGGGTTGCTGAACCGCTGAGCGGCCGGGCTGCCGGGCGGCCCGGCCTTGACGAGTTCACCGGGCATTCCCCTTGCCAAGCGTCCGTGGCGGGGCCGTCCGCGCTGCCAGCGCACAGCCTGCAACGGCGACCGCGGCGACAAGGCGACACGCCGCGCCCCCGATGTCGTCGCACCTGCACGCCGCAGGGTCAGTCCGTTCCGTCGCCGCCCCATGCCCGTCACCATCCGCTCCCGCCTGCTGTTGCTCGTCCTGGCCGTGCTGCTGCCGGGCATGCTGGGCGTGGGCTGGCTGATCGGCAGCACCTACGAGGCCGAACGCGACGCGCATCAGCGCAACCTGCGCGACACGGCGCGGGCAATGTCCATGCTGGTGGACGGCGAGCTGTCGCGGCGCGCCACCATCGCCCATGTGCTGTCGCAGTCGCCGGACCTGGACGGGACCGTGCCGCCAGACCTGGCGCGGCGCCTGGCGTTCGAGCAACAGGCGCGGCGCACGATGCAGGGGCTGGACGGCTGGGTGGAGTTGCGCGCGCCGGGCCGTGTGCTGCTGAGCACGCGGCAGCCGCCCGGCGCCTACGGTGCCCCCGCCGAGCTGCCCGGCCCGGCCGCGCTCAGCCCCACGGCGGCCATGCAGTCGCTGCAGCCTCCCGCCGGCATGGCGGGCCAGGGCGACGAGCTGTACGCCGCCTGGGTGGAGCCGGTGCGGCGCGATGGCCAGTTGGTCTACAACATCGTCGTCACGGTGCGACCGTCGGAGCTGCAGCGCATCGTGCAGAACCAGGCCAACCCGGGCTGGATAGGCACCGTGGTGGACGGCACGGGACGCGTCGTCGCGCGCCAGCCGGGCGGCGGCGCCTACGCCGGCCGCGTCGTCGGTGCGGACGTGCGCGGCCACATGGCCGCGTCTCGTGAAGGCGGCTTCAGGTCGGTGTCGCTGGATGGCGTGCCCACCGTGGGCTACTTCAGCACGTCGCCTCAGGGCTGGACCTACGTCAGCGCGATGCCGCGCGAGGTCTTCACCGGCCGGCTGCCGGCTGCGGTGGCGCGCCTCGTCGGCGGCGCACTGGCGCTGCTGGCCTTGGCCGTGGCCGGCGCGATCTGGGTGTCGCGGCGCATCGAGGGCCCGATCCGCACGCTCAAGGCCGCCGCGCAAGACCTGCAGGCCGGCCGCCCGGTGCCGGTGCAGCCCACCGGCATCACGGAGTGCGACGAGGTGGCCGATGCGCTGGCCACCGCCGGCCGCGCGATGGCCGGTTCGCGCAGCGAGCTGGAACGCAGCGTGGCCCAGGCCGTGGAGCGCACGCGGCTGGTGGAACAGCGTGGCGCGCAGAGCCAGCGCGTGGAGGCGCTGGGCCGCCTGACCGGCGGCGTGGCGCACGAGTTCAACAACCTGCTGGGCATCATCAGCAACAGCATGCACCTGGTGCAGCGCCACCCGGCCGCAGCCGAGCTGCAGGCGCCGCTGGCCGCCACGCAGCGCGCCGTCGACAAAGGCAGCCAGCTGACGCAGCACCTGCTGCGCTTCTCCGGCCGGCGTGCGGCCACGCGGCTGCAGACGCTGGCGCTGGCCCGCTACCTGCCCGAGGTGCAGGAGTTGCTGCGCAGCGTGCTGGGCCGGCACATCGAGATCCAGGTCAAGGTGGCGGCCGATGCCGGCCCCGTGCGCGTGGATTCGAGCGAGCTGGACCTGGCGCTGGTGAACCTGGCCCTGAACGCGCTTGACGCCATGCCCTCGGGCGGCGAGCTGCGCCTGCGTGCGGCCAGGGCCAGCGCCGAGGACCTGGACGGCGTGCACGAGCTGCCCCCCGGCGACTACGTGCTGCTGACCGTGAGCGACGACGGCGCCGGCATGGACGCCGACATGGCCGAGCATGCCTTCGAGCCCTTCTTCACGACCAAGCCGGTCGGCCAGGGCAGCGGCCTGGGGCTGAGCCAGGTCTACGGCTTCGCCACGCAGGCGGGCGGCACGGCGCGGCTGGCCAGCACACCGGGCCTGGGCACGACGGTATCGCTGCTGCTGCCGGTGGCGCGCACGGATGGCGCGCGCCCGCAGGCGGCGTTCGCGCCGGCGCTGACGCTCAGCGTGGCCGGCGCGACGGTGCTGCTGGTGGAGGACGAGGAGTCCCTGGGCGACGTGACCGCCGCGCTGCTGATGGCACATGGCGCCCGCGTCATGCGCGCCGGCCATGCCGATGCCGCGTTGCGGCTGCTGGACGCCGGCGCGGGCGTGGACATCGTGCTCAGCGACATCGTCATGCCCGGTGAGCTGGATGGTGTGGGCCTGGCGCGGCGGCTGCGCGAGCAACGCCCGGAGCTGCCGGTCGTGCTGATCACCGGCTACAGCAACACGCGCATGGCCGAGGGCGAGTTCACGGTGCTGCGCAAGCCCTGCGCGCCCGCCGTGCTGCTGACGGCGCTGCAGGGCGCGCTGGCCGCCGCGCGCCCGTCAGCCGCTCAGAAACAGGGTTAGCCCTGGCTGGCCGCGCGGCGGGCACGCGATCTGCCATGCAAGGGCTCCCCTGACTTCCGACAAGGAACCCCGCCATGAGCAACGACGACATCATCGACACGCTGAACGACTTGATCGAAACCGCCAAGGACGGTGAGTACGGCTTCCACACTTCGGCCGAGTACCTGAAGGACCCGGTACTGAAGCAGAGCTTCACGACCCGCGCCGAGGAATGCCGCCAGGCGGCTGCCGAACTGCAGCAACTGGTGGTGCGCTTCGGCGGCAAGGCCGAGGACGGCGGCAGCGCCGCAGGTGCCCTGCATCGCGGCTGGGTGGCCGTGAAGGGCACGCTGGCCGGCTACACCGACAAGGCCATCCTGGAGGAAACCGAGCGCGGCGAGGACGTGGCGCTGGCGTCCTACCGCAATGCGCTGGAGCACACCCTGCCGCCGGACGTGCGCCCGGTGGTGGAACGCCAGTACGAGGGCGTCAAGCGCAACCACCTGCAGGTGCGCACGCTGCGCGACCGGGCGCGACTGGCGGCTTGACGGCGCCCCTCGTCGGCCAGGAGTACCTGGCCGGTCTTGCAGACCGCGCAGCCGACAGAGCGGCTGCCCTTCGGCAGGGACGGCAAGTCACCGGACTTGCCGTGTCCGGCCTCAGCCCCCGAGGGGGTGGCGATCAGCTGTCGCCACGCACTCGCGGCTTCGGCGTGAACAGGCTGCCCAGTAAGGGCAGGCCTAACGACACCATGTCGGTGACCGTGGCCAGGCTGATGCCGCGCCGCCAGCGTTCGGGCACATGTGGCCAGGCCATGCCGACGACGCGTGTCCACGGCAGCGCGGACAGCAGCGCGAACACGGCCGGGCGGGTGGCGGCCGACGCTGCGGACGCGACGGCGCCAGCCGGCGCGGCGTGGCGCGGTGCCCGGCGCCGCAGCATCATCAGCAGGCCGAGACCTGCGGCAGCGATCAGCGCCGGCTTCAGCAGCCGGCGCGGCTGCATCGTCGCGCCGAGCTGGTGGCTGAAGGACGTGACGCCGCGACGCAGACGCGCCTCGCGGGCGAGGAGACGCTGCTCGGCCTGCAGGATGCGGGCATCGATGTCGGCCGCAGGCGCCGCGTCAGTGCGCGGCGGGCTGGCTGGCAACTGGGGCAACGGAGCATTCATCGGGTCGGGTCTCGGGCGAAGGACTGGGGTTGGGCGGCACCGTCAGATGCCGGCGCGTGGCGGGCAGGCCGAGTCGCGGCAGCAGGCGGCGCACGCGCGCCACGGCCAGCACGATGACGCTGCCGTTCAGCGCGATGGCCAGCAGCAGCGCGCCGAGCAGCGGCACGCCGGCCTGCATCAGCACGTTGACCAACGCGACCCACAGCGCCAGCCAGACCGTCACGCCGAGGATGGCAATCGCCACCACCAGCGCGACCATCTGCATCAATGCCTGCGCCGCACGCTGCACCTCCAGCGCCAGCAGCTCGACCCGGTCGCTGAGCAGGCCGGGCAGTTCACAGGCCAGGCTCTTGACCTGGTCAAGCAATGAGGCGGGCGTTGCGCCGCACCCAGGCACGCCTGGGTCGGGCGTGCCGGGGGCCGGCGTTTCAGTGGCGGCGTCGGCCAAGGCGCTTACCGGGTGAGGCGGGCGATCAGCACGCCGACGGCGAGCGCCGTGGCGACGGCAGCGAGCGGGTTCTCCCGCACCGTCGTGCGAACGCTCTCGGCCCATTCGTCACCCAGATCGCGGGCGTCGTGGGCGCGTTGCGTGATGGCTTCGCTGGCGGCGTGCACGCCGCTCTGTACGCGCTGCACGGCCGGGCCGGCGGTGTCCGCCAGGCGGTCGATGGCGTGGTGGGCACCCTGCACGACGCGGTTGAGCGCCTCGTGGCCGGCGGCGGCGCCCTTGTCGATGGCGTCATCGGCCTTGACCGCGATGTCATTGACGGCGGCGGTGGCCGGCGTGGCGGGCGAACTGGAGGAGGTGGGGAACGGGGTGGTGGTGGTCATGGTGATCCTCGAAGGGGGTGGGGGAAGACAGGCGGACCGTCAAGGCAAGCGGTGTGCCTGCCGGCCCTGCGCGCCAGCGGCGAGTGGGCCGCTGCCCGCGGTATGGGCTGCAGCAAGAAGGTCAGCGCGGCACGGCCATGACGGACTCGCTCTCCTTGCCGGAGGGCGTCTGGGCGTCCAGCCCGCGGTCGGGCGACTCGGCCACTTGCGGCTCGCTGCCCGGCTCGATGAGTTCCTCGATGATGAAGTGGCCGTAGTGCTGCGCGCGCTCGGCCCCTTCGCCTTCAGCGGCACGGGCGATCTGGACGGCTTGCTCATCGTCGGCCGCGCGCACCACCAGCCAGTGGTAGCCGCGCACGGCCAGCACGCGGTGGGCGAGGATGAGGTTCATCTCCTGACCGATGGACGCGAGCGGGCTGGCATTGGCGATGTCCTCGTCGATGCGGCGCGTCATCTCGGTGTCGGTGTAGCGGTGCACGGCGTCGTCGGCCAGGCCGAGCTTGCGCAGCGCCTGCGCGGCGCGGTTGGCCGCCTCGGCACCGGGCAACGAGATGACCACATGGCCGACCGGCTTGAAGACGCCGAAGCTGTGTTGCTCTTCCTTGGACATGGGGGCTCCTTGCTATCAGTGACGGTGCACGGCTGGGGCAAGGGGCATGCCCGGCCGCACGCTCGCCAAGGCGGGTGGCGCCTGCGCCGCGCCGTGGACGACGCGGTGCACCAGATGCAGCTTGCGCACCGCCGGCGCCGACAGCACGAAGGGATAGAAGTCCGCGACGCCCATGCTGCGCGACAACTCGTTGAGCACGCCCGTCAGCTCCATCCAGCCGTTGATGAGGCCCAGGAAGCCTGCGGCCTGCACATCGCCGGTGTCGGCCAGCAGTTCGGGCGAGAAGCGCTCGTAGCTCAGCTCCACGCGCTCGCCGTCCAGCCCGAAGCTGCGCGCCGTGTCCAGCGTGTCGACGAGATGCAGGTAGTGCGCCCAGGTCTCGGCCCAGTCCTCCCAGGGGTGCGAGCTGGCATAGGCGCTGACGAAGTGCTGCCCCCAGTCGGCCGGCGGGCCGGCGCTGTAGTGGCGCTGCAGTGCGGCGGCGTAGTCCTCGCGCTCGTCGCCGAACAGCGCGCGAAAGGGCTCCAGCCAATGCGTCGGCCCGACCAGCCGCTGCCAGTAGTGATGGCCGGTCTCGTGGCGCAGATGGCCCAGCAGCGTGCGGTAGGGCTCGCCCAGCTGACCCCGGCGCGCCTCGCGGTTGGCGTCGTCGGCCTCGGACGCGTCCAGCGTGATGAGCCCGTCCGCATGGCCGGTGATGACAGCCGGCCCGCCGGGCGGCGCCAGCAGCAGGTCGAAGGCCAGGCCGCCCTGCGGGTCCTCGGCCTTGGGCTGCACCGGCAGGTTCAAGCCGATCAGCGACGACACCAACCGGCGCTTGGCCTGCTCGATGCGCAACCACCACAGGCCGGCGTTGGGCTGCGACAGGTCCGGCAGGGTGCGAGTGAGCCGGCAACAGCGGCACAGCGTAAAGCCGGCCTGTGCCTCGGCCGCGTCCAGCAGCCAGTTGCAGGCGGCCGCGCTGCCGAGGTTGGCGCAGCGCAGGTAGCGGCGCGCACGGCGCACCGGCACGCCCGCCTCGCGCCAGCCATTGGGACGCACGCGCTCCAAGGCCAGCAACAGGCGGCGCTCGGGGTCATAACCCAGCGGTCGCAGGCAGCCCAGGCACTGGCTGTTCCTGAAGAAGACCGGGCGCCCGCAGGCGCAGCTGAAGGCGCGCGGGGTCGTCGCTGCGAGCGCCATGCGCGGCGGCGGCGGCACGAGCGGCACCATCAGGCCGCCCCGGTCAGCGCGGGTTGCGCGCTCTCAGCAGCCGCACGGCGGCAAACACCAGCGTGCCCACGGCCAACACCACCAGCGCCGAGCGCACGGGCGCGTCGTGCACATAGCCGACGGTGCGGTCCGTCGCGCGGGCGACCTGCGAGCGCACGGTGTGGACGCCATCGGCAATCTGGCCCAGGCCGCGGCGCGCGGCGGTCTCGACCTGCTGCAGGTATTGATCGGAATGACCCATGGTGCTGACTCCTGGAAAGTGGGGGGGGTCAGCAACCGTGGCAATCGGCGCGCCCGCTACTCCCGGCGCGACAACGGCGCCTCGGCCGTGACGCCTTCGGCGGCGTACTCCTTCAACCGGTTGTAGAGCGTCTTCAGGCTGATGCCCAGCGCCGCCGCCGTGCGCTCCTTGTGATGGTTGAAATGACGCAAGGTGGCCAGCATCAGGATGCGCTCGGCGTCGGCGACGCTGGAGCCGATGGGCAAGGTGACGCTGGGCACGCCGGCATCGGCGGCCGCGGGCACCGGCAGCAGCGGCGCCGGGGCGGACTCCGGCACCGCACCCAGCGAACCCCAGCCCGACAGCATGCCGCCGCTGCCCACGCTGGGCAGCCAGGCCTCGTCGATGAACTCGTCCTGGGCCATCACATAGGCCCGCTGCACGGCGTTGCGCAGTTCGCGCACATTGCCCGGCCAGGGGTACTCGACCAGCGCCGTCAGGGCCGCCGGCGTGAAGCGCCGCGCCTCGCCCTCCTGCTCGCAGATGGCGGCCAGGAAATGGTTGGCCAGCAGCGGCACATCGGACGCGCGGTCGCGCAGCGGCGGCAGCTCGATGGGGAAGATGTTGAGGCGGTACAGCAGGTCCTCGCGCAGCTTGCCCGTCGCCACCGCCTGGTAGGGCGCGCGGTTGGTGGCGGCGATGATGCGCACGTCGGTCTCCTGGCTGGTCGTGCTGCCCACGCGCATGAAGCGGCCGGTCTCCAGCACCCGCAGCAGCTTGACCTGCAGCTCCAGCGGCATCTCGGTGATCTCGTCCAGGAACAGCGTGCCGCCGCTGGCGCGCTCGAAGAAGCCCTGGTGCTGGCGCTCGGCGCCGGTGAAGCTGCCCTTCTCGTGGCCAAAGATCTCGCTCTCGATCAGGTTGGGGCTGATGGCGCCGCAGTTGACGGCCAGGAAGGGCCGCTTGCGGCGGCGGCTGAGGTCGTGCACGGTCTGCGCGACCACCTCCTTGCCGGTGCCCGACTCGCCGGTGATGAACACCGACACGCTGGTGCCGGCCACGCGCGAGATCTGCTGGTAGATACGCTGCATGGGCGCACTGCGCCCCCACAGGTGCCCGAAATGGCCGGACTGCGCCAGGTTGGCCGTCAGGTCTTCCACCTCGGCCTGCAGCGCCGCCGGCTTCATGATGCGCGACAGCACGCCCTGCAGCTGCGTCAGGTTGACGGGCTTGATGAGGTAGTCGGCCGCCCCCAGGCGCAGCGCCTGGATGGAGGTCTCCAGGTTGGCGTGGCCGGTGCACAGCACGACCTCGGAGTTGGCCACCAGCTTGGGGTCGGCCAGCAAGTCCATCCCGCTGCCATCGGGCAGGCGCAGGTCCAGCAGGATGATGTCGGGCTGCTGCAGCGAGATCTGGCGCCGTGCATCCCGCAGGTTGTGCGCCACGGCGACCGTGAACTGCTCACCCGCGATCAGGGCGCGCAGCGAAGCGGCTGAGTCATGGTCGTCATCCACCACCAGGGCATGGGGCATCAGCGAGGCTTCCTTCCGGTTTGGCTGGGTTGGCACAAAGCGGCATTGTCGTCACATTCGCAGGGCGCCACGACACAGAAGCGCCGAAGGCTTGGGGGGATTTCGGCCACGCCACGACGGGCACGCGCCTTGCCACGCGCGGTGTGGGCGCGCACCGCGTCTGCCAAGCGGCACTGCCGAAACAACATGCCCAGACCTTCAGGCGTCGACCTGCCGTACATCGCCGCAGCGGCAACGCTCGGCGCCCTCATGACGCTGGCCTGGCGGGCCTGCAGCGCGACGCACGCGCGCCGCTGCGGTGGTCGTTGCGCGCGTGCGCCGGCCGCCTTGCAAGACTGGGAGGGCGAAGGCGGGCGGCCATTGCCCGACGAGCACGAGGCCGGCCAAGCACCCGTCGCCACGCGGACTTGAGCACCGGCAAGATTTACCGCAAGTTGCACCAGGCGCCCTTCTTGCCCGCTGGCCGCACGAGGTGTCTGATGCGGCCTTCTTCGGCCGCTCACCCCGTTCAACCCCAGGTGCATTGCATGAACCCCACGCCCACGCCGCCAGTCGCACCCCCGTTGCCCGTGCCCGGCGCCCACCCGGACGACAGCTCCATCGCCGGCGAGGAGGACCCGGGCGCCAGCGTCGACGCACCACCCGCGCCGCCGCAACAGGGCTAACCAAACAACAGAGCGGCACCAGGTTCGGGCATGAAGCTTGCGTTTTTGACCAGGCAGCCGCCCTGGCTGCTGGCTCGAAGATCTCATGAAGCAATCGCAAGCGCGGCGTCATGCCGGTGGGGTGCGGGCGCTGGCGGCACTGTGTGCGTTGGCCGGGCTGGCCGGCCTGGCCGCCTGCGCCAGCCTGAACGAGCGCGACGCGCATGTGCGGCCGCTGTCGCCCGGGCTCACGGCCCAGCGGGTGACGCTGGTGGGCGCCAGCGGCCCCGTGAATGCCGGCGTCGAAGCGCGTGACCTGGCGCGCGTGCGCGCCGAAGGCAGTGGCGCGGCGTTCGAGCGGCATCTGGGCGTGCTGGCCGCCGCCGGCGACACGCAGCTGCTGCGCGGCAACACGGCCAAGCTGCTGATCGACGGCCCGGCCACCTTCGCGGCGATGAAGGCGGCCATCGCCACGGCCCGGCAACGCATCCTGGTGGAGTTCTACATCGTCGAGGGCGAGGGCGTCGCGGCCGAGATCGCCGAGCTGCTGATGGCCAAGGTGGCCGAAGGTGTCGGCGTGGCGCTGATGTACGACAGCGTCGGTTCGCTGGGCACCGAGCGCGCCTTCTTCGATCGCCTGCGCGCGGGCGGCGTGGCGGTCTGCGCGTTCAACCCCATCAACCCGCTGGAGCGACCCGGCCACTGGGGGCTGCTGCAGCGCAACCACCGCAAGATGCTGGCCGTCGACAGCGACGTGGCCTTCACCGGCGGCATCAACCTCAGCAATGTCTACGCGGAGGGCTCGTTCGGCAGCGCCCGGCGGCCCAAGAAGCCGCCCGCGGATGCCGACAACCAGGGCTGGCGCGACACGCAGGTGGAGCTGCGCGGCCCGGTGGTACCAGCGCTGGCGGCGGTGTTCAGCCAGTCGTGGACCAGCCAGGGCTGCGAAGGCGCCCTGCCCGCCGCGCCGGCGCCGCGCGTGGCGGCGCCGGGCCAGCGCGTCATCAAGCTCGTCGCGGGCGACCCGGAGAACGGCGTCAACCCGACCTACAAGGCGCTGCTGCGCGCCATCGACGCGGCGCAGACCAGCGTGCAGCTGACGATGGCCTACTTCGCGCCGGGGCCCGAGCTGATCCAGGCCTTGTGCGACGCCTCCCGCCGGGGTGTGGCCGTCGCGCTGGTGCTGCCCGGCCGCAGCGACGTGACCATGGTGCTGCATGCCGCCCGCTCCCGCTACGCGCAGCTGCTGGAGGCCGGCGTGCAGGTCCACGAGATGACCGAGGCCGTCATGCATGCCAAGACGGCGGTCATCGACGGCGTGTTCTCCAGCGTCGGCTCCAGCAACCTGGACTGGCGCAGCATCGTCGGCAACAACGAGATCGACGTCATCGTGCTGGGCGACGACTTCGGCGCGCAGATGCAGGCGCTGTTCGCCCGGGACGTGGCCGTCTCCGGGCGTATCGAGGTGGCGCAATGGGCGCGCCGCGGCCTGGGCCAGCGGCTGATGGAGCGCTTTGCGCGCCTGGTCGAGCCGCTGCTGTAGCGCCCGGGCGGGTGGCTGGCGCGCCGTTTGCCTTGAAGCCGCGCGTCCATTCCTTTCTGTGCCGTCAAGGAGTCAAGCCATGGCTTTAGAAGGTCGTTCCGCAGGGCTGCCAACCGCCTCGCCGCATTCCCGTTTCGATCCTCCGACGAGGGGTGCCCTGCTCCCGCAGGACGAACCGCTCATCGCCAACCTGCAGCGCCCACGTCGCCCGGGCGGCAGCACGATGGGCCGCCTGATGCGGCGCAGCCGCACGCGCACGGCAGGCATCCGCTTCGAGTGGGCCATGCGCAGCTGCGGGCCCGTGCTGCGCGTGGTGGCCACCTGGACGGACCGCCTGGGCCAGCCGCATCACACCTCTTACTCGGTGCAGTGCAATGGGCTGGAGGGCGCGCTGGACCGCGCCATCGCCTCGCGCATTTCCTGCGGCGCGCCGATGCCGGACCGAGAAGACTTGCTGCAACGCCTGCGGCAAGAATTCGCCACGGCGCCGCATCTGGCCAACGCCCAGGCGGCTGGCCAAGCCGCCGGCGCAGCAGCTGCACAGGCCCGCGCCGCCTGAGACTGCGGCAGGCCTGCGGACACTCAGAGCCAGCTGATCAGCCTTTGCAGCCAACGCGGCAGAGGGCGACTGGGGGTGTAGTTCTCGCGGTAGTAGCGGTGCATGGTGAAGCCTCGGTTTATCTGTGTATTTATACAGTACTCAAGTCGAATTCACCAAGCGCGTTTGCGCGCGGTCCGACAACAAAGGGCTCCCGAAGGAGCCCCTTTGCATGGCGGCGTGGTGCCGTCAGAAGCTGGCGCGCAGGCCGATCTGGTAGGTGCGGCCCGGCTCGTAGATGGCGTAAGGCGCGTTGGCGAACTGGAAGTTCGTGCGCTGCGACGAGCGCGTGACGTTGAACACGTCGAACGTCGCCTGCAAGTCCTTCTTCCAGCCGATGACCTCGCCGATGTTCACGCGCGAGGTGAAGTCCACCTGCGAATAGTCCAGGCCGTAGAAGGCCGCCGCCGTGATGCCGTTCTGGCCGGTGCCGGAGGTCTGCGAACCCTTGGTGAAGGTCTTGGTCACGCGGAAGCCGCCGAAACGGCCTTCGTAGTACGCCGCCATGTTGTAGGTGTAGGGCGGCACACCGGTGGCCACGTTGGCGCCGGACTGCTTGACCTTGGTGTAGTTGGCGCTCACGCCGAAGCCCTTCAGGTAGGAGGTGAGCAGGTCCAGCGGCTGCTGCACGGTCAGCTCTAGGCCCTTGATGACCAACTCGTCGGCGGTGTTCTGCGTCTGCGTCAGCACGACGCCCAGCCCGTTGATCGCGGCGAGTTGCGAGGCCGTCGGCAGTGCGGCCAGGTCGGTCGGCACGGGCGCCACGCCGGCGCGGGTGTAGAGGCCCTGCTTCTGGGTGTCGGTCAGGCCGCCCTGGGTCCAGTTGACGCCGTAGGCGTTCAGGTCGGCGAAGCTCACGTTCAGCGTGCGGTTGGCCGTGAAGCCCTGGATGCCCTTCTTGAACCAGGCCAGGGCGACATAACCCTCCCGTCCCGTGTACCACTCGATGCCCAGATCGGTGTTCTTGGACTCGTAGGGCTTGAGGTCGGGGTTGGTCAGCTGGCCGTTCTGGGCCGCCGGGTCGGTAAAGCTCAGCGCCAGCGCGCGCAGCTGCGTGGGATCGGCGCGCGTGATGGTCTTGGACATGGACGCGCGGGCCAGCAGGTTGGAGCGCAGGTTGTAGGCCAGGCTGGCCGAGGGCAGGAAGTTGCCGTAGTTCGTCGTCGTGTAGCTCTCGACGACCGTCGCCGGGTAGCGGCCGCCATCGGCCAGGCTCTGCGCAGCGTTGCGCGGGTCGGCCGGCAACGTCAGCGAGGCGAAGGTCTGCTGCGTCGTCGCGTAGCGGGCGCCGGCGTTGTAGCGCAGCAGGTTGCCGAACACCTCGGTGTCGCCGTTGACCTCCGTGAAGATGGACGTCACCTTCTCCTGGAAGAAGCCGGGCGCCACGTTGTTGTTGGAGTTGGCCGTACCGTACAGCGCAGCGTCGCGGGCCATCTGGTAGCCCGAGTCCTTGGCGAAGCGGGACCAGTCCAGCGTGACGAAGCCGCTGGACGTGGGGCGCAGGTAGCTGGGCACGGCTGAGTTCGGGATGGTCGAGCCGAGGAACTGCAGCGAGGCCGGGTTGGCGCCGGCCGTGAAGCCCGTGCCGTAGCCAGGATAGGTGCCGGCCGCCGGGCCCGCAGCGCCGGCGCCGTTGCAGGCGCCCGGGTTGACGGTGTTGGGGCCGGGCAGGAAGGCGTTGACGTTGCGACGGCAGGCGATGTTTTCCCAGTAGCCACTGTTGTCCAGCGTGCGGATGCGGCGCGAGACGCTGTCGTAGGCGCCGCCGAACTTAACGTCGAAGATGCCGGCGTCGATGTCGACGGCGGCGCGCAGGCCGTGCGTGCGGATGGCGCGGATCTCGTCCTGCTGGTTCAAGCGGCCGCCGTTCCAGCCGAAGGCGGCGGGGTTGTTCAGGAAGTCCTTGTCGCCGGCCGCGTTGGTGGCGGTCAAGCGCGGGACGCCAGTGGTGTTGTCGTACTCGGTCGTGATGCCCGAGCTGCCCGCCGTCTGGAACAGCACCGTCGGCGACTGGCGGTGAAAGTTGCTCTTGGTCATGTTGGCCTGCACGTCGACGCTGATCGCGTCGGTGATCTTCAGGTTCAGGCCGGGGTTGACGCTGTGGAACTTCGTCTCTTCGGTGTAGGGGCGGTACTCCAGGAAGTACTGGGCGTTGGCGAAGGTGCCCTTGGTGACGGTACAACCGTTGGCGCAGTCGGTCTTGTCGACCGTCATGTTGATGGGAATGGAGGAGCCGTTGCGGCCCACCCAGTTCATGTCGACGCGTTCGAACTCGTTCTTCTTGTGGCCATAGATGGCGTCCAGGAAGAACTTGGCGGAGCTGCTCGGGCGCAGCTCCACCGACAGGATGGCGTTCTGGCGGTCGCGGCTGCCTTCGGCAAACATCGCGCGGCCCAGGCGCGGCAGGATGGCGTTGTCGATCTGCTGGATCGTCAGGCCGGGGTTCTTGGACAGCAGGTAGGCCTCGTCGATGGTGGCGCCGGTCACCAGGCCGTTGCCGGCATTGGCGGGCACGGTGCCCGGGATGGTCCAGTTGCCGCCGCCGGTGCTGTTGCGCGCCGTGCCCAGGCTGGCGCCCTGTGTGGCGGACAGGTTGGCGTTGGTCCAGCCGATGGACTCGAAGCCGGTGGTCTTGACCTTGTTGGTCGACCAGGCCACGCCGGCCAGCACGCCCAGCGTGTTGTTCCAGGTGTTGCTGACGAGCGCAGAGCCGCGGTTGCCCCACTTCTCGGCTTGCTGGTTCTTGGTGCCGGTCAGCGTGAAGGCGGTACGGAAGCCCTTCTTGTCGAAAGGCCGCGCGCTGCGCATGTCGACGATGCCGGCGGCGCCGCCCTCCAGCATGGACGCGGTCGGGCTCTTGACGACGGTGACGCGGCTGAACAGCTCACCAGGCATGAAGTCCATGTCGACTTCGCGGTTGGCGCTGCCGGTGTCGGTGCGGCCGGTGGAGGCCGACGCGACCGGCGCGCCGTTCAGCAGCACGCGGGTGAAATTGGTGCCCAGGCCGCGGATCTGGATCTGCAGGCCTTCGCCGGTGATTTCACGCGTCAACGTGACGCCGGGGATGCGCGAGATGGACTCGGCGATGTTGCTGTCTGGGAACTTGCCCATGTCCTCGGCCGTGATGGCATCGATGAAGCCGACCGCGTTCTTCTTGGCGTTGGCCGAGCTTTCCAGCGCGGCGCGGATGCCGGTGACGACGACGGTGTCGAGCTTGGCCGCCTCCGGGGCCGGAGCCGCAGGCGTCTGCGCATAGGCCTGCGAAATCAGCCCGGCCAGCAGCGTGGTGCCCAAGGCAAGGTGGCCGGCGCGAGCGCGGCGGTTGAGCCGCGAAAGAGTGGTGTTCATCGATGTCTCCTTTGTGGTTCTGGGCCCGTAGCGGCGGGCCGACTGATCTGGTTGGCGCCAATTTGGTAGCGCGCACATTCAAAATTTACGCGGGCGAATATGCCGGGTCAACAAGGGTGTGTACTAATGTATTAGTGTCAAACACAGAAAATCAGCCAGCGGGTATCACGTCTTGGCAGAGTGGCAGGTAGCGCTCACAATAGGGCTCAACACTTGCCATGCCGACGATGCAGCCCAGCAACGCTCCCACTCCTTCAGGCTTGCCAGCCGACGCGGCCGACGCGCTCCTGGTGGGCCGTGTGTGGCGCCCCGACATCGGCGGCCCGGCACTGGTGGCGGTGCGGGGTGGCGAGCTGGTCGACCTGTCCCACCACGCCGCAACCTTTGCCGAGCTGCTGGACCGGCCCGACCTGGTGGACCTCGTCCGCCACGCACCCGGGCCGACGCTGGCGCCGGTGCAGGCCGTGCTGGCCAATGCGCTGGCCGCGTCGCCCGACCCCGCCCTGCCCCGCTTGCTCGCACCCTGCGACCTGCAGGCCATCAAGGCCTGCGGCGTGACCTTCGCCGTCAGCCTGCTGGAGCGCGTCATCGAGGCCCAGGCCGGTGGCAGCGCCGCGCGCGCCCACGACCTGCGCCAGTCGCTGACGGCCACGCTCGGCACCGACCTGGCCAGCATCCGCCCCGGCTCGGCGACGGCACAGCGACTCAAGGCCGAGTTTGTCGCCCGTGGCGCCTGGTCGCCCTATCTGGAAGTGGGCCTGGGGCCGGACGCCGAAGTCTTCACGAAGGCGCAGCCGATGTCGGCCGTGGGCTTCGGCGACGCGGTCGGCCTGCACCCCGACTCGCAGTGGAACAACCCCGAGCCCGAGGTCGTGCTGGCCGTGAACAGCCGCGCGGAAGTCGTCGGCGCCACGCTGGGCAACGACGTCAACCTGCGCGACATCGAGGGCCGCAGCGCGCTGCTGCTGGGCAAGGCCAAGGACAACAACGGCTCCTGCGCCATCGGCCCCTTCGTGCGCCTGTTCGACGGCCGGTTCACGCTGGACACCGTGCGCGCGGCCACGGTCAGCCTGCGCATCGCGGGCGCGAGCGACGGCTTCGTGCTGGAAGGCGTCAGCCACATGCAGGAGATCAGCCGCGCCCCACTGGAACTGGTAGGCCAGGCCTGCGGGCCGCACCACCAATACCCCGATGGCTTCATGCTGTTCCTGGGCACCATGTTCTCGCCCATCCAGGACCGTGGCGCGCCGGGCGCCGGCTTCACGCATCAACTGGGCGATGTCGTCACCATCGCCAGCCCCGCTTTAGGCGCCCTCGTCAACACCGTGCAGCGCAGCGATGCCATCCCGCCGTGGACCTACGGCCTCGGCGCGCTGCTCAAGCACCTGCGCAGGCAACACATGCAACTCTGAATCTCTGGTCGGACGCCCCGGGCTGGTGGGCGTCCTTTCACTTGCGGCGGCCCGCCCTGCGCGGAGCCGCCGTTTTTTTACCTGGCGCGCCGGCCTGCGAGGTTTCACGACAATCGGTGTGGCCCAAAGCTGTCCGGCGCCGCCACCGGGCATAAGCATTAACGCTCTAGTGCATTAGCGCATCAGTGCCAGAATCGCCCGCCAAGATGAACTTCACGCTAGACCCCACCCGCCACGCCGCCCCGCAGGTTGTCGAGGCGCTGCGCGCCGCCATCATCTCGATGGAACTGGCGCCCGGCATCGCCCTGGACCGCGGCGAACTGGCGCAAGGCTTCGGCGTGAGCCAGACGCCT
The DNA here is from genome assembly GCF_043555835.1 of Pelomonas parva. NCBI lineage: Bacteria > Pseudomonadati > Pseudomonadota > Betaproteobacteria > Burkholderiales > Sphaerotilaceae > Roseateles > Pelomonas parva. The sequence continues at coordinate 324,254 of NZ_JBIGHV010000007.1, read as the reverse complement.
GTGAGAGACGCCCTCATCCGGCTCAGCGAGGAAGGCCTGGTCCTCATCCGCGCGCAGTACACGACCCAGGTCACCCGCATCGACGTGCCGGCCGCCCGGGAAGCCCACTTCCTGCGCCGCTCCATCGAGATCGAAATCGCGCGCCAGCTGGCCCTCACGCATGAAGAGTCGGTGATCACGGACCTGCGCCTGCAGCTGTCGCGCCAGGTGGATCTCGCCGAGAAGAAGGACTTCCTCGGCTTCATCGCCGCCGACAAGGAGTTCCACCGGCTCATGTACGTCGCTGCCGGCCTGCCACGGCTGTGGTCGGTGGTGGTACGCATGTCGGGGCATGTCGACCGCCTGCGGCTGCTGCACTCGCCGTTTGCCGGCAAGACGGCGTCCATCCTGGACGGGCACGAGGTCATCCTGGACGCCATCGCCTCGGGTGACGCCGAGGCGGCGCAGCAGGCCGTGCGCGAGCACCTGTCCGGCACGCTGGCGTCGGTGGACGAGATTCAGCAGCGGTATCCCGAGTACCTCATTCTTTAGGGCCGGCCTGGAAGCGATGCAGCGTCGCCGAGTGGAACACCTCGCCTGGCCGCAGCACGGTGCTGGGCCAGTCGGGGCCGACGCGGCGGTTGGGTGAGTCGGGGCTGTGCTGGGTTTCCAGGCAGACGCCCGCGCCGCGCCTGTAGGGCCGCCCGCCGGGGCTGGTGAGCGTGCCGCCCAGCCAGGTGCCGGCGTAGAACTGGATGGCCGGCTCGGTCGTCAGGATGTCCATGCGGCGGCCGGAGGCCGGGTCGCTCAGGCTGGCCGCCGCGTGCAGGGCGCCGTCCAGCGAATGGTCCAGCAGCCAGTTGTGGTCGTAGCCCACGTCCATGCCGATGACGCGCTCGCGGCGGAAGTCGAAGGGGGTGCCCTCCACGGCCACATGGCGCAGCGGGATGCCGGTCGCGTCCGGCTGCGTGTAGCGGCTGGCGTTCAGCGTCAGCCGGTGGTCCAGCGCCGCGCCGGACTCGGCGCCGGCCAGGTTGAAGTAGGCATGCGACGTGAGGTTGATGACCGTCGGGCTGTCCGTGGTGGCCTCGTAGTCGACGCGCCAGGTCATGTCCGCACCCAGCGTGTAGCGCACGGCCACGTGCAGGTTGCCGGGGAAGCCCATGTCGCCGTGCGGGCTCAGCAGTTCCAGCAGCAGGCTGACGCTGCCATCGGCTGCCGGCCGCTGCGGCGTCCCCCGCCACAGCTTCGCGCCGAAGCCGGCCGGGCCGCCGTGCAGGCAGTTGGCGCCGTCGTTGGCGACGAGCGAGTGACGCTCGCCATCCAGCTCGAAGCTAGCGCCGGCGATCCGGTTGGCATAGCGGCCGGCAATGACGCCCAGGTGGGAGCCGGCACCGGCAAGGTAGGCCTCCAGGCTGGCCAGGCCCAGGACAACGTTGTCAACGCGGCCCGAAAAATCCGGCAGCCAGAGGCCGGTGACGATGCCGCCCCAATCCAGCGCCGTCAGCGCGAGGCCGCGGCCGTTGTCGAGGCGGTATTCGTGGGCCGTGCGGCCGTCCGGCAGGCGGCCGTAGTCGCGCACGCTGACGCTGGGTTCATTGTTCAAAGCACGGCTCCGCGGGCGTTGACGTAGAGGGCATACAGCGAATGGCTGCTGGCCATGAAGAGGCGGTTGCCCTTGGCGCCGCCAAAGCACAGGTTGGCGCAGCGCTCGGGAAGGTGGATGTGGGCCAGCGGCTCGCCTTGCGCGCTGTAGACGCGCACGCCGTCCAGCGTCGCCGGGTCCACACCCGGCTGACCGCCGCCGCCGAAGCCGCACCAGAGGCGGCCGGCCGTGTCCACCGCAATGCCGTCGAAGGCGCCGGGGCCTTCGGCGTCGATGAGCAGGCGCTTGTCGCTCAAGCTGCTGCCGTCGACCGCGTAGCTCCAGATCAGCCGGTGCGGCTGGGCACGGCTTTCGACGACGTAGAGGCGGCTGCCGTCGGGGCTGAAGGCCAGGCCGTTCGGGCCGGCCAGGTCGTCCAGCACGCGCTGCAGTTCGCCACTGACCGGGTCGATGCGGTAGACGCCATGCGGCTGCTCGGGCGTGGCGCGCAGGCCTTCCCAGTCGCTGGCGATGCCGAACTCGGGGTCGGTGAACCAGATGCCGCCGTCGGCCGCGACGGTGATGTCGTTGGGCGAGTTCAGCGGTTTGCCGTCGAAGCGGTCGGCCAGCACCGTGATGCGGCCGTCATGCTCGGTGCGGGTGATGCGCCGGCCCAGGTGCTCGCAGCTGACGAGGCGGCCTGCCAAGTCGCGCGCATGGCCGTTGGCATTGCCTGCGGGCTGGCGGAACACGCTGACCGCACCACTGCAGTCGTCCCAGCGCAGGATGCGGTCGTTGGGAATGTCGGACACCAGCAGGTAGCGACCATCGCCGAACCACACCGGGCCCTCGGCCCATTGCAGGCCGGTGGCGAGCTGTTCGACGCAGGCCGAGAACAGCCGCAGCTCGCGGCCGGCGGGCGACAGGATCTCGAAGGCCGCGTCCGGCAGCCGCGTGGCCGTCTCGAACGGGATGCGCGGGCCGCTCATCAGTCCTGCCCCGCGAATGGGAAGGGGCCCAGCACGACGAAGGCGCCGCCCTGGTACTTCACCTCGGGTCGCGTCGGGTCGACCGGGCCTTGCTTCGCCTCGATGGCCGCGCGCCAGGGCTCGGAGCTGTCCTGCGGGCGGTAGCCGACATGCTTGCCCTGGCTGTTGTCCCACCAGGTCGTGCGGTTATCGCTGGCGCCGTAGACGATGCTGTGGCCCACCACCGGCGCGGTCAGCGCGGCAACCAGCAGGCGCTCCATGTCGTCGTGGCTGATCCAGCTGGACAGCTGGCGGCGGTCCACCGGCTCGGGCAGGCAGGAGCCGATGCGGATGGTCACCGTCTCCAGGCCGTGGCGGTCGAAGTAGAACTGCGCCAGGTTCTCGCCGAAGGCCTTGGACAGGCCGTAGAAGGTGTCCGGCCGCGGCACGACATGCGCTGGAATCGTCTCGCCCTGGCCGTAGAAGCCGGTCACGTGGTTGGAGCTGGCGAAGACGATGCGCTTCGTGCCCCGGCGCCGCGCGGCTTCGTAGAGGTTGTAGGCACCGACGATGTTGGCCGGCAGCACGGTGGAAAACGGCTTCTCGATGGACACGCCGCCAAAGTGCAGCACCGCGTCCACGCCGTCCAGCAGCTCGTACATCGCAGCCTCGTCTTCCAGCGGCGCGACGACGACTTCCTCGCCCGGGCCGGCCGGGTCCATCGCCGAGAGGTCGGAGACGCGGAGCAGCTCGCAGTAGCGCTTCATGCGCGGGCGCAGCATGCGGCCCAGGGTGCCGGCAGCGCCGGTCAACAGCAGGCGCTTGAAGCGCAGTCCGGTGAGTTCTTGCATGGGTTTGTGGGCCCGGCGTCGGGCCTTGAAGAAGGTGTCGTCGCTTCAGCGTCAGGCGCCCAGGCGCAGTGGCGGGCGCAGGCGGGGTGCGGCGTCGGACTGGCGTCGGACCAGCTCGAAGTCTTGCAGCTCATGCTCGCAGGGCAGAGGCTCGCCGTTGCGGCGCGCGCGGATGTGGCGCACCAGCAGGTCCACCGCCGCGCCGGCCATCTCCATGATGGGCTGGCGCACGGTGGTCAGTTCGGGCCAGATCGTCGTGGCCAGTGGCGCGTCGTCGAAGCCCACGACGGTCAGGTCGCTGGGCACGTCCAGGCCCATGCGGTGGGCGATGGCGACGGTGGCGGCGGCCATGTCGTCGTTGCTGGCGAAGATGGCCGTCGGGCGCTGCTCCTGCGACAGCAGGAACTCCGCCGCGTCCAGCCCCGAGCGGTAGGTGAACATGCCCTGGGCGACCACCTCCTCCTCGGCGATGTTCAGGCCCGCGTCGCTCATGGCGGCGTGAAAGCCCGCCAGCCGCCGCGAGCTGCTGCTCTGGTAGGGGTCGCCGATGATGAAGCCCAGCCGGTGGTGGCCCAGCGTCAGCAGGTGGCGCGTCATCTCATAGGCGGCCTGGTAGTCGTCGATGCCGACGGCGCAGACGGCTTCAGGTGGCACGCCGCTGGAGACGACCACAGCGGGCGTGTCGGTCTCGGCCACCAGCTTCAGCAGCGGCTGCGAATCGCAGAACGGCGGCGGCAGGATGAGGCCGTCGATGCCGTTGGCGATCATCTCGGCCACCGGCTTTTCCTCGCCGTCACGGGCGGCGTCGCAGCGCTGCACGATCAACTGCACATGGCGCAGGCTGGCCTTGTTGAGCAGGCCGATGAGGAACTCGTTGAGATAACCCGCCGTCGGGTCGATGTAGAGCATGCCGATGCGGATGGGCTCGGAGCCCGCAAGCCGGCGCGCCGCCTGGTTGGGCACGTAGTTCAACGATGCGATCGCCGCCTGCACCTTCTCGCGCGTGCCGGGGCGAACGTTGGGCTCGCCATTGACGACACGGGACACGGTCATCGGCGACACGCCCGCGAGGCTGGCCACGTCGGCGATGGTCGCCACCTTGGTGCTGCGCGCCTGGCGCACGTTTGGCTTCAATCTGCACCTCGAATCTTCATTGTTATTGCCGGTCAGGCTCAACCCCGCCGAAGTGGCAATTCTCTACCAAGGCCATGGCCGTGCCCTCAGCCGCGCCCCGGTGCGAAACCGAAGCGCAAGCTCTTGTAGTGCTCGAGCCCCTGCGCCGGCGGCCGCGTACCGGCCGGCAAGGGCAGGCCGGAGACTGACTGGAAGTAGGCAATGCAAGCATCGCGCCACCAGCGCGCCTCGCGAGCCTGCACTGCCAGATAAGCGGTGACCTCGGCATGGCGCTCGGGGTCGATGTCGGCGCGCAGCCCGGCCCAGCGGCGGCCCATGTCGTCCACGCTGGCGACGCCGGCGTCGTAGCGGGCGATCAGCTCCGCCCACAGCGTGCGACCCGACGGCATGGCATGGTCCCAGGGCAGGTGGTGGAACCACAGTAGCAGCTCGGGCGGCGTCGTGCGCGGGTCGCTCCACAGCCGGGCCAGCGCGGGCGCGTACTGGGCCACGGCGTTGCTGCCGGTGCGCGTGCGGTCGAAGCCGATGCCATCACGCGCGGCGCGGTGGAAGTAGGTCGGGTTCCAGTCGGCACGCTCCAGGTCGTTGACCCACGGGCCGGGGCCGTAGTGGTGGCCGGTGTCCATCAGGTGGTGCAGGCCCAGCGGCGTCATGTAGTCGACGACGGCCTCGCGCGAGGCCAGCATCAAGTCGACGATGGCGTCACGAGAAGCTGCCTTGTTCGTGAAGGTCTGCGCCGCCCATTCGCGGGCGACTGCGGCGGCCTTCAGGTCCGGGTCCCAGGCCATGCGGCCGAAGGCGTACCAGTTGGCCTGGTCGAACTGCGAGCCGCTCCAGTTACGGTCGGTGCCGATGTTGGCCACGCCGGCCACGGCCGTGAGCTTGTGGCCGTGCAGGCTGCCATCGACGACGCGGGCCACCGTGCCGCCACGGTGGGTGTCGGCCTGCAACACCTCCTCGAACAGCGGGCCCAGGTGCACGAGGTGGGTCGCGAAGCCCAGGTACTCCTTGGTGATCTGCAGCTCCAGCGCCAGCGGCGTCTTGGGCATCGCGCCGAACAGCGGGTGAAAGGGCTCGCGCGGCTGGAAGTCGATGGCGCCGTTCTTCACCTGCACGATGACATTGGGCGCGAACTTGCCATCCAGCGGCTGGAACTCGTCGAAGGCCTGGGCCGCGCGGTCCTTGGCCTCGGGCGCGTAGACGAAGGCCCGCCACATCACCACGCCGCCGTGCGGGGCCAGGGCCTCGGCCAGCATGTTGGCGCCGTCGGCGTGGTTGCGGCCGTAGTCCTGCGGACCGGGCTGGCCTTCGGAGTTGGCCTTGACGAGGAAGCCACCGAAATCCGGGATGGTCTTGTAGATCTCGTCCGCCTTGGCCTTCCACCAGGCGCGCACGGCCGGGTCCAGCGGGTCGGAGGTCTTCAGGCCGCCCAGTTCGCGCGGTGCCGAGAAGCGGGCCGACAGGTAGACCTTGATGCCGTAAGGCCGGAACACCCCGGCCAGCGCCGCCGCCTTGGCGAGATAGGGCGCGGTCAGCGAATCGGCCTTGGAGTTGACGTTGTTCAGCACCGTGCCATTGATGCCGAGCGAGGCATTGGCGCGGGCGTAGTCGGTGTAGCGCGCATCCAGGATGTCGGGCAGCTTCCACCAGTCCCACAGCGACGCGCCCGCGTAGCCGCGCTCGACGTGGCGGTCCAGGTTGTCCCAGTGGTTGAGCAGGCGCAGGCCCACCTTGGGCACGGAGCGCTGGTCCAGCCGTGCGAGGTTGGCGCCGGTCTGCACGGCGCGCAGCCAGGCGAAGCTGCCGTAGAGCAGGCCGGCGTCGCTGTTGGCGGCGATGACGGTCACGTCCCGGCCCTGCAGCTTCTGGCTTCGCAACAGCCAGCCTTCGCGGCCCAAATCGGCCCAAGGCACGTCAAGCCCGGCCAGCGCCTGTGCGGGCGTCGCCAGCACCAGCGCACCGGGCACCAGGCGGGTCGATAGCGCGGGCGCCTTGCCGGTCATGCCCTGCACGCCGCGCTGCAGTTCGGCGACCGCCGCCTGCAGCACTGGCGTCGTCGGCGTGGCAGCCACGATGGCGCGCGCACGGGCCTGCAACACCCCCCGCACTTCGGCGGGCACGGGGCGGTAACGCAGCCACAGGTCATAGCCGTCCTCGGCCTGCACGCGGGCCGAACCCAAGGTCAGCGCCAGGGCCAGCGCCACCCACACAAACATGGTTTTCATCTTGTCTCCATCCGGTGCACCGTGCTTCTTTCTCGAAATCCCGGCTTGCACGAAGGCAAATGGTAGCGCTACATTTGCATCCTGCAAGCAGCGACAACCCATGAATCCGGCTGCTTTTCCATCGGAGACCACGTCTTGAAACAGCCAGCCCCCGGAACCCTCGCCCTGCCGCCGTCGCGCCAGGGGTATACCCGGGGCGTCGCTAGCGTTAACACCGAACTCAGGGTGCATCAGTGACCGGGTCGGGAGTAGGCGCGGCCGTGGGCCGCCAGCGCTGGTGGATCTGCGCGCTGCTGTTTGTCGCGACGACGATCAACTACATCGACCGCAATGCGCTGTCGGTGCTCAAGACCAGCCTGCAGAAGCCTTTCGAGGAAGGCGGCCTGGCGCTGACCGACGCCGACTACGGCTGGATCACCTTCGCCTTCACCGCCGCCTACGCGGCCTTCCCGCCCATCATCGGCACGGCCATCGACCGCTTCGGCGTCAAGCGCAGCCTGGCCGTCGCGCTGATCCTGTGGTCGCTGGCCTCGGCCGCGCACGGCCTGGTTGCCACGGTCATGGGCCTGGTCATCGTGCGCTTCCTGCTCGGAATGGCCGAGGCGGCGCACTTCCCTGCGGCCATCAAGGCTGTGGCGATGTGGTTCCCGCAGCAGGAGCGCGCGCTGGCCACTGGCCTGTTCAACAGCGGCACGGCCCTGGGCATCATTGCGTCGCCGCTGACGGTCTGGCTGGCGCTGACCTTCGGCTGGCAGGCGGCCTTCGTCGCCATCGGCTTTGCCGGCCTCATCTGGCTGATCTTCTGGCAGCGCGGCTTCGCGGCGCCCGAGCAGCATGCCAAGGTGTCGGCTGAGGAGCTGGCCTACATCCGCGCCGGCCAGCCGCCGGTCACCGAGGCGGTGCGCCTGCCCTGGACGGCCCTGCTGCGCTACCGCCAGATCTGGCCCTTCCTGCTGGGCAAGATGCTGACCGACCCGGTCTGGTGGTTCTTCCTGTTCTGGCTGCCGTCCTACCTGGAGCGCGAACGCGGCCAGAACCCGCTGAAGAGCGCCGGCCTCGTCGCCCTCATCTACCTGGGCTCCAGCGTCGGCTCCATCTTCGGCGGCTGGCTGTCGGGCCACCTGACCAACCGCGGCTGGCCGGTCGGCAAGGCGCGCATGGTGACCATGGGCATCTTCGCGGCCTGCATGCCGGGCAGCATCCTGGCGTACACGACGGAGAGCTTCGCCGTCTGCGTCGCCCTCATCACGCTGGCCACGGCCTGCCACCAGGCCTGGTCGGCCAATCTGCTGACCTCGGCAACCGATCTCTTCCCCACCAAGGTCTCCGGTGCAGTCATCGGCCTGGGCGCGACGGCGGGCGGCATCGGCGGCATGTTCATCGCGCTGCTGACGGCACTGACCGTGCAGTGGACCGGCACCCAGCAATGGGCCTTCGTCTACGCCGGCGTCATGCACCTGACCAGCCTGGCCATCTTCTGGTTCTGGTTCAAGGGCCGCTTCGAGCGCGTCGATGTGGACGCCGGGCAAGACCTGACCCGCACGCACCGCCCGCTGCTGACGGCCGGTGGCCTGGTCGCGCTGCTGGGCGCCGGCCTTGTCTGGCTCATCACCGCGAACTGGGACGCCTGCGTCGCAGCCGCCAAGTTCTCCGGCGCCGCCCAGGCCCTGACCGCCGCCGGCGGCCTGGTGCTCATCGGCGTCCTGCTCCTCCACGCCGGCCGGTCGCATGCCCGGCCTGCTGCTTCCACCCTTGCCTGAACGCCTCCTCTGAAGATGATTGCCAATCCCATCCTGCCGGGCTTCCACGCCGACCCTTCCATCTGCCGCGTGCCCGGCACCGACGGTGACGACTACTACATCGCCACGTCCACCTTCGAATGGTGGCCGGGCGTGCGCATCCACCACTCCAAGGATCTCGTCAACTGGCGCCACCACAGCTATGCCTGCACGCGCACCAGCCAGCTGGACCTGACCGGCCACCCCGACTCCTCCGGTGTCTGGGCGCCCTGCCTGAGCTACTCGGGCGGGCAGTTCTGGCTGATCTACACCGATGTGCGCTCCACCGTCGGCGCGTTCAAGGACACGCACAACTACCTGATCACGGCGCCCAGCATCGACGGCCCGTGGAGCGAGCCCATCTACCTGAACAGCTCGGGCTTCGACCCCAGCCTGTTCCATGACGAAGACGGCCGCCACTGGCTGCTCAACCAGCAGTGGATCCACACGCCGGGCAAGAACCACTTCAACGGCATCCTGCTGCAGCAGTACGACGCCGAGGCGAAGAAGCTCGTCGGCCCCGTCAAGAACATCTACCGCGGCACCGAGTTGGGCGTTGTCGAAGGCCCGCACGTCTACCGCCGCAACGGCTGGTACTACCTGCTGACGGCCGAGGGCGGCACCTACTACGAGCACGCGGTGACGCTGGCCCGCTCGCGCCAGCTGGATGGCCCCTACGAGACGCTGCCCGGCAACCCGCTGCTGACTGGCTGGCAGAAGCAGACCGACGGCCTGCAGCGCAGCGGCCACGCCAGCTGGGTCGAGACGGGCAGCGGCGAATGGTTCATGGCCCACCTGTGCGGCCGGCCGCTGGAACGCAGCGGCCCGCACGCGCACCTGAACAACCCCGCCAACGGCTACGAAGACCTGCACTGCCCGCTGGGCCGCGAGACCGCATTGCAACGCCTGCACTGGCGTGACGACGACTGGCCCGAGGTCGTCGGCGGCAACGGCCAGCAGCCCAGCGTCATGGTCGAGGCGCCCAACCTGCCGGCCCACCCCTTCCCCGCCGAGCCGGCGCGCGACGACTTCGACGGCAGCGTGCTCAACCACCACCTGAACTCGCTGCGCAAGCCCTGGGACGACAGCTGGGTGTCGCTGAGCGCCCGCCCCGGCCACCTGCGCCTGACCGGCCGCGAGTCGCTGATGAGCCTGTTCGACCAGAGCCTGCTCGCGCGCCGCCAGCAGCACTTCAACTGCCGCATCGAGACCCGGCTGGACTTCTCGCCCGAGAACATCCACCAGATGGCCGGCCTGGTCGCCTACTACAACACGCGCAACCACGCCTACCTGCACGTGACGACCGAGCTGGACGGCCCTCAGCGCGTGCTGGCGCTGACGGTCAACCGCGACGCCGCCATCAGTGCGCCGGCCGAGTCCATCCCGTTGGCCGACGGCCCGGTGGACCTGGCGCTGGAGTTCAGCCACGCCACCTACCAGTTCCACTATCGGCAGGATGGCCAGGACTGGCAGCCCGTGGGCCCGGCGCTGGACACCAAGATGCTCAGCGACGAGTACGCGACCCGCTTCGTCAACGGCTTTGCCAGCAGCTTCGGCTTCACCGGCAACTTCGTCGGCATCGCCTGCCAGGACCTGTCCGGCGCGCGCAAGGCGGCAGACTTCGACTACCTCTCCTACGAAGCGAAGCCCTGATTCCAAAGAGACCCTGAACGGGCAACGACGACCTCAAAAACACCAGAGGAGACAAATGAGCCACCAGCGCCTTTCGTTCATGGAGAAGGCCGGGTACAGCTGCGGTGACGCCGCTGCGAACCTGGTCTTCATGTCCATGATCCTGTTCCAGCTGAACTTCTACACGGACGTGTTCGGCCTGTCGGCCAACACGGCTGCCGCCATCCTGCTGTGGCCGCGGCTGTGGGATGCCGTGTTCGACCCCGTCATGGGCGTGCTGGCCGACCGCACCAACACCCGCTGGGGCAAGTTCCGCCCCTGGGTGCTGTGGACCTCGGTGCCCTGGTGCGTCGTCATGATCCTGGCCTACACCACACCCGACCCGGCCTGGGGCTGGAGCACCGGCATGGTCATCGCCTACGCGGGCATCACCAACACGCTGCTGATGACGCTCTATTCGATGAACAACATGCCCTACTCGGCCATGAGCGGGGTCATGACGTCGGACCTGAACGAGCGCACCAAGCTCAACTCCTACCGCTTCGTGTCGGTCAACGTCGCGCAGTTCGCGGTGGGCGGCCTGACGCTGCCGCTGGTGGCCAAGTTCGCGCAAGGCGCCGACCGCGCGCACGGCTGGCAGATGACGATGACCATCTGGGCGGTCGCCTGCCTGATCCTCTTCCTGGTCACCTTCTTCACGACCAAGGAGCGCATCAAGCCGCTGGTGGAGACCCAGTCCTCGCCCAAGCAGGACTTCCTGGACCTGCTGAAGAACGGCCCGTGGATCGCGCTGGTGGCCTACACGGTCTTCCACTTCGGCATGCTGGCCCTGCGCGGTGGCGCCCACTACAACTACTACCACCACTACGCCGACAAGGCGGCGATGTTCGACTTCCTCGCCGCCGTGGGGCTGACGACGCCCGACGCGGCCAGCACGGGCACGCTGGCCGACTGGCTGGGCTACATCGTCCACGGCACGCGCGACCAGCTCGCCAGTTCCAACGTGGCCGACGTGTTCAACAGCCTCATCAACATGGCCGGCACGGCGACGACCATCATCGTCATCATGCTGTCCGTGGGCCTGTCGGCGCGCTACGGCCGGCGTGCCATCGGCGTCTGGTGCTTCGGCCTGTCGACGCTGACGGCCTGTGCGCTGTACTTCCTGCCGCCGGACGCCGTCTGGGCCATGATGGGCCTGCACATCCTCGGCGCCATCGTCTACGCGCCCACGGTGGCCGTCATGTGGTCCATGTACGCCGACGCGGCCGACTATTCCGAATGGCAGACCGGCCGCCGCTTCACCGGCATGGTGTTCGCCACCATCGGCTTCTCCCTGAAGGCCGGCCTGGCGCTGGGCTCGGCCAGCCTGCTGTGGATGCTGGCCGGCTTCTTCGGCTACGACACGCAGATGCCCACGGCGCCCAACGCCATCGAGGGCTACCGCGTCATGTCCAGCTGGGTCGTCGGTCTGCTGTTTGCGGGCTGCACCCTCAGCCTGCTGGCCAACAAGCTCGACAAGCAGACCACCTTGAAGATGGCCGACGAACTCGAACAGCGCCGCCGCAAGGCTGGCGTCGCGCCGGCCACCGCCTAACCTTATCCATCACCACCCCTTTTCCCGTAGTAAGGACCTCGCCATGAGCACCGCCTATTCCGATCTCCCCGTCGTTCAATACGAAGGCCCCTCCTCCACCAACCCGCTGGCCTACCGCTGGTATGACGCCAACCGCGTCGTGCTGGGCAAGACGCTGGCCGAGCACCTGCGCCCGGCCGTCTGCTACTGGCACAACTTCTGCTGGAAGGGCGAGGACGTCTTCGGCCTGGGCAACACCGTGTTCCAGCGCAGCTGGTTCAACGAGGCCGACCCCGTCAAGGCCGCCTACATGAAGCTGGACGCCGCGTTCGACTTCTTCGCCAAGCTCGGCCTGCCCTACTGGTGCTTCCATGACCGTGACGTGGCCCCCGAAGGCGCGACGCTGGCCGAGTCCAACCGCATCCTCGACGGCCTGCTCGAAGCCGCCGCCAAGAAGATGCAGGACGGCAAGGTCGGCCTGCTGTGGGGCACGGCCAACCTGTTCTCGCACGGCCGCTTCATGAGCGGCGCCTCCACCAACCCCGACCCTGAGGTCTACGCCTACGGCGCCGCGCAGGTCAAGCACGCGCTGGAGTGGACCAACCGCCTGGGTGGCCAGAACTACGTGCTGTGGGGCGGCCGTGAAGGCTACGAGACGTTGCTGAACACCGACCTCAAGCGCGAGCTGGCCCAGTACGGCCGCTTCCTGTCGTCGGTCGTCGAGCACAAGCACAAGATCGGCTTCAAGGGCACCATCCTCATCGAGCCCAAGCCGCAAGAGCCCACCAAGCACCAGTACGACTACGACAGCGCCACGGTCTACGGCTTCCTGAAGACCTACGGCCTGGAGAACGAGGTCAAGGTCAACATCGAAGTCAACCACGCCACGCTGGCCGGCCACAGCTTCGAGCATGAAGTCGCCACCGCCTGCGCGCTCGGCATCTTCGGCTCGCTGGACGCCAACCGCGGCGACGAGCAGCTGGGCTGGGACACCGACCAGTTCCCCAACAACCACGTGCAACTGGTCCCGGCGATGCTGGAAATGATCCGCGCCGGTGGCTACACGACCGGCGGCACCAACTTCGACGCCAAGGTGCGCCGCCAGTCCATCGACCCCATCGACCAGCTCGAAGGCCACATCGGCGGCATGGACACCATGGCCCGCGCCTTCCTGAGCGCCGCTGCGCTGTACGAGAGTGGCCAGCTGGAGAAGGTGGTCGCCGACCGCTACGCCGGCTGGGAAGGCGACCTGGGCAAGAAGATCCACGGCGGTGCGAGCCTGGATGACCTGGCCAGCATCGTGCACACGCAGGGCATCGCGCCCCAGCCGCGTTCCGGTCGCCAGGAGCGCCTCGAGAACATCGTCAACAACTTCGTCTAAGGACTGTTGACCCCTCGCTCAGGATCGCCTGCTGAACGCGGGCGATCCTGATCGGTCCCCCGAGGGGACGGCGATGCTTGCGGCATCGAGCCGCAAGCACATCGCCAGACGGGCCGGCTTGGGAGCGGCCCGGCGCTCGGCCCAAACGCAATACCAAATTCAACACACCATGTTCCTCGGCATCGACCTCGGCACTTCCGAGATCAAGCTGCTGCTCCTCGACGAGCAGCACCGCATCGTCACCACCGCCGGCGTGGCGCTCACCGTGCAGCGCCCGCAGCCGCTGTGGAGCGAGCAAGACCCCGCCGCCTGGTGGGCCGCGCTCGATGCCGGCATGGCCAAACTCAAGCAGGACCACGCCGCCGCGCTGGCCCAGGTGCGCGCCATCGGCCTGTCCGGCCAGATGCATGGCGCCGTCACGCTGGACGCAGCCGGCCAAGTGCTGCGCCCGGCCATCCTGTGGAACGACGGCCGCAGCGGCCCGCAGTGCGCCGAGATGATGGCCGCCTGCCCCGAGCTGCCCGACATCACCGGCAACCTCGCGATGCCGGGCTTCACGGCGCCCAAGCTGGCGTGGATGCGCCAGCACGAGCCCGCACTGTTCGCCCGGGTCGCCAAGGTGCTGCTGCCCAAGGACTGGCTGCGCCTGCAGCTGAGCGGCGAGTACGTCAGCGAAATGAGCGACGCCGCCGGCACGCTGTGGCTGGATGTCGCCAAGCGCTGCTGGTCGCCCGTCGCGCTGGCGCTGACGGGCCTGAACGAATCCCACATGCCCCGCCTCGTCGAAGGCAGCGCAGCCAGCGCCACGCTGAAGCCCGAGCTGGCCGCGCGCTGGGGCCTGCCCACAGGCATCCCCGTCGCCGGTGGCGGTGGCGACAACGCCGCCAGTGCCGTCGGCATGGGTGTCGTCAAGCCGGGCGACGGCTTCCTGTCGCTGGGCACATCGGGCGTCATCTTCCTGTGCAACGACGCGTTCAGCCCCAACCCGGCCCGTGCGGTGCATGCCTTCTGCCATGCGCTGCCCGACACCTGGCACCAGATGAGCGTCATCCTCAGCGCCGCCAGCGCGCTTCGCTGGGCCACGCTGATGCTGGGCATGCCCGGCGGCGAGGCCGACCTCATCGCCAAGGCCGCCGCGCTGACCGACGCGCAGCGCCAGCAGGCGCCCATCTTCCTGCCCTACCTGAGCGGCGAACGCACGCCGCACAACAACGCCAACGCGCAAGGCGTGTTCTTCGGCCTCACGCATGAGCACGGCGCCGCCGAGATGGGCTATGCCGTGCTGGAAGGCGTGGGCTTCGCGCTGCTGGACGGCTGGCAGGCGCTGCAAGCCGGCGGCGGCCATGCCGACCAGCTGTGGCTGGTTGGCGGCGGCGCGCGCAGCGAATGGTGGGCCAAGCTGCTCGCCTCGCTGCTGAACGTGCGCCTCGTCAACGGCGTTGGCGCCGAAGCCGGTGGCGCGCTGGGCGCCGCGCGCCTGGCCTGGCTGGCCACGGGCGGCACGGTGGACGAGGTCTGCCGGACGCCCGACATCGCCCGCGTCGCCGAACCCGATCCCGCGCTGGCTGCCGCCTTGCAGCCCCGCCACGCCCGCTTCAAACGCCTGTTTGAGGCGCTGCGCAGCGAGTTCGTCTAACCCCTTTCTTCACCACCACAGGCTCATGCCGTCTTCGGATGGCAGGGCCGCGCTTTGCCCAAGATGAACAGCCTCGACCAACTCCGCCAACACACCACCGTCGTCGCCGATACCGGCGACTTCGAGCAACTCGCGCAATTCCAGCCGCAGGACGCGACCACCAACCCGTCCCTCGTGCTGAAGGCCGTGCAGCAGCCGCGCTACCGCACGCTGCTGGAGCAGGCCGTCGCCGCCAATCCCGGCGCGTCGGCCACGACGGTGACCGAGCACCTGCTCGTCGCCTTCGGCGTCGAGATCCTCAAGCTCGTGCCCGGCCGCGTGTCCACCGAGATCGACCCGCGCCTGTCGCACGACACGGCCGCATCCATCGCCACAGCCAAGCGCCTCATCGAGCTGTACGCCGCCGCCGGCGTGCCGCGCGCCCGCGTGCTCATCAAGCTGGCCTCGACGTGGGAAGGCATCCAGGCCGCGCGTGAACTGGAGCGGCAAGGCATCCACACCAACCTGACGCTGCTGTTCTGCCTGGCCCAGGCCCAGGCCTGCGCAGATGCCGGCGTAAAGCTGATCTCGCCCTTCGTGGGCCGCATCTACGACTGGTTCAAGAAGACCGCCGGCCACAGCTGGAACGAGGCCGCGATGGCCGGCCCCAACGACCCGGGCGTGCGCTCCGTCGAGGAGATCTACCGTCACTACAAGCGCCACGGCATCCAGACCGAAGTGATGGCTGCGAGCTTCCGCAACAGCGGCCAGATCATTGCGCTGGCCGGCTGCGACCTGATGACCATCAGCCCCGCGCTGCTGGCCGAGCTGGCCGGTGCCAGCACACCCGTCGAGCGCCGCCTGATGCCGCACGAAGGCCAGGTCGAAGCCGCTCCCCCCGCGCTGACCGAAGCGCAGTTCCATGCCGCCCTCGCCGCCGACGCGATGGCCCGCGACAAGCTCACCGAAGGCATCGCGCAGTTCATCGCCGACACGGAAACGCTGGAACAGCTGATTCGTACTCACCAAGGCTGAGAAGTTATGCAACACGACCTTACCCTCGCCGCCAACGCGCTGCGCATGCTCGCCGTCGACGCGGTGCAGCAGGCCAACTCCGGCCACCCCGGCATGCCCATGGGCATGGCCGACATCGCGGCTGTGCTGTGGAGCAAGCACCTGCGCCACAACCCCGCCGACCCGCTGTGGCCCGGCCGTGACCGCTTCGTGCTGTCCAACGGCCACGGCTCCATGCTGCTGTACGGCCTGCTACATCTGAGTGGCTATGACCTGCCGATTGAAGAGCTGAAGGCCTTCCGCCAGATGCACAGCAAGACGCCCGGCCACCCCGAGGTGGGCCTGACGCCGGGTGTGGAGACGACCACCGGCCCGCTGGGCCAGGGCCTGGCCAACGCCGTCGGCATGGCGCTGGCCGAGCAACTGCTAGCCGCCGAGTTCAACACCGCCGACCACACGCTGGTGGACCACCGCAGCTTCGTCTTCGTCGGCGACGGCTGCCTGATGGAAGGCATCTCCCACGAGGCCTGCTCGCTGGCCGCCACCTGGGGCTTGGGCAAGCTCGTCGTCATCTACGACGACAACGGCATCTCCATCGACGGCGATGTGAAAGGCTGGTTCGGCGACGACACACCGGCCCGCTTCGAGGCCTATGGCTGGCGCGTCATCCGCAACGTCGATGGCCATGACTTCGCGGCCATCGACGCGGCGCTGAACGCCGCGACCGAAAACGTCGGCAAGCCCACGCTGATCTGCGCGAAGACGCAGATCGGCCACGGCTCGCCCAACAAGGCCGGCGGCCACGACGTGCACGGCGCACCGTTGGGCGCCGCCGAAGTGGCGGCTGTTCGTGAAGCCCTCAACTGGCCGCACGCGCCCTTCGTCGTTCCTGACGAAGCCCGCGCGCCGCTGGACGCGCGCGAACGCGGCGCTGCCGCTCAGCGCGAATGGGAAGCGGTGCTCGCCAGCCATCCTCGGGCCGAAGAGTTCACCCGCCGCATGCGTGGCGAACTGCCCGCCGGCTTCGATGAACAGGCCGCCACGCAGCTGAACGCCACCGTCGCCAAGGCCGAGACCATCGCCTCGCGCAAGGCCTCCCAGAACAGCATCAACCTGCTGGCTGCCGAGCTGCCCGAACTGCTGGGCGGCTCGGCCGACCTGGCGCCGTCCAACCTGACGCAATGGAAGGGCTGCCGCTCGGTCGAGAAGGCGACCGCCGGCGGCAACTACCTGCACTACGGCGTGCGCGAGTTCGCGATGGTCGCCATCCAGACCGGCATTGCGCTGCACGGCGGGTATCGCCCGTTTGGCGGCACCTTCCTGATGTTCTCGGAATACGCCCGCAACGGCATCCGCATGGCCGCGCTGATGCGCACCAACCCCATCTACGTCTTCACGCACGACTCCATCGGCCTGGGCGAGGACGGCCCGACGCACCAGCCGGTCGAGCAGGTCGCCACGCTGCGCCTGGTGCCCAACCTGGACCTGTGGCGGCCGGGTGACGCGGTCGAGACGCTGGTGGCCTGGCAGACCGCCGTGCGCCACCGGAACACACCGACCGCGCTGGTGCTGTCGCGCCAGAACCTGCCCCACCAGGCACGCGACGAACAGACACTGGCGGACATCCAGCGCGGCGGCTATGTGCTGATGCGCGAGGCGGCGGACAAGCCACTGCAGGTCGTCCTCATCGCCACCGGCTCGGAGCTGGACCTGGCCGTGCAGGCGCAGCGCCAGCTGGCCGACAAGGGCGTCAACGCGCGTGTCGTGTCCCTGCCGTCCTGCTTCACCTTCGAGCAGCAGGACGCCGCCTGGCGCCGCAGCGTGCTGCCCGCCGGTGTGCCGCGCGTGGCGGTCGAAGCGGGTGTCACTGCGCCGTGGCGGCAATACGTCGGCCTGGAGGGCGCCGTCGTCGGCATCGACACGTTCGGCGAGTCCGCCCCAGCGGCGGCGCTGTACGCGCACTTCGGCATCACGGTGCAGGCCGTCGTCGCTGCGTCGCTGCGGTGCCTGGGGGGTTGAGCCTGGCTGTCGTCCCGCAGCTTGCCTATCGCCGGTTGGTCAAGTGAACCTGCGACGCGTTCCAGGCGCGTCCAGCCTCGTGTTTCTCAGGGATGATCCAACCATGGCTTCATCACTGAAACTCGCCGCGCTGACAGCTGCCCTGTTTTCGTGCCTGCCCCTTGCCTCTGCACAGACCGCCGCAACAACGGCGCCGACGAAGAGTCAGGTGCAGGAGGCCATGAAGTCTCAGCTTCTCGCACCTCCAGAGGGCTTCAACTGGCAGCTGTACAAGAACGTCGTCTTCCTGAAGCCGGCAGCTTGGAAGGCGCGTGAGATGACGCAGGACCTTGCAGGGGTTGCGATGTCCACTTACGCAACGAGTCCCGAGGACTTCTCGCGTACCCAGCATTTCGAACTCGGCGCAACCATTGAACTCATCAGCGGCAGTCAACGCATTCGCGGCATCCCGGCCAAACGGTTCGTGCTCGGCTATCTGAAGCCAATTGTTGACAAGCACAAGGCAGAGGACGTCTTGATGTTCGAGCAGAAGTCTCAGGGCGACGTTGAGCAAACCTTCTTCCGCTATCGCGATGCGCCGCCAGGCCTGGTGCCCGTCATCGTCCACAAGTTCATCATCGCGAACAACGCCACGGACCGCGTCAACGTCTTTACGTTCGAGAGTCCCGTCGAAACGTGGGATGACAACTGGGCAAAGTACGGAACCCCCATCATCAGCAAACTGAACCTCCTGCCCCATGTGCCGTCTGAATAGTTCGGACTGAATCACGTCGCCGGGGTTCTTGCTGCTCCCCGGGGTTGAGGCACCCGACCACGGGCGACGGCCGCTGCCCCACTTTCGCTGCCCCGGAGAATGCGGCAGCGTTGTTGCCCGCATCTCCAACCCATGTCTCTGCGCCCGCCACTCCGCCACGGCCTGCCGGTGGAACCCGTCGCACGCTGGGGGCGGGCCGGCTTGTGGGCGCTGGCCCTGGCCCTTGGCGCCTGGACGCTGGCCGACCCGGATCGGGACGCCGCGCAGATCGTCACTGCCCTGGGCTTCATGCTGCTGCTGGCGGCGCTGGCCGCGCGCCACCCGGACCGCTTCCGCCTGCAAAGCCGGCTGCGCCAGCCCGACCCCAACCGCATCCAGCTGCTCGGCCCGGTGGCGGTGGTCGCGCTGGGGCTGGCGCTGCGCGCGCTGGGCTCCTACGACGTCATCGCCGGACCGGAGCTGCTGACGGCCAGTCTGCTGGCCATGCTGGCGCTTGGCCTGACGCTGTGGGCCTGCATCCGCCGCGCCTCGCTGTGGATGTGCCTGGCGCTGGGGCTGGTGATGGGGGCTGCCCTGGCGGTGCAGGCCAACGGGCTGCAGCTGTCGGCAGCGCGGCTGGCGGATCAGGGCCCGATCGCGCAGAAATACCTGGCCGGCCGGCGCCAGTCGCCGACGCTGCTGATCGCCGGGGCCGAGCGCACCGTCGCCGTGCGTGTGGACGCAGCCAGCTACGAGCGCGTGCCGCTGGGCAGCCCATGGTGCGTGTGGGTGCGCACCGGGCTACTGGGCATCGAGGTACGGCGCATCGCGGCCTGCGCTTGACACTCGGCTGGCGCGCCACCACCCGCACACCAAGGCGGCCTCAGTACAGCCGCACCGCCATGTCGAAATGCCAGGTGCGGCGGATCTCGACCACGTCGAAGTCCTTCAGCAGCGCGGCCGGGAAGGCCGGGTAGTTCTCCTGGCTGCGCACGATGCGCGTGATGGCCTCGTCCACCGCCGGCACGCCGCTGGAGCGCACGAAGGTGATGCTCTCCACCGAACCGTTGCTGCGCACCGCCACCGTGACGACCGCGTCGGTGTGCGGCTGCCGGGCCACGTCGCGCGCGGTCTCGACGGTGATGTTGGACTCGATCTTGCGCCCCCAGGTCTCGCCGTAGGCCGCCAACTCGGCATTCGCGTCGATGCGGCCCAGCAGCCGGCCGCGGCGCGCCGGCACCCAGTCGGGCCGCTTGCGGTCAGCGTCACGTTGGGCGGCCTCCGCGTCGAGCTGGCGGCCGATGGCGCGCTTGCGGGCTTCGCGCTGCTCTTCCTCGGCCTGCGCCTGGGCTTGTGCTTGCGCCTGGGCGGCTGCCAGCCTGGCGGCCTCGATGCGCAGGCCCTCCTGGCGCACGGCCTCCAGCCGGCTTGCTTCCTGGCGCGCGGCGGCCTGGCGGGCGGCCTCGGCGCGGGCGGCATCCTGGCGTGCCGCGTCGGCCCGGGCCGCCTCCTGCCGCAAGCCTTCAGCGCGCGCCGCCTCGACCTGCTGGACGCCTTGCGCACCATCCAGCCGCGACGCCTCCAGGCTCGCCAGCTCGGCGCTGCGTTCGCGGGTCTCGCGCGGCCGCAGGCTCTCGCTGGCCCGGCGCAGCGCTTGCACCGCCGGCGCCGACGCGGCCGACAGCACCGCCGGCGCCGAACGGATCTCCAGCCGTGAGGCATCGAGCTGGGCCAGCTCCGCCGACCGCTCGCGCGCATCGATGGCGACCGGCGCGCGGGTCGCCGGGGCGGGCCGGCGCAGCGCTTCCACGGCCGTGCCGGATGCCGCCGCGAACACCGATGGCGCCGCCTTGATCTGCTGGCGCTCGGCCTCCACGCGCGCCAGCTCGGCCGTGTGTTCGCCGGCCTCGCGCTCGCTTTGCGCCAGCCGGGGCTCCCTGGGCCGGGTCAGGCGTTCGACGGCGGGGCTGGATGCGCTGGCCATGGTCGCCACGACAGGCGGCGGCACGGCGGATGCCGCCGACGCGGCGGGCACGGCCCAGGCCGCGGCGACCGGACGCTCGACGGCCAGCACGGGCGGGGCATCGACCGGGGGCGGCGGCGGCAGGACTTCTGGCGCCTCGTCGCCCGGCGCCTTCGCGGCCTCGCGCGACAGCGCTGGCGCGAGGACTTCCGGCACCGGCGGTGCAGCCACTGCGGGCGGCGCCACGTCGGCGTTCAGCACGACGCGCAGGTCTGTCGCCTCGGCTTGCCACGGCAGGCCCAGGCCCGCCCGCCCGGCGCCGTCACCGCCGAAAGTGAGGCTGAGCAGCAAGCCGTGCGCCACCAGCGACACCAGCACGGACGGCGGCAGCCGCCGGCTGCGGCCCGGGTGGGGCCAGCCGGCCACGGCGACGCTCATGCCCACGTCGCCGTCTCCCGCCTTGATTCCATCTGCCTGCATGCCATCGGCGCGATTGTCAGCGCCAGCGCGCGCAGGCCGGGGCGCGCCCGCCCCCTCAAAGCCGGGTCCTGGCGTCGGTGCTCAGTGCTCGTGCCCGGGCCAGCAGGCGTGCGGGGCCTCGCTGTCATCGCCCTGGTAGCCGATGCGGATCAAGGTCGCCGCTGGGTTGGTCGAAGGCGCGAAGCGCGGGTCCAGCGCCTTGGCGATGCTGTCGGCCAGGCCCTGCAGGTGGGCCCGCCGCGTGCGGTCGCCGCGTGCGGCGCCGGCACCGACCACGCCCTTGAGCTCGACCAACTCCGCCCGCACGCCGGCCTGGCCGTCGTCCTGGCCCAGCGGGTTGGCGATGCTGAGGCGTGCAGTCAGCGTGTCGACATAGTGGCGCTGCAGGTTGCGGCGCGCTGCGGGAATAGCCGCGCCGCCGGGCAGTTCGGTGAACACGCTGCGGCGCAGGTCGGCCAGCAAGTCCTCCAGCCGGTAGGCCCGGGCGCCAAGCTGGGCCTCCTGGGCCATCAGGCGCTGCGTGCGCGACGGGGCGAGCAGCTGGCGCAGCAGGCCGCGCTGACCCATGCTCAGCGATTGGGACCCCTCCGACAGGCTCAGGCGCAGGACTATTGCCGCGTCGAGCAGCCACTGCGTCGCGTCCTGCTCGCGCGCCCACAGGTTGAGCTGCTGGCGGTCTCGCTCGGGCGTCTTGGCGCTGGCGATGGGCATGTAGCCCCAGCGGTGGCGAAGACGTCCTAGTGCGCGATCTTCGGGATCAGCAGCGCGGGGTCGACCTTGTCCTCGGGCTGCGCCACCTAGTGGAAACGGCTGTAGTCCATCAGCGACGGTGTGTGGCCCATGGCCTTGAGCCACTGCAGGTCGCGCAGCTTGGCCACCGGGTACAGGGAGCTGCTCTTCATGTTGTGAGGGAAGCCCAGCGAGTGCCCCACTTCGTGCGTGACGACGAAGGCCATCAGCTCGCCCATCAGGTCGTCCAGTCCCTGACCTATAGCATGTGTCACCGTAGATCGGCTGCTAAAAAATCCCCTTTTGATACCGGCGCAGGACAGTTGGTCGCCTTGGGAAACAATCATCGCGTTGATTGTAACGCTCGCATGGCATCGCTAGTATCGGCTGCCGCTGCCGAAATGCTAGAGCATTTCCGGGAGACCAGCGGCATCGGAAGTTTGATCCCCGCAATCTCAATTCAGAGAAAAGAGGAAGACAGATGAAAAAATCGCTCGTTTCGCTTTTGTTGGCCGCCACGGCAAACGTCTTGATAGCAATCCCGGCAATTGCCTCCTACGCCAACTCTGGGGCACAACCT
Source organism: Pelomonas parva (assembly GCF_043555835.1). NCBI lineage: Bacteria > Pseudomonadati > Pseudomonadota > Betaproteobacteria > Burkholderiales > Sphaerotilaceae > Roseateles > Pelomonas parva. The sequence continues at coordinate 302,015 of NZ_JBIGHV010000007.1, read as the reverse complement.
TATTATGCACCTTCGCATAACGAGGATGGCGGCTGCCGCGAAGCCGGGTACGCTGAAGACGATATGACGCTCTACTACTACTGGAGTATCCCTGCCCTGGCCGACGGTGAGAGCGTTTCCATACCCTCAACCGTGCAGCACATGTCTTGGACCGCCCCTTGGCAGCCACCGGCCCCGTGGCAAGGTTATGAGTACACCTTCACCTGCAACAACGGCACACTATCCAGCCCCAACACTAGCCAGTATGGCGGCTGGGATTAACGCAAACCAACCATGGGCATCGGTCCAAATCATTGCTCCAACCAGAATGCAATCTCCGCAGGCTTGCACCATAAGCCAGTAAACTGAGAGAGCGCAGGCTCCGAAAACAATACGGAGCAAGCAGTGATCATGGACCGTGTCCAATGCGTTCAATCCCTGCCCGGGATATCGCTGCTGGAGCTCAACAACAGCTTCGGCAGCGATTTTTCGCGCGCGTAGGCGCCATTGAGCCTGCGCCCCTAACACATTCCTGACGCCCACTGAACTTGCCGACGACGCAGGCTTGGGCGACCAGCATGACGCTTGAAGGACAGTCTTCGGGCCCGACAGCCTCCTGGAGGCTCATCTGGCATCATGCGCGCTCCGCGCGAGAGGCCCCGGCGTATGGGTTGCTGGCATCCCTCGGTTGAGCGCACCGAGTGCGCGGCGGTGACACTGCGAACGCGAGGCTGCCCCCGGGCTCGCCGCCCTGCACGTTGGCGCAGCTGAATCTCACCAGGCCTTGAACCGCCCCGTGATGTGCAGCAGGTTCATGAACTGCAGCAGGCCGTCGTAGTAGCGCCACTGGCCGGTGGGCGGTGCCAGCGCCCAGAAGTCGTCGACGAAGCGCTTGCCCAGGGACTTGTCGACGAGCAGCGCGGCCACGGCATTGCTGGACATCAACCCCTTGGAGGGCTCGTCGTTCAGCGGCTTGCCGTCCAGTGTGTAGAGGTGGGGATAGGGCTTGCCACCGGCCCCCTGAGCAGCGAAGAAGCTCAGCAGCTTGGTGCTGAGCCCGGCAGCGGCCGAGTTCTTGCCCCACCAGGCCTGGTCCACGCTCCAGTTCACCGCCGTGCGGAAGGCGTCGTAGCGGAAGTCCTCGTGGCCCTCCAGCACCTTGGGGCGGCCGTCGAAATGCGCGTAGTCGGGCGTCAGGCCGGTCTTGGGGTGGGCGGCCTTGTTGAAGTAGGCGCGGCTGATGTCGGCAATCTCGCGCCAGCGCTGACGGTCCTCGGCCTTGGCCGCGCGGCGCGCCCAGATCTCGTAGAAGGCGGGCAGGTGGTAGGACGGGTCGCTGAAGTCGGCCGCGTCGCCCACCGGCACGAAGACGACCTGGCCGTGCTGGGGCGAGAACATCGAGCGCGCGCCTTCCTTGATACCGCCGTTCATCGTCTCCTTGTGCAGCATGGCCGTCAGGATCTCCTGCGCCTGGGCCTCATAGTTGTACACGCCGGTGCCGCTGCCCCAGCGCGACGCGGCCATCAGCAGCGCGGTGGCCATGTACTCCTCGCCGTCGGAGGCGGGCACGGCGTTCTTGCCGAAACCGGCACAGCCCTCGGGCTTGCACTGCCAGCGGAAGTAGCTCTGGCGCGGGCTGGAGCGGTAGCGCATGTGCGTCCAGGTCCAGTTCCACAGCGCGTCGAACTCGGCCTTGCGGCCCATCTGCACAGCAATCATCATCCCGTAGGACATGCCTTCGCTGCGCACGTCGTCGTTGCCCACGTCCAGCACATAGGACGCCGGGCCGTCAGGCGTTGGCGCGGCGGGGAAGACGATGCGCTGGTCCTTGCCGCCCTCGAACAGCGACTTCCAATAACCGGCCAGCTTGGCGGTGATGTCGGCCTCGCTGATATCCGGCCGCAGCTCGCGCAGCAGGTTGCGGTACTCGCCGCTTTCCGCAGCACCGGCCGTCGCCACCGTGCCACGCTGCGTGCCGGGCTGCAGCACCAGCTTCTGCAGCAGCGCGTTGTCGTCCAGCCGCCAGACGCGGATGACGTGCCGGCCCGCCGGCAGCGTGACCGCATCGGCGCGCAGCACGAAGCCGTTGCCGATGACGGCGCTGTACCAGTCCCGCTTCTCCTTGGTGTCGGCGGCGTTGGGCGTGGGGGTCAGGTTCAGCGTCAGCGTTTGCGCGGGACGGTCGCCGATGGCCACGGCCACGCGGACACCACCGATCTTGCGCACGTCCAGCGTGGGCAGCATGTGCAGCTGCAGCGTCCAGCTGCCGGGCTGCGCCAGATCCACGTCGTACTCCAGGCGCACGTTGTCGGCCACCGTCGTGGGCGCGCGGCCCTGCGGCAGCGCGAGGACGGCGCCCTGGCCGTGGCCCAGGTTGGGAATGGCGGTCCAGGTCAGGCCCTTGGCGCTGCTGGCGCGGGCGAACTGCGTGGCTTCGATGACGTGGCCATCAGCCGCAGCACCCTGCTTCGTGGCAGTGAGCTGCCGCTGCACCGCCGACGCATCGGCCGTGCCGGCCACACGCTGCACGGCCGGCATGATGTCCTTGTCCGGCTGCTGCCAGTTTGTGTAGCCGATGTGGGTCTGCAGCATCATGCCGTCCCACTTGCCGCCCGCGAGGGCGTGGTACTGGTCACGGATGGCCCGGTCGCGTGCGAAGGCGGCCTCGGCGCGGTCGGCGAAGACGTTGGCGCGCGGGTCACCGGCCTTGGCGAGCTTGTTGTTCCAGGCCGCCGCGTAGTACAGCCGGTACAGATTGCCCAGCGCGATGACGGGGTGCTCGACCAGCTGGAAGTAGGCGTCGAGCTGGTCCGCGCGCAGCCCGGCCTTGACCTTGGCGACGCGCGCTTCCAGCGCATCCCACTCGGCCACCCGACGGCCGAAGTCGCCGCCATCCAGCGCATCGGCGGTCGCGCTGCCCAGCGGGAAGGTGCCCGGGTCGATCAGCTCCGGCTTGCGGCGCGCGGCGTACTGGGCGTAGCGCGTGACCAGCTCGGCGATCTCGGCCGCCTGGGCCGTGCCAAAGGTGGCCGCCGCCCAGGCCTGCGGGTAGGCATTCAGCGCGTCTGGCGTCATGGCCTTGGGCGCCCAGGCCATGTCGAGGAAAAAGTGGATGGGGTACTCCACCGGCTTGATGTCACCGACGTTGACGATCCACAGCGCATCGGCACCGTGCTCTCGCGCCAGGTCCATCTGCTGCCAGACCTTCTCGATCTGGTTGGTGTTCAGCCACTTGTAGTTGCGCGGCGCACCGACGTAGTCGAAGTGGTAGTACACGCCGTAGCCGCCGGGACGCTTGGCCCCAGGCTCGGGCAGGCGGCGGATCTGGCCCCAGTTGTCGTCGGCGAACAGCAGCAGCACGTCGTCGGGCACCTTCAGCCCAGCGTCGTAGTAGTCCTGCACTTCCTTGTAGAGCGCCCACATCTGCGGCGTCTGCTCGGCAGGCTTTTTCGTCACATCGGCAATGATCTGGCGCTGATCCTTGACGATGCCTTCCAGCAGCGTGGTGGCCGTGTGCTCGCTCATCGGCTCGTCGCCGTCGCCGCGCATGCCGACCGTCACCAGCGTGTCGAAGGCCGTGCCGTCGGGCCGGCCCATCATGCGCTGGATGCCGCCGCGCCAGAACTCGCGCAGCTGCGGCGCGTTCTTGGCGTAATCCCAGGCACCGCCCTTGTTGCGCTGCCACTCGTCGTGCGCGCGGCTCATGGGCTCGTGGTGCGAGGTGCCCATGACGATGCCCATCTCGTCGGCCAGCACCATGTTCTGCGGGTCGTCGGCCAGGAAGGCGCGCGGCGGCCACATCGCCGGCCACAGGTAGTTGGCCTTCAAGCGCAGCAGCAGCTCGAACACATGCGTGTACATCTTGGCGTTGGTGCCGCCAAACTTCTTCTGCGCCCAGGTGGTGAGCGCGGGCGCCTCGTCGTTGATGAAGATGCCGCGGTACTTGACGTGCGGCTGGTCGCCGCGCTGGCCGGCCGTGACGAACACGTCAGTCTTTTTCTCGACCGGCACATCCGCCCAGAAGTGCCAGGGGCTGACGCCGATGCGCGCCGACAGGTCGTAGGCACCGAACACCGCGCCGCGGCGGTCCGAGCCGGCGATGACCAGCGCCCGCTCCACGCCCGGGAAGGGCTTGTCGACGACGACCTGGCGGAAGGCTTCCCACTGCCCTTTCAGGTCGGCCGCCTTGATCCTGCCGGCGGCCACCAGCCCGTCCACCAGCGGGCTGCGGCCCAGCTGGCCGATGACCACCACCTCACGGCCGGCGCCCGCCAGGCCGCTCAACTGCAGCGCCTCGCGGCCGGCCACCCGCCCGAGGTCGGCGGCGAAACTGCGGCCCACGTGGCGCAGCGCCGGGTCGGCCCCGGCTTCGACAATCACAGCGGCCGGCTGGCCGGCACGCACCAGGCCGAAGCTCTGGCCGGCATCACTGGCGCAGATCGAGGCCGGCATGGTGCAGGCAAGCACCCCACCGGCTCCCGCGCCGAGGAGAATCCCGACGACGAGTCCTCTGAGAACAGCGAGTCGCGCGGGGCGGTGGAGGGTGTCAAAGGAAATCATTGCAGCTCATGGTTGCGCGAACATGGGCAGTTTAAACGGCTTGATGTTCTAATATATAACCTGGGAAACCACTAAATTTGATCGCCGAACCAAAGTCTATGATAGCGATACCAATCATCAAAGACGTTCGCAAATCAAGATGACGATCTCCCGCCGCTGCCTCGTGCAGGCACTCGCCCTTAGCACCGGAACTGCGCCCCTCGCCAGCCTCGCCGCACAGAGCAGCGGGGCCACGCTGGACCAGTTGGCCCGGGCCAAAGGGGTGCGCTTCGGCAGCGCGGTGGGCAACTCCGGCCCCCGAGCCCCGTTCCGCGACACGGCTTACCGTGAGCTTGTCGGCCGCGAATGCAGCGTGTTCGTGTGCGAGAACGAAACGAAATGGCAGTGGTTGCGGCGTGATCCGTCCAAGCCGTATGACTTCCGTGCGGCCGATGAGATGTTCGCGTGGGCCGAGGGGCTGGGCATGGCCCTGCGCGGCCATGCGCTGGTGTGGTTCGAACCGAAGTGGCTGCCCGCCTGGGTCAATGCGCTGAACTACGGCGCCGGCGACGGCAAGGCGGCCACGCAGCTGCTGACCGAGCACATCACTGCCACCTGCCGCCACTATGGCGAACGCATCGAGAGTTGGGACGTGGTGAACGAGGCCGTGCACCCGGAGACGGGCGAGATGCACCGCAACGTCTTCAGCGCCCCCTTCGGCGGTGGCAGCGAGGGTGGCGTGGCGCAGATCGACCTGGCCTTCCGCCTCGCGCGTGAGCAGGCGCCCAAGGCCGAGCTGGTCTACAACGACTACATGGACTGGGGCGCCGCAGGCGCCAAGCACCGCGCCGGCGTGTTGCGGCTGCTGACCGAGCTCAAGCGCCGCGGCACGCCCGTGCAGGCGCTGGGCCTGCAGGCGCACATCGGCCACCCCAAGCCGGGCACGCCCAAAGACATGCCCGCCGAGCGCGCGGCCGAATGGCGCCGCTTCCTCGACGACGTCCAGGCGCTGGGCCTCGACCTGCTCGTCACCGAGTTCGATGTCAACGACCGCGGCTTGCCTGCCGACATCGCGCCGCGCGATGCCGAGGTGGCCGCCTTTGCGCGCGACTGGCTGGACGTGACCCTGGCTGCCCCGCGCCTGCGCCGCTTCCTGTGCTGGGGCTTGTCCAACAAGTACACCTGGCTGCATGGCTTCGAGCCCAGGGATGACAAACTGCCCAAGCGCGGCCTGCCCTACGACGACCAATTCAACCCGACACCGCTGCGCCAGGCGCTGGCCGACGCGCTGCGCGCCATGCCAGCGCGCTGAATCTCATGACGACGCTCACCGACAGTTCCCCCAACCAGATCCGCGCGGCTTGCGAAGCCGCTTCCCAGGCAGCCCCAGGCTGGGCCGCCGCGCCCGTTGTGCAGCGCGCCGCGCTGCTGCGGGCGCTGGCCGATTCGCTGCAGTCCGCACGCGAAGCCCTCGTGCCGCTGGCCGATGAAGAAACCCACCTCGGTACCGTGCGTCTGAATGGAGAGCTGGACCGCACCTGCTTCCAGCTGCGCGGCTTTGCCGACCAGATCGAGGCCGGCCGCGCCCAGCCGGTGCAAGACGACCCCGCCGTGCCCGGTGCCCCACCCGCCGGCCGCCCGCGCCTGACACGCATTGCCGTGCCGGTCGGCCCGGTGGCCATGTTCGCGGCCAGCAACTTCCCGTTCGCGTTCAGCGTGCTGGGCGGCGACACGGCCTCGGCGCTGGCCGCCGGCTGCACGGTCGTCGTCAAGGCTCATCCGGGCCACCCGCTGCTGTCGCGCGCCGTGTTCGAGCTGGCCACGGCCGTGCTGCCGGCCGGTGTGCTGCAGATGGTGGAAGGCGCGGGCATCCCGGTCGGCGTGGCGCTGGTGCGCGACCCGGCCATCACCGCCGCCGCCTTCACCGGCAGCGTGCGCGGCGGCGTGGCGCTGTGGCGCGAGGCCAATGCCCGCCCGCGGCCCATCCCGTTCTACGGCGAGCTGGGTTCCATCAACCCGGTCGTCGCCCTGCCCGGCGCGCTGGCTGCCAACGGCGCGGCGCTGGCGACTCAGCTGGCCGGCAGCATCGCCATGGGCTGCGGCCAGTTCTGCACCAGCCCCGGCGTCGTCATCGTGCGCGACGACGAGGCCAGCCAGGCCTTCGTCAAGCAGCTGGCCGAGGCGCTGGCCGCTGCCAACCCGCACGCGATGCTGAATGCCGCCATCCGCGCCGGCTTCAATGCCGGCGTGGCCCGCCTGCACGGTCGCGCTGGCGTGAAGTCGCTGCTGGCCCTGCCCGCCCGCGAGACGGCGCCGGGCGCCCACCTCGTCGCCACCGATGCCGCCAGCTTCCTGGCCGATGAAGTGCTGCGAGAGGAAGTCTTCGGCCCCAGCTGCGTCATCGTCACCGTGCGCGACGCGGCCGAGACGCTGCAGGTGCTGCATGCCGTCGAGGGCACGCTGACCGTCACGCTCTGGGGCGCCGACGAAGACACGGCCGACAACCGCGAGCTGGTGCGCGCGGCCCAGGCCATCGCCGGCCGCGTGCTGTTTGCCGGCGTGCCGACCGGCGTGGCCGTCACCGCCGCACAGCAGCACGGCGGCCCGTGGCCGTCGACGACGAACGCGCTCACCACCAGCGTCGGCTATGCGGCGATGGAGCGCTTCCTGCGTCCCGTCGCGCTGCAGGACGCGCCGGGCTGGCTGATCGCCGCGCGAGGCCAGGCATGAGCGTGAAGAAAGTGGAAGACCTGCGCAGCGCGCGCTGGTTCGCCAAGGACGACTTCCGTTCCTTCGGCCACCGCAGCCGCGTGCTGCAGATGGGCTATGGGCCCGAGGACTTCATCAACAAGCCGGTCATCGCCATCGTCAACACCTGGAGCGATGCCAACCAGTGCCACACCCACTTCAAGCAGCGGGTGGAGGACGTCAAGCGCGGCATCCTGCAGGCGGGCGGCTGGCCGCTGGAGCTGCCGGCGATCTCGCTCAGCGAGAGCATGGTCAAACCGACCTCCATGCTGTATCGCAACTTCCTGGCGATGGAGACCGAGGAGCTGCTGCGCAGCCATCCGGTCGACGGCGCCGTGCTGATGGGCGGCTGCGACAAGACCACGCCCGGCCTGCTGATGGGCGCCATCAGCATGGGGCTGCCCTGCATCTACCTGCCCGCCGGCCCCATGCTGCGCGGCAACTGGCGTGGCCAGGTGCTGGGCAGCGGCAGCGACGCCTTCAAGTATTGGGACGAACGCCGCGCCGGCCGCCTGTCTGACCAGGCCTGGGCGGAGATGGAAGCCGGCATCGCCCGCAGCCACGGCACCTGCATGACGATGGGCACGGCCGCGACCATGATGGGCATCGCCGAAGCCATCGGCTTCACGCTGCCGGGCGCCAGCAGCATCCCGGCGCCGGACGCGAACCACACGCGCATGTCCGCCGAATGCGGCCGCCGCATCGTGCAGATGGTGTGGGACGACCTGACGCCCGCCAAGATGCTGAGCGCCGGCAGCTTCGCCAACGGCATCGCCGTCGCCATGGCCATGGGCTGCAGCACCAACGCCATCATTCACCTGGTGGCCATCAGCCGCCGCGCCGGCCTGCCCGTGACGCTGGACGACTTCGACGCGGCCAGCCGCCACGTCGGCGTCATCGCCAACATCCGGCCCAGCGGCGACCACTACCTGATGGAAGACTTCTTCTACGCCGGCGGCCTGCCGGCCATGATGAACGTCATGCGCGACAAGCTGGACCTCACTGCGCGGACCGTCAACGGCAAGACCGTCGCCGACAACATCGAAGGCGCCGAGGTCTTCAACGCCGACGTCATCCGCCCGCTGGACAAGCCCATCTACGCCGAGGGCGCGCTGGCCGTGCTGCGCGGCAACCTCGCGCCCGACGGCGTCGTCATCAAGCCCAGCGCCGTCGCGCCGCACCTGCTGCAGCACACCGGCCGGGCGCTGGTGTTCGACGACTACCCGAGCCTGAAAGCGGCCGTCGACGACCCCGACCTGGACGTTACCGGCGACGACATCCTCGTGCTGCGCAACGCCGGCCCCAAGGGCGCCGGCATGCCTGAGTGGGGCATGCTGCCCATCCCCACCAAGCTCTTGAAGCAAGGCGTGACCGACATGCTGCGCCTATCCGACGCGCGCATGAGCGGCACCAGCTACGGCGGCTGCCTGCTGCACTGCAGCCCCGAGGCCTTCGTCGGCGGCCCGCTGGCACTCGTCAAGACGGGCGACCGCATCACCGTCGACGTGCCGGGCCGGACCATCCACCTCGAAGTCAGCGACGAGGAGCTCGCCGCCCGCCGCGCCGCCTGGACGCCGCCGCCCGCGCGCTACGAGCGCGGCTACGGCTGGATGTTCGGCCGCCATATCTTGCAGGCCCACGAGGGCTGCGACTTCGACTTCCTTGAAACCCAGTTCGGCGCGCCGGTGCCCGAGCCTGTCATCTACTGATCCTCATGCATCGACGCCGCAGTCATCGCAGCGCCATGAAGCCGAGCATCGGGCTGTCGCTGCTGTTGACCAGCCTGTCCTGTGCAGCGGTGTCGCCGCGCGTCGGGCCCTGCAAGGCCGAACAGCTGGCGGGGAGTTGGGCCGGCGTCTCGGCACTCGGTGACGGTGTGGCTGTCCTGCTGATCCTTCAACCCGACAAGTCGGGCCACTTCGAGATCTGGGCGAAGGAGAAGAACGGCGTGGCCACGACCCTCCAGCGCCGCATCGAGGCATGGGACGCCGCCGCCGATGGCACGATCAGCTTTCGCAACCCTCCGGCACCGGCTGAACGCAGCGTCACGGCGCTCAAGGCTGCGAGCGTGTGCGTCGTTGATCGGCCGAGCACCATGAACGCGACGTTCTGGGTTCAGGACATCGCCTACGCTGAATTGACGCTGGAGCCCCTCGACACCTTTCTCGCCCGGCGCCGCCACCTCGAACAGTTTTATCGCGCCATCGGCGCGCCCCACTGATCCAAGATTCCTAGAGACCTCGCCATGAATCCCGATACCCGCAAGAAGCTGATGGGCGTCAGCACCGCCACGCTGTGCACGGCGCTGTTCAAGCGCGGCCTGAAGAACCAGTTCATCCAGGGCGTGCTGCCGCTGAACCCCGGCCTGCCCAACATGGTCGGCCCCGCCTACACGCTGCGCTACATGCCGGCGCGCGAGGACTTGAACGGCATCGAGGTCTTCAAGGACCGTACCCATCCGCAGCGCGTGGCCGTCGAGGAATGCCCGGCCGGTGCCGTGCTCGTCATCGACAGCCGCAAGGACGCCCGCGCAGCCTCGGCAGGCGGCATCCTCGTCGCGCGGCTGATGGTGCGCGGCGCGGCCGGTGTCGTCACCGACGGCGGCTTCCGCGACAGCCCCGACATCGCCAAGTACACGATGCCGGCCTACCACTCGCGCCCCAGCGCGCCCACCAACCTGACGCTGCACCAGGCCATCGCCATCAACGAACCCATCGGCTGCGGTGATGCGCCGGTGTTCCCAGGTGACATCGTCGTCGGCGATGCCGAGGGCGTCATCGTCATCCCGGCCCATCTGGCGGACGACATCGCCAACGAAGCCGTCGAGATGACCGTGTTCGAGGACTTCGTGCAGGAGACCGTCATGGCCGGCCGCAGCGTGCTGGGCCTGTACCCGCCCACCGACCCCGACGTCGCCGGCCTCTTTGCCGCCTGGCGCCAAACCAAAGGCCGTTGATGCTGATGAAAGCCGAGAGCAGCAGCGGACAGGCCCAGCTCAAGCGCGGCAACCGCATGGCGCTGATCCGCCAGTTACGCGTGCAGCCGGGTCAGTCGCGCGTGGACCTGGCCCATGCCCTCGGCCTGACCAAGTCCACCGTCAGTGCGCTGGCGCGTGAACTGATCGACGAGGGCTGGTTGGTGGAGCGCGACGTCATCGTCACCGGCGACATCGGCCGCCGCCCGACGCCGCTGTTCGTCGACCCGACGCGGCTGCTGCTGCTGGGCACCCAGGTCGGCATTGGCGTTGTGCGCGTGGTGCTGACCTCGCTGACCGGCGAGGTCCTGCAGGCCCAGAGCGCCAGCTACGACACCAGCCTGGACGTTCAGGCCTGCATCCAGGAGCTGACCCACACGATGCTGGACGTGGCGGCCGAGTGCGGCGAGGCGCAACGCATCATCGGCATCGGCGTGGGCCTGCCCGGTGGCGTGGACCAGGCTGGCGACCAGCTCGTCTTCGCACCGCACGTGCACTGGCACCAGGCGCCTTTCGGCGCCCTGCTGCGGGAGGCACTGCAGGGCACGCCGTTGTCCGGCGTACCCGTGTTCATGCAGAACGACGCCGACGTTGCCGCCTTGGGCGAGACCGAGTTCAACCCTGGGCCCTCGGCCGACCCGCTACTGTTGGTGCTTGTCGGCGAAGGCGTCGGCGCAGGCCTCGTCGTGGGCGGCCGGCTGCTGACCGGCGCGCGCGGCCTGGCCGGCGAGGTGGGCCACATGGTGTTGCAGATCGACGGCCCGCTGTGCTCCTGTGGCCGCCGTGGCTGCGCGGAGGCGTTGATCGGCAACCGGGCCCTCATGCAACAGGACGGGGATGCCCCTGACCTGGCCAAGGCTGGGCAATACCTGGGTGTGCTGCTGCAGAACCTGGCCGTGGCCTACGACCCCGCGTGCATCGTGCTGGGCGGCCCGGCCGTTGCGTTGGGCGATGCCCTGCTGGGGCCGGTGCGTGCCACGCTGCAGCAGTACGCCCAGGCGGCTCGCCTGCCCGAGCCGACGCTGCGCGTGGCCCGCTTCGGGGCGGATGCGATCGCCGTGGGGGCGGCGGCGCTGGCGGGGTATCGGTTGACGCAGCCGACGTTGGCGTAGGGCGGGTCGCGACCCGCCAAGCCGGTCGGCATGACGCCACCAAACGGCGGGTCATGACCCGCCCACTGGGCTCACATGGCTCAGGGTGCCGAGCCGGCAAGCAATTTGGCCGTGCGCCGCAGGCCCGCGAAGATGGGGGTCGCCACCCTCTCCGGGTAGCCGGCAGGCAGTCGGGCTGCGACGGCCGTGATCGCTCCCTCGAGGTCCTTCAGCACCTCTTCGATGACGTCTTCCGCACTTTCGCGCTGAAAGAACTTTGCAGCCGTCGCGTTGAAGTGGCGACGCTGGATGTCCTTGAAGTTGTAGTGCCGGTTCTTGCTCTGCAGCGCCATCGCGAGCTTGGCCTTGTGCCAGGAGAACTGGCTTGCGCCGTTTCCTTCAACGGGCCAGATGGACATCACGTCGTAGAGCGGCGTGAGCGCGTAGCGGCCGCGCGGCAAGATGCGCAGGCTGAAGTTCTTGGCGTGTCCGTCGGGGGCGGCCATCATCCAGAAAAGCAGTTGCGTCTTGAGAAAATTCCTGAGGTCGGCTTGCGCGTTCACGGAGCCAGCGAGAACACGGGCGATGTCCGCGATGCCGGGCCCGCCATCGGCCTCGTACTTGCGGTGGGGCGCCGTGCCACTGACTTGGCAGAAATCCTCCTGGGGGATGCGCAGCAGCCACGTGCCCGAGGAGTGCATCTGGCGGTCGAATCGCTCGACGCAGAGAACCTTCTGCCCCCCGAACTGGAGAATCTCGGTCTTGGCCGTCGGCAGCCCGAGCTCTCGCATCAGCTCCATGCAGAGCCACTCGTTCTCCACCGACGTGCCGAAGTCGGCCTTGCGCGCACCCACCAGCCCGATGGGCAGTTTCAGGATGTGCGAGGTCGGGGTGGAGCCATGGGGACGCTTCCACTGGCCGTCATGCCACAAGAGCGCCGTCTTCTCTTGGGCGCCCGCAAGCGAGATTCGAAAGTCGTCATCTTCTCCGCCCAACTGCTCGCCTGAACCCGCTGCCGCCAGCAGCAGCGCCTCCACCTCACCATCGCTGAGCGACGTGCCCTCAAGGGTTGCGACGTTGACCGGCGACTCGTCAGCGCCGAGCAGTTGGACGGTGCCCACGCAATCACGCCCGATGGCCTCCAGCAGGTCAAATGCCTCCAGCGTGTCGGTTCTGAACCGGGTGGCCAAGCGCTTTCGGATGGACTCGCTGTCGGGCAGCAGGTTCTCGAAGTAGTTGTTGACCAGCGTGCCGCGCAAGGCCTGCGCGCCCGTGAAGGGCATGGACAGCGACAGCGGGCGACCTGCCTCCGAAGCCATCCAGCCCGGGTCGTAGACGAACTCCATCTCGCCACGCGCAGGGATGGTCCAGGTGCCCACCCGCTCGCCGTTGGCCCAGACCGATAGCGCCCTGGCGTGCGTTGGACGCCCCATGCTTACCACTCCACGTTGCCACCGGTCGGCACGCCCACACGGCCCTCGCTGCCGGTAGATGGCGGGCCGACCCGAGTCTGCACCTGCAATTCAAGGCCCAGCACAGCCATGACGGCAAGGAGCTGGTCCACCCGCATGGAGTCCGGGTCGGTCTCCAACTCGGACACACGGTTCTGGCTCAGTCCAAGTTTTGCGGCCAGCTGCTTCTGGCTGAGCTTGGCGCTTTTGCGCACGGCTCGAAGGACAAGACCAACCTGGCTGGGAACGGAGAGGATCTGGTTCATAGGTCGAGGCTGCCAATATATCGCCAATACCGATACTCGAAATATATCGCCATCAGCGATAAGCGCCAAACGTCGCCATTGGCGATGTTTTCGGACTGATCAGACGATCGAACCGCTCAAGCGCCCGATGACCTGAAGGACAAATGTCAGCCAACAAAAAGCCCCCGAGACGGTCTGTCTACGAGGGCAGTCAAGCAAGTCAGGCCAAGAGCCTCAAGGCGTCCATCGACCTGTCAGTTCACGGAGCGTGCATTCAATGGAGCCAGCCAGGTCAGGCGCGCGCATCACCCCAGCGCAATGGCCGTGCCTCGTCGCCCACATAGCTGGTGTGGCCGCTGCGGTCGACGCAATAATGCGGCGAAATGATCATCTCGCGCACCGTCATGCCCTCGCCGATGCGGGTGTGCTCGATCAGCACCGAACGCTCGACAGTGGCGCCGCCACGCACATGCGAGCCATGGCCGATCCAGGTCGGGCCGATGATCTTGGCGCCGGGCTCGATACGCACGTTGGAGCCGATATAGACCGGCCCCTCGATCAGCACCCTGTCCCAATCCACCGACGTGTTCAGGCCAACCCAGACCTGTGGCTTGACCTCGCGACCCGGCATGTCCATCTGGGCCACGCCACCGGCCATCACCTGCTGGGTCACAGCCCAGTAGTCGGTCACGCGGCCGATGTCGATCCAGTTGAAGGACCGGTTCTGCGCGAAGAATGGCAGGCCCTTCTCGACCAGCAGCGGGAACAGCTGGCTGCCGATGTCGAACTCCACGCCCGGCGGAATCAGGTCCAGCACGGCCGGCTCGAAGATGTAGATGCCCGTCGACGCCAGCAGGCTCTTGGCGTCCTCGGGCTTGGGCTTTTCCTGGAAGGACGTCACCCGGCCTTCAGCATCGGCGACAACGATGCCGTAGTTCTTGGTCTGCTCGCGCGGCACCTCGAAGGTCACCACGCTGGCGATCGCACCCTTGGCCTTGTGTTCGGCCACGGCGGCAGCAATGTCCAGATCGATCACCGCGTCACCGCACAGCACGATGAAGGTCTCGTCGAAGAAGCCGCCGAAGTCCTGGATCTTGCGCATGCCGCCGGCCGAGCCCACCGGCTTGCACACCACCTCGCCCTGCTCCCGCACGCCTTCGTAGGAGTAGCCAAGCTCGACGCCCCAGCGATGCCCGGAGCCGAAGTAGTTCTCGATCTTCCAGTGCATGAAGGCCACGTTGACCATGATCTGCTTCACGTCATAACGCGCCAGATGCTCGACCAGGTACTCCATCACCGGCTTGCCCAGGATGGGCACCATGGGCTTGGGTGTGTGCTTCGTCAGCGGCCGCACCCGCGTGCCCTGGCCCGCAGCCAGGATCATTGCTTTTGCCATTTCTACTTCCCTCGTCAGTACAACAACGAATGCCTAGCAAGCCGCGCGCCTGCCCAGCCCACTTCAGACCGTGGCGCCGCGACCGATGCCGTAGTGCTCAATGCCCAGCGCCTTCATCAGCTTGGGGTCGTAGAGGTTGCGGCCGTCGAACACGACCGGTGCCTTCAGCGAGCCCTTGATGGCGTCGAAGTCCGGCGTGCGGAACTCCTTCCACTCGGTGACGATCAACAAGGCATCAGCGCCCTGCAGGGCAGCTTCGGCGCGGTCCACCAAGGTCACGTCGTCGCGCGGCCCCAGCACGCGGGCCGTCTCGGGCATGGAGACCGGGTCATAGGCCGCCACCGTCGCACCGCGCTTCGTCAGTTCGTCAATGATGACCAGGGAAGGCGCTTCACGCATGTCGTCGGTGTTGGGCTTGAAGGCCAGGCCCCAGATCGCGAAACGGCGGCCCTTGAGGTCGCTGCCGAAGCGCGCGACAACCTTGTCCACCAGCACGTGCTTCTGGCGCTCGTTGGCCTCTTCCACGGCCGTCAGCACCTTGAGCGGGATGCCAGCGTCGGACGCGGCCTTGACGAGCGCCTTCACGTCCTTCGGGAAGCAAGAGCCGCCGTAGCCGGCACCGGCGTAAAGGAATTGATAGCCGATGCGCGGATCGGAGCCGATACCGCGGCGCACCAGTTCAATGTCCGCTCCCACGCGCTCGGCCAACAGAGCCAGCTCGTTCATGAAACTGATGCGCGTTGCCAGCATCGCGTTGGCCGCGTACTTGGTGAACTCGGCGCTGCGCACGTCCATGACCACCATGCGATCCTGCGTGCGGTTGAACGGCGCGTACAGCGCGCGCATCAGCAGCGTGGCCTGTTCGTCGTCGGAGCCGACGATGATGCGGTCCGGCTTGGAAAAGTCCTCGACCGCAGCGCCTTCCTTCAGGAACTCCGGGTTGGAGACGACGGCGAAGGCCATGTCGCCCAGGCCGCGCTTGACCAGCTCTTCCTTGACGGCCGCCCTCACCTTGTCGGCCGTGCCCACGGGCACCGTGCTCTTGTCGACGATGACCTTGTAGTCCGTCATGCGCTGGCCGATGGAGCGGGCTGCGGCAACGACGTATTGCAGGTCCGCCGAGCCATCTTCATCCGGCGGCGTGCCCACACCGATGAAAAGCATCGTGCCGTGCTGCACGGCCATGTCCACATCGGTCGTGAACTGCAGGCGACCGGCCTCCACATTGCGGCGCACCACTTCCAGCAGGCCAGGCTCGTGGATGGGGATCTGGCCCTCGTTCAAGATGCGAATCTTCTCCGGGTTCACATCCAGGCACACCACATGGTTGCCCATCTCGGCCAGGCAGGCGCCGGTGACCAGGCCGACATAGCCGGTGCCGATGGCGGTAACTTTCATACTTGGACCTCAAAAAACGTTACGGGCACTTGTAACGCAAGCACGTGACGGGCCGACGGAGCGACCGGCTCAAACCTTGTAGTAGTCCCGATACCAGGCGACAAACCGCTTGATGCCCTCAGGCACCGGCATCTCGGGCCGGAAATCCGTCCAGGCCGCCAGCTCCTCCACATCCGCATGCGTTGCCGGCACGTCGCCGTCCTGCATGGGCATGAAGTTCTTCACCGCCTCGCGCCCCACCGACTGCTCGATGGCCTCGATGAAGCTCATCAACTGGATGGGCGCATGGTTGCCAATGTTGAAGATGCGATAAGGCGCGCTGGAGCGCGCCGGGTCCGCCTGGTCGGGGTTGTAGCCAGGGTCGGCGGTGGCCGTGCGGTCCAGCACGCGCACCACGCCTTCAGCGATGTCGTCGATGTAGGTGAAGTCGCGAATCATCTTGCCGTGGTTGAACACGTTGATGGGCCGCCCTTCGATGATGGCCTTGGTGAACAGGAACAGCGCCATGTCCGGCCGGCCCCAAGGCCCGTACACCGTGAAGAAGCGCAAGCCCGTCGTCGGCAACCCGAACAGGTGCGAGTAGGTGTGCGCCATCAGCTCGTTGGCCTTCTTCGTCGCGGCGTAGAGGCTGATGGGATGGTCGACGCTGTGATGCTCGGAGAACGGCATCAGCGTGTTGCCGCCGTACACGCTGGAGCTGGACGCATAAGCCAGATGCTGCACGCCGCTGTGGCGGCAGCCCTCCAGGATGTTGGTGAAACCGACGATGTTGCTGTCGATGTAGGCGTGCGGGTTTTCTATGGAATACCGCACGCCGGCCTGGGCGGCCAGGTGCACCACCCGGTCGAAGCGCTCCTCGGCGAAGAGCTTGGCCATGCCCTCGCGGTCCGCCACATCCAGTTTCACGAAGCTGAAGCCCGGCTTGCCCGTCAGCCGCGCCAGCCTGTCATGCTTGAGCTGGACGCTGTAGTAATCGTTCAGGTTGTCCAGCCCCACGACCTGGTCGCCGCGCGCCAGCAGGATCTGGCTGACATGCATGCCGATGAAGCCGGCGGCGCCGGTGACAAGAACTTTCACGATGGGTTCCTAAGCTGCGCGGGTGAACTTTGTGCGCGCGATTGTCCAACAGCCGCGACACGCTCAAACCTTCGCCCACCCCTACAACCGAGGCGGTGACAACGAAGGACCTGGCGCCGGCACACCTAACGGCCCATTCACAGGACTGCAAGCGCGACCGTTGCAATCCGTTTCAGGTCTACGCCCAGGCAACGCCGCCCGGCGCGACATACCTCACAGCCAAGAAAAAGCCCCGCTCGGACAATGAGCACACCAGGCGGACAACCGCTTGCCCGCTGCTCCCCAGCACCGGCCGGCGTCATCCGCAAGACACGTTGCCCGAATCGCCCCATCCACCGCAGTACCCGCCCATGCCTTCCCAGCTCTTCCGCCTCGCCCGGCGCGCACAACTCCTGCTAACTGCGACCGCCGCCCTGCTGACGGCCTGCGGTGGCGGCGGTGGTGGCAGCGATGCGAGCGCCGGCCCGGCTCCGGTCGCCGTCGCAGCGGTCGAACAACCTGCACGCAAGGTTCTCCAGTCTGCCGCCAGCGCCGGTGAGGGCTCGGCGCTCACCCTCACCGACACTCTCAACGTGCGCGCCTACGCCAAACTGGCTGGCGGCATCGGTGCCCTCACGTCCGTGGTTGTGGATGGCATCCAGGTCGCTCAGTTCGAGGTCAGGTCCACGGTCCCGCAAGACTATGCAGTCACTGTGCCGGCACTCAAGCCAGGCACCAAGGTGGACGTGGTCTACAGCAACGACTCCGTCGCGCTCGCGGGCGGCGACCGCAGCCTGTACGTCGTGCAGCTGAACCACAAGACCACCGCCGTCGTTCCCAAGCCCGACAACAGCAGCATCGACAAGGGGCTGGATGCAGCCGCCTTTGACGGCGTCAACGTGGTTGCAGGCGATTCCGGCCTGTACTGGAACGCCGCCCTGCGCGTGGTCTGGCCAGAGCCCAATCTCACCAGCTCATTGACCGTGCGCGCCAGCGCCCAGGCCGCCGGCGGCTCGGGCGCCACCATGGTGGTGCGCGTGAACGGCACCGTCCTGGGCACCAGCACCGTCAGTGCGACCGCCCCCACCGATTTCACCTACCCCGCCCCCGCCTTCAGCGCCGGCAGTACGGTGGACGTGGCCTTCCTCAACGCCGGCACCGCCGATGGCGTGGCTCGCGCCCTCAACGTGCACTACCTCAGGTCCGGCACCACCGTGCTGCGCCCCACCGACACCGGCGTGAAGTTCGATGCCGGCTCCGACCTGGCCGCCTATGACTGGGTCAACATGTCCAGCGGCGTGGTGGCCCTCACGGCCAATGGCGCGCTGCGCGGCACCTGGCCTGCTGCCAACATGACCGACACCCTGACCGTGCGCGCCAGCGGCACGCTGGCAGACAACGTCGGCCCCATCGTGCAGATCTTCGCCGACGGCATCCTGCTGGGCAGCTCCGAGATCCGCGCCGTCTACCCGGTCAACATCAGCCTGCCTGCCCTGCCACTCAAGGTGGGTCAAATCATCGAGGTGCGGCACACCAATCCGGCGGCGGGTCGCAGCCTGAACGTCGCCTATGCGATGTCCGGCAAGACCGTATTGCTGGCCAACGCCGGAAGCCTCAACAACGCCTGGCCGGCCGCCAACCTCACCGACACCCTCAACATCCGCGCTCGCGCGGACGTAGCCGGTGGCACCGGCGCCATCATGCAGGTGCTGGTGGACAACCTCCTGGTCGGCACTGCCGAGGTCAACTCCACCGTCAACGCCGACTACCAGTTTGCCGTGCCGCCCATGAGTGCCGGCCGCAAGGTCGACCTGGTCTACACCAACGACGGCCAGGTCAACGGCGTCGATCGCAACCTCTATATCGCCTACCTGACCACGGCCAACACGGCGCTGTTGCCCACCGCTGCGGGCAACACCTTCGACCGGGGCGTCGATGGCACAGCCTTTGATGGCATCGATGTCGTTGCCGGCTCTGACTCCCTGACCACCAACGGCGCGCTTCACATCAACTGGCCTGCCGCAAACATCACCAGCACCGTCACGGTCCGCGCCAGCGCCACACCGGCTGGCAACACTGGCGCGCTCATGACCTTGTGGGTCAACGGTGTGGCCGTCAGCGCCACCCACGTCAACAGCACCACGCCCACCGACTTCGTGATGCCCAGCCCCACGCTCGCGCCTGGCGCTCAAGTGGCCGTCACCTTCGGCAACCCGGGCACGGTCGATGGCGTGACCCGCGCGCTCCAAGTCCAGTACCTCATCGCCGGCTCCACCTTCCTCACCCCCACATCCTCCGGCGCCACCTACTCCGCAGGCAACCTCGCCGCTCCCTGGCCTGCCGCCAACCTCACCGACACCCTCACCGTGCGCGCCCATGCCAGCCTGGCCGGCAATGTGGGTGCGCTGATGCAGTTGCGCGTCAATGGCGTCATCGTCGGGGTCCGGGAGGTCCGTTCGTCGACGCCAACGGACCACGTCTTCTCCGTGCCCAAGATTCAACCCGGCGACAAGGTCGACGTGCAGTTCATCAACGATGCCGTGGTCGACGGGCAGGACCGCAACCTCTTCGTGCAGTCCATTCGTGGCAGCGGCTGGACGCAGGCTGCGTTTGCAACCCACGTCAGCTATGACATGGGCTCCGGTGAAGCGGCGATCGACGGTTTGAACGTCAGCGCCACCGGCGGCGCCATGTACGCCAATGGTGCTACGCGATTTGCCGTCAATACCATCACACCGGTGATCAGCACGCCCGCGCAGCAGAACGCGGTGCGACTGCTGCAGCAGGCCTCCTTTGGCGTCACGCCCAACGACATTGACCGGGTCGTGCAACTCGGCCGGTCCGGCTGGGTCGACGAACAGCTTCAAAAGCCGTTCAGTCCCGACATGGTCCCATACGTCGAATCCAAGTTCGCCTTGGGTGATTCGTACCGGCCCGGTGGCGCGAACTACAGCATCAACTGGGTGAGCCAGAAGTTCTGGGCCACTGCTGCCACTGACGCGCACCAGCTACGACGCCGCGTCGGCTTTGCGCTGCATCAGATTCTGACGGTGTCGCAGGCGGACAGCGGGCTGTACGGCCACGTCCGCGGCTATGCGCGCTATGTCGATACGCTGAATCGCCTGGCCTTCGGCAACTACCGCGAGTTGCTGGAGGAGATCGCGTTGAGCCCGATGATGGGCATCTACCTCTCGCACATGCGCAACCGCCCAGAGGACGTCGGGGGCTCACGCATGCCCGACGAAAACTTTGCTCGCGAGGTGATGCAGCTTTTCAGCATCGGACTGCATGAGTTGAACGTCGACGGCAGCCCGGTGCTGGACGGCTACGGCCAACCCGTTGAAACTTACAGCAATGCGGACGTCGTCGCCCTGGCAAAGGTGTTCACCGGCTGGAGCTGGAGCTTCCCTGACGGCCAGCTCACGGAAACAACCTTTCGTGGGGGCACGCCGGATCTGAAGACTGCCGCCAATGACCTGCGCATCGACCTGCAGCGCATGAAGGCATACCCGGGTCAGCACTCCACCGGTGAAAAGCGCCTGTTTGCGTCCAAGCCCTGGGCGGCAACCCTGCCTGCGGGCCAAGGCGCCCAGGCCGACCTGACGGCCGCACTGGACGCACTGTTCAAGCACCCCAATGTGGGCCCCTTCATCGGCCGTCAGTTGATCCAACGCCTTGTGACCAGCCACCCAAGCCCGGCCTACGTGGCCCGGGTGGCGGCCACATTCAACAACAACGGCAAGGGCGTCCGGGGCGATCTGGCAGCCGTGGTGCGCGCCATCCTCATGGACCCCGAAGCGGTCACCACACCGGCAGGCAGCATCGGCAAGTTGCGTGAGCCCGTCCTGGCAGTGAGCCATTGGCTGCGCGCGCTGGAGGCCCGCTCAGCCAGTGGCGAGTACATGATCAACCACGACCTCATCGGGTTGAGCCAGCAGCAGTGGCATGCCCCCAGTGTGTTCGGCTACTTCAGGCCCGGCTACGTGCCACCCAATTCCAGTTTCGCCAACGCCGGTATCACGGTTCCTGAACTTCAACTCACGAGCGAAACGACGACCGCGCGCTGGGTCAACCTGGCTATGTCCATGGCTGGCAACGGCGTTGGCCAGTACGGCAGCGCCGCCGACGTCAGCGCCAATCTGCAACCGCTCATCGACCTGGCCCAGGCCGGGAACCTCGACGGCATGGTGGAGCGGCTGAACCTGCTGCTTTACGCCGGCCGCATGAGCGCCGCACTCAAGGCCGACATCGTCGACGCCGTCACCTCGGTGAGCGGCACCGACCTCCCGAGCTATACAAACCGCGCCCGCGTAGCCTTGTTCCTGGCTCTGGCCGCACCCGACTACCTGATCCAACGCTGAATCATGAGCGCATCCACCCCCACCTCTCGTCGCGGTTTCATGCATGCCCTGACCGGCCTCGCAGCCAATGCAGCCGCGGTTCCCAGACAAGGCCTGCTGCTCAGCACGCAGTTGGCAGGCCTGGCCGCCATGGCACAGCAGTCCAGCCACGCGGCCGATCTGAATGGCGGCTACAAGGCAGTGGTGTGCGTCTTTCTCAACGGCGGTTGCGACACGCACAACTGGGTAGTGCCCATCGACACCGAGGGCTATGCCGCGTACAGCAAGGCCAGGCCGGATCTGGCCTGGCCTCTCGCCCGACTACAGGCCATTGCGACGACTGGCCAGGCCGCCGGCCGCACGCTGGCCATGCCGGTCGAGCTGGCACCGCTGGCTCGTTGGTACAACGCCGGCAAGGCGTCTGTGGTTCTCAACTGCGGCACGCTGGAGCGGCCCGTCACCAAGGCCGAATACCTGGCCGGTGCAGGCCTGCCCCGCAAGCTTTTCTCCCACAATGACCAGGCCTCCATGTGGCAGAGCCTTTCAACCGAAGGCGCTCGTTCGGGCTGGGGGGGGCGCATGGGCGACCTGCTGATGGCAGCCAACGCACACCCCGTGTTCACGGCCGTCTCCGCCACCGGCAACGCAGTGTTCCTGACGGGGCAGAACGTCACGCAGTTTCAAGTAGGCGCGAACGGCCTCGTCGCCACAAGTGGCGTCAACGCGCCATCGATCTATGGCGCTGCACGAGGTTCGACGGCACTAGGGCGCGTCCTGAATCCCAGCACCACCGACCCGCTGCTGGCCGAATACACCCGCGTACTGCAAAGAGGCCTGAACGCCAACGGCCTGCTGCAGTCGGCATTGGGCGGCGCCTCGGTTCCGCCTCTGCCCACCACCGCCGTTGCGGCTAGTGGCGGCACTGCCACGCTCGACACGATTGGGCTGGCCCAACAGCTCCGGGTGGTGCTGCAGATGATTGCAGCCAACCAGACCTTGGGCATGCGTCGCCAGGTGTTCATGGTGTCGATGGGTGGCTTTGACACCCACGCCAACCAGATGCGAGACCAACCCGGCCACATGGCCCAGGTGGCCGGCTCAATCGACTATTTCCTGACCAGCCTTCAGACCCTCGGCCTGCTGAACAACGTGACCCTGTTCACCGCCAGCGACTTTGGCCGTACCTTGGTCAGCAACGGCGATGGCAGCGACCATGGCTGGGGGAGCCATCACTTCGTGGCCGGCGGCGCCGTGCGCGGCGGCACCACGCTCGGACGATTCCCGAATCTGGCCACCGGCTCCGGCGACGACATAGGGTCGGGCCGGCTGCTGCCAGGCATTGGTGTGTCGCAGCTTGCAGCCAGCCTGGGAGGCTGGATGGGGCTGTCCGCCAGCGAACAGCTGCAGGTATTGCCCAACCTCGGAAATTTCGGGCCCGGTCCGGGCTTGTTCTGATCTGCCAAGCCAAACGCAGCTCAGGCCGGGCCTGAACTGCGGGCTTACTGTGCGACTCAGGCCGGCGTAGCGGGCGCCGTCAACTCGTCGATCAAAGCCTTGGTCTGACGAATGTTGCCGCGGCTCGACGCACCGAACACGATGGATTCGATGCGCGGCTGTTTGCACACGTATTCGATGGCCTCGCGCGGCGAGATGGCACCGGACGCCAGCACCGACATCGCCACCGGTCGGAACCTGCCCGAGGCAATCAGTTCCTCATAAGTCGCCACGCCGCCACTCATGCGGAAGCCGATCTTGTTGATGTTGGCGCAGATGATGGGGTTCTCGATGCCCAGCTTCTCGGTCACCGCCAGCAGCTTGGGCACGTTCATCGTGATGAAGCCCGCCTCGGCGTTGTAGCGCTCGCGCACGTGGTCGTGGAAGATCTTCAGGCAGTCGTTCATGCCCAGGCCCAGAAACAGGTCCGTGATCACGTTCTGGATGAAGATCACCGGCGTCTTCAGGCCGTGGAACATTTTCATCTCAGCGTCGATCAGCAGGCGCAGGATGGTGTCTACATCCTTGTTCGCCAGCGCCATGCCGCCCTTGAGCATCGCGCCGATGGCACCGTCCTCCGGCAGGAACTTGCGCAGTGCGTCGATCATGCCGTGCTCCGTGACGGCATTCGCGTACTTGTGCGCATAGGGCATGCACGGGTAGAACTGGTAGTCGGGGTATTTGCCCGGATGCGCGCGGAAGTGGTCGCAGATGTCCGCCACACGGTCGTGCGTGGTGCACATGAAGGTGCGGATGCCTTCCTGGTAGGCAGCATCCAGCACGTCGATGATGGCCTGCAGATCCTGGAACTTCATCTGCTGTGCGCGGGCCTTTTCCTCCGACATGTGGTTCACGCCAAAGAATTGGTTGTCACCAAAAAGTACACGGTCCATGGTCATTTGATCTCGAAGTTATGTGAAGTGCGGGGGTTCGGCATCAGCCGAACAGCCGGGACATCAGGCCCTTGGGCGCCGCAGCCGGCACCGCCGCCGACACACCGCCGGCCTCGGCCAAGATCATCGCCACCACGCGGTCGGCCTGCAGCGCCGAACTGAAGTTGTTCGTGCCATCACGCCGCCCTTGCAGGATGCTCTGCACGAAATAGTCAATTTGCGCCGAGTACTCTTCGCCGCGCAGATAGAACCAGACCTCCTGGGTCAGGTCGGTCGTGTAGCGCACCGTCCAGCCCGTCTTGAGGTCGGGCAAGGCGGCCGCCGGCTCACGCAGGTAGATCTGGCATTCCTGGCGGTCTGCCGTCACGCGGCCGTTGGTTCCCCAGATCGACACCTTGGTCGACATCTTGCGGAAGCTCTCGTCGCTCCAATTCACACAGAGTTGGCCACTGGCGCCGCTAGCGTAGTTCAGCGAGCAGTACACCTCGTCGTCCACGTCGCGCGAGAACACGCTGTGGCGCACCACCCCCGACACGCTGGCGGGCGCGCCAGCGATGAAATTCACCAGGTCCAACGCATGGCAGGCGTAGTCGTACAGAGCGCCGCCGCCCTCGCTCTTGGCCGAGCGCCAGGTGCCGCCCTTGGCACGCAGCACCACCGGGCCGTAGGCCTCGGCGCGCACATGGTGTATCTCACCCAACGCGCCCGACTGCACGATGCGCGCCGCCTCCTGGAACGCGCCCACGAAGCGGTAGTGGTATCCCACCTGGGTCACCAACTTCTTCTCTTCAGCCTGCGCCACCAGGCGCTCGCCGTCGGCCACGTCCAGGATGAACGGCTTTTCGCAGAACACGTGCAGGCCACGCTCCAACGCCTTACTGACCATCCCGGCATGCAGCTTGGAAGGCGTGGCCACGACCACCGCGTCGAGCTGTTCCTCTGCGAGCATGCGGTCGAGGTCGGAATAGCACTTCAGGCCGGTGTACTTGGTCAGCACATCGGTCAGGTAAGTCGTGGTGTCGCAAGCGGCAACCACCTTGATTTGCGGATGCGCGTTGACGATGGCGTGATGGGACAAACCCATTTTGCCGAGGCCAATCATGCCGAGTCTGATCATGCTTTCATTCTCCTGAAGTCAATCGAATCCAGTGCCGGCGTCCGCCACGCGACGCCCGCACCCCAGAAATTCATACTCACCGTCGCTGCATCACCTGATGCAGGAACTGCCCCACCCGCTCGGCCACGCCGACCGTATTGACCACCCGCGGCGCCGGCCTGAACTCTGCCAGGCGCGACAGCACCGGCGCGATCTCGGCTTCGTCATAGGCCACCAGCACATGGCCCAGCTCGGCGTACTTTCTCGCCGTGGCCACCTGATGATCGTTCACGTGCTCGCCATGGCGCTTCAGGCGCGGCAGGACGAGCATCGGTTTTTCGTGGGCCAGGGCGGTGGCGATGGAGCCGATGCCGGCGTGCGAAACGATGCAGTCGGCCGTGCGCAAGAGGTGCTCGAACGGGCCTTTCTCCATGAAGCGCTCGAACCGGAAATGCTTGGGCTCGTAGTCGCCCGATCCGATCTGCGCCACCACTTCATCAGTGATGCGCCCGGCCGCGACATGCTCGTCCATCGCCCGGATCAGGCGATCAAAAGGAAACATGCTGCCGACCGTCACGAATATCAAAACAGCTCTCCTGCGTACTCGACGCCCTTCTTGCCCTGCGCCACCCCCGGCCACTGCACCAGGCAGAGATCCGCAAAGCGGCTGGCCAGGCGACCACTCAGCGACATGCGCTCCACCTGGGCCACGCTGTCGATCCAGACGATGCGGGCGCCGAACAACTTGGCCCACAGCGAGAACAGTGCCAACGGCATCGAGCCCGTCGTCACCACCACATCGGGACGCAGCTTCCAGGCCGTGATGAAGGCCCGCCACAGCACCATCAGCGACTGCAGCGGCTTGGTGCGGTCACCCTCACCAAGCACATGCACGGGCTGACCGAAACGGTCGAAGCTCTTCACCCCGATCTGCATCGTCGTGACATAGGCCTGGGGCATCACGGGCCAGGCCAGGCCCGCAGCATCCAGCAGGTTCAACAACTCGTTGACATGGCCACCTGTGGAGGCACCCGCCACGAGCTTCAATGGCTTGTCAGTTGACACGAATGATGGCTTCATGGGGCGAGTTGGCGCGAAGAGCGATACCAGCGGGCGGAATCGGCAACGCCGTCCTCGAAAGAAGTCCACTGCAGGCCCAGAACCGCCGTCGCGTTGGTCGAACGCAGGCGCCGATGCTGTGCAAACAGCTTCAGCAACGAGGGCGGCAAAGCCGGCGGAGCCAGGCTTGGGCCCATACCCAGCCGGGGTGCCAGGCGCTCCCACACCCGCAGCGGGACGGCAGCCAGATAGGCATCCAACTGCAACTGTCGCGGATGGATGCGACGAACTGGTGTGGACCCCAATGCGATGGCCAGCGCTGTGAAGTAGTCGTTCCAGCGCGGGCTGTCCGGGGCCACCAGGTTGGCCCGCAGAGGCGCGTCTGCGGGCAACGCCACCTGCAACGCACGGACCGCCGCCTTGGCCACATCGTCCACATGGACCAGGTTGCTCCAGCCATCACCGGCCACGCCAAGATCGCCCAGGCGTCGCTGGCGCAGCCAGTCGCCCACGCGCTCCACCCAAAGGTGGCTGCCCGGCCCGTGCACACAGCCGGGCCGCAACAAGGCGACGCCCAGATCCGGCCCGGCCAAGGCCGAAAGCTGGAGTTCGGCGTCGCGCTTGGCCTGCGCATACCAACCCCCACCATCGCCCAGCGGGGCGTCATCGTCGATGTCGCCGTCCAGCTCGCCGAAGGCAGCCATGGAACTCATGTGCACCAGCCTGCGGCACGCGCTGCCAGGCAGCACCTGCGCCATGCTGCGGGCATTGGCCAGGATGTCGGGGCCGCTGCCGGTCACGCAGTTCACCACCGCATCGTGGTCACGCAGCACCGTCCGCAAGGCGTCACTGTCCCGTGCATCCAGGCTCAACGCCTGCACACCCGGCATGGACCGCGGGCGACGCGATGCCGACGTGATGGCGAAATCGCCGGCCGCCTGAAGTTGCGCCACCACGCGACGCCCCACAAACCCCGCTCCACCGATAACAAGCACGCGCATAGACATCCTCACGCCACCGCCGCAGCGGCATCCAGTGGACGCCCGCACAGGCGCGGGCCTAAATGCTCGGCCAGTCGCAGGCTCAAGGCCACGATGCTGAGCGTGGGGTTGGCCTGGCCCGAGGTCGGAAACACCGCACTGCTGGCAATCCAGAGGTTGTCGACGCCATGCACGCGGCAGTCGGCATCCACCACGCTGCTGCGCGCATCCGTGCCCATGCGGGCCGTGCCGATGTGGTGGCCGCCATAGGCGCCGAAGCAGGTCAGGTCGTGCTCCAGGCGCGCTTCATCGAAGGTGTACTCACCCAGACCGGCCTGTGCCACCGAGCGCGCGATCTGCTGCAGCGACTGGCCCACGCTGTCGATGTCGGCGCGGTGGTAGCGCCAATCGACCTTCAGCTGCGGCATGCCCAAGGCATCCGTGGCCTGGACCAGGGTCACCCGGCTCTCGGCCAGGGGCCGCTGCTCGGCGTTGATCTCCAGGCTGAAGCGGTTGGCCCGGTTCTTCAGGATCACCGACGGGAAGCGACGCGGCGCCACATGGTGCTTCAGCAGCCAATGCGTCAGGAAGCCGGCCGCATCATGGGGATATCGCAACACGTTGCCGATGTGACGCAAGGCCGGCTTCAGGCCGCCGTCCTTGGCATTGGCCACCCGGCGGCCATACTCGTGACTCAACAGCCGACGCGACAGAAAAATGCCTGACAGCACGCTGCTGCCATGGCCTGGGTCGGACACGGCAGGGAAGTGCAAGCGGGCGACCATGTTGGCCACGCCCAGCCGGCGCTGGCTCTCGGCCGTCAGCGCCAGGCGGCGCCGGATGTAGATGCCATCGTCACTGCGCTCGTAGCCGTGCCGAACCGCAGCAGTCGCCCCGGCCAGCTTCAGCATGCCGACGCTGCCGGCCAGGTGGCACATGTAGTAGCGGCCCACCACGTCGTGCGCGTTGCCCAGGCCGGCCTGATGCACATCGTTCGAGGCCAGCAGCAGCCGAGGCGTCTCCAGGCCACCGACCGCCAGCACCACGGCCTGCGCCTGGACCTGCAGCCGCCGCCCGTCCAGGGTGGCCAGGTCCAGGTGCTTCACCTGGCGACCGCCAGCCTGCAGGCGCACCGCCGTGCAGTTCACGCCGGTGATCAGGCGCACCCGGCGCGCATGCGCAAGACGGGCGCGGTAGCGGGTGCCGAAGTTGGTGGGGCAACTGAATCGCTCCAGGCCCTCGGCGGTAACACCGTTACCCAGCGCAGCCGCAAACATCGGCGGCGTGCCAGTGGGCAAGGCGCCGTCTGCGCTGTAGCTCCCCTGCCCGGCCTCGCAGAGGCGGCTGGCAGCGGGATAGTGCCGGGCCACCTCTTCGTAGCCGATCGGCCAGCCACTGCCGGGCACGGCCTCGCGAGGCTCGAAGTCCAGCGGGTCCAGCGGCACGCAGCGCCCACCCCAGATCGCGGTGGCACCGCCCAGTCGCCGCTGGCGGTAGAACACCGGCGGGCTGTGCAGCGCCGGGTCGGCCACCTCACCCTCCATCAGTGCCTGGGCGCGCGGGTCAAGTTGCTCACGCCCGCCCTCCAGCAGCAGCACATCCAGGCCGCTGTCGCGCATCGCCAGGGCAAGCGTGATCCCGGCCGCACCGGCACCCACGATGCACAGATCGGCCTTCAGCACAGTGCCTGTTTCGATGGCGTCGGCGCTCTCGATCATCCGCCGTGCCCCCGGGCGCTGCCCGCCTCGTCAAAGCGTGCACTGATGCCAAACACGCGCCGGTGCACCTCGGCCACAGAACCGAAGAACGCACGCATGGAGAAGCGCTCAAGATAAGTGGCATGCCCCTCGCGCTCCAGCGTCAGGCGCAGCTCGGGCTCGGCCATCAGGCGGTCCAACGCGGCGGCAATGCCGTCCACATCGCCAGGCTGCACGAACAGCGCGTGCTTGCCGTCCTCCAGCGTGTGCGGGATCTCGCCCACCGGCGTGCACACCACGGCCACCCCATGCGCCAGCGCTTCCAGAATGACCAGCGGAAGCCCCTCGTCATAGGAAGGCAGGATCAGCACATCGGCCTGCGACAGCAGCTCCGCCGCCTGATCCTGACGGGCCCAGCCAAAGAAATTCACCTGGGATTCCAGCCCCAGGGCCGCTGACTTCGCCCGGTAGCCATCGACGTCGCCGCCACCGGCCACCGTTGCCTGCCAACGGTCGGCGGGCGTGCGAAGGCGGGCGAAGGCCTGCAACAGGTCGGACAGCCCCTTGCGCTCAAGCAGGTTGCCCAGAAACAGCACGCGCAGCTTGTCCTGGCTGCCCTCGACACGGCGCGCAACCTTGGGACCGGGCACGCCATTCATCACCGAATGCACGCGGGCCGGATCGCATTTCATGTCTTCCAGCACAAAGCTGCGCGCCGCGTCACCCAGCACCACCACTTCGTCTGCGAGCGAGAACACCCAGCGCAGTAAGGCCTGACCCCAGCCCGGCATGCCGCGGTAGACGTGGTGCATCTGGGCCGCATGCATGTGGATCAGCACACGTGCGCCGATCAGCCGCGCCCACACCACCAGCAAGCCCTTGCGTGCGGCACTGGCACGCTCGGCCATGTTGATGTGAACGCCCGCAAGGCGCCCGGTCAGGCGGCGCCACAGCAGGGTGGCCATCGCCTTGGGCATGTAGTACAGAGACATGGCCACGTGCCCACCTCCGCGGGTGTCCAGCGGGCACAGGCGCGCCGGGCTGTCGTCGACCGACTGGTGCTGCACCAGATAGTCGGTGACCTTGAACATGCCACCACCGAAGGGATGCCATGGGCAGGCGAGATAGATCAACGGTGGGCGGTTGCTGGACATCGACGGTGTGAACGGGGCCGTTTGCTGAAGAGTTGAGGATTGCTAGCGCGCGAGGTCAGTGGAATGCCGCATCAACCACGGGTAGCGGTCATGCTTGCATACGCGGCCAGCGTGCGCGTGGCGATGCTGGCCCAGGAGAACTCGCCTTCGGCGCGGGCCCGGGCCTGCTCTTGCAAGTAGTGCGCCAAGCCGTCGTCCTCGACCACCCGCCGTACCGCAGCCATCAAGGCAGGCATGTCCCCATGAGGCACCAGCAAGCCGGTCCGGCCGTCTTCGACCATCTCGCGCAGAGCGCCGACGTCGTACGCCACGACGCCACGGCCAACGCCGATCGCATAGGCCGCCACACCACTCTGGGTCGCATTGTCATATGGCATCACGACCACTCTGGCACGTTGGAACTCCCGTACCACCTCTTCAGGCGACAGGAAACGCTCAATCAGCTCGAAGGCGTCTTGATCGCGCAACGCATCGCGGTTCGGCTCCAGGTCCGACCCACGGCCGGCAACCACGCCACGCACCATCACACCCTGAGCGCGCAAGCGGCGCACCATCTCAACAAAGTGCTTCAGCCCCTTGTAGGCCTCGATCCGACCGAAGAACAGGCAGCGACCGGCCTCCTGCGCCGAACTCTGGCGCGCCGCCAAGCCCTGACCCAGCGGCCCGTGCGGCACCACATGCACCGGCAACTGGCTGCCGCCCAGCACCTGCCGCGCGTCGGCCACCAACCGCTCGCCGTGCACCAGCACGGCATCCGCGCGGCGCCGGAGCTGGTCGATGTAGACGCCGTGGCGCGTGCGCGTACGCACCCGCGTGTCGTCGCCCGAGTGGGGCTTGGGGTCGTGCATCGTCAGCAGCAAGGGCACCTTGGGCAACCAGGGCAGCGCCGCCGCCAGCACATCCTTCGAGTCCTCCTGCACATGCAGCACCTGCGGGGCAAAGCGGCGCACCACCGCCACCAGCCGCAGGGCCTGCCACAACAGGCTCAGCGGGTTGCGTGACTTGTGGATCAGGTGCAGCGCAGGGCCGCCAGGCGCCGCGACCAAGGCCGCCGGCCCGATCTCGGCCAGCAGGTTCTCGCGGCTGGCCACCAGCAACACCTCGGCGCCGGCCGCTTGCATGGCCTGCGCCAGGGCCAGCGCGTATTCGGCGAAGTGCGGAGCGATCAGGCACACCCGCTGGCCTGGCTTCGATGGCGACGACAACATGGGCTTCATTCAGAGGTCAGTTCGAACATCAGGCTCGGGCCGGACGACAGCGCAGCGGTGTCGATGTCGCACTGCACGGTCGCGCCGTCCATGCGCACCGGCAGCGCCTGCTGGCGGCGCCCGCTCTGGGACAGCGAGTGCAGGCGCAGCGCACCGGGCGTGCCCGACAAGGCCAGTCGCAGCGTGATCTGTACCGGCTGCACCACCGCCGGCAGCGTGCCCAGCTTGCGCAGGCGCGTGCGCGCCTCGTCCTGGAACTCGATGCCGGTGTTGGTGGCGTCCGTGATCACGAACAGCAGGATGCGCCGGCTCTGTGACAGTGCGCGCCCGTCCATGCTGCTGGCCGCCACTAAGGCCGGAACGCTGAGGCGCTGCAGCGACAGCAGGCCCACCGCGTCGGGCGCCGAGGCCGTCAGCAGCGCAACGGTGCGCGGTGTCTCGACGCTGAAGCGCCGGGCCGAGGGGTCGAGCTGCAGTTCGCCGGTGTCACTGACGTAGCGGCCCCGCTCGAAGGCAGCCAGCGTCGCGGCATCCGCCCCACCGGCAGCGTCCAAACGGCGGCGCAGCCCGCGTCCGTTCAGCGCGCTCAGCACCTGGTAGCCGACGCGGGACTTGTCGACCATGAAGTCGTCCACGTCGTCCAGCACCACGCGGCCGGACGCGGACGCCGGCTCGCGGCCGAAGCCCAGGCCCACGGCAGACACCAGGCCCAGCCGCCCCGGCGCATCGCCCAGCTGGCTCCAGCCCCCATTGGCCTCCAGCGCGGCCTGCGCATCGACGCGGAACTCCAGCCGGCGCCGCGCCTGCGCCACATCGCCGCGCGCAAACAGCAGCGCCGCCAGCCGCTCGCCGGTGCGGCGCACCGGGTCCGTACTGATCGTGAACGGAAAGATCGCCGAGCGCCGCCCCGGCTGCGGTGACTGGGTGCTCAACTGCAATGAGTTCTCGGAAAATTGAGTCAGCAGATCCCAGCCCTGCAAGGCCGCATAGGCCGGCGCCAGCGCACTCGCCTCGCGCCTAAAGCCGTTCCAGAACGCGTGGCCATACTCGGTGACCATGAACGGCTTGCCCCATTGGCGCGTGGCGAACAACTCGCGCAGATAGGAAGCGGCACCAGGCAGCGAGCTCTCGCCCGGCACCGACGAACCCGGCTCGACAAAGCCGGTGGGGTGGGCGTGATAGGCGTGCTGGTCGACCACCGGCAATGCCGAGCGCGTGATGTCGCTGTGCAGCCAGGACCAGTTGTTGTACGACGTGGCCAGCCCGCGGTAGCCCAGCGACTGGGCATAGGCCAGTTGCCAGCGGAAGGCCTCCTGCTCGGCGTCGACCACGAAGCGCATGAAGTCGCGCTCACGCACGCCGTTGACGCGCAGGCGCCGGGGCAGCTGGACTCGTGTTGCCAGCGACTCGTCGGCACCGGCCTCGCTGCCCCAGGCGCGGCGCCAGTCGGCTTCGGCCGGGTAGCGCTTGGCCAGCCATGCGCGGAACGGCTCGGCATAGACCTCCGGCAGCTTGGCATTCCAGGCGCCGCCCGTGCGGAACGCCAGCTCGATCAAGCCACCCTCGTTGCTGAACACCAGGCACAGCAGCGAAGGGTCCTGCAGCGGCACGGTGCCGGTGTGCGGGTTGCGCTGGCCCAGCATGCGCTGCAGCAGGCGCTTCCAGTGGTCGCGGGCCTCGTCGCTGCCGGCCAGCAGATCGCGGCGGAACTGCCGGGCGGTGCGCACCCAGCGGTGCGGGAACACGCCGCCATAGGCGCCGTTGTCGACGTAGGCGACGTCGATCACCGTGTACACGCCCTGGCGCTTCAGCTCGGCCAGCAGGAACTGGAAGCGGTCGAACTGCTCGGGCTGGAAGTCGAAGTCCTGCTTCTGGCCGGACATCAGCTGCTGCTCGACGCACTGCAGGCGGACCGCGTTGTAGCCGGTCCGCACCAACTGCGTGACCATGCGCCGCGCCTCGTCCCGCTCCGGAAAGCCGCCGTTGCCCGGTGCGAACTGGAACGAAGCCGAGAAGAAGCGCTGCGCCGTTGCCCGCTTCTCGAAACCGATATGCCCATCGGCCAAAGCGCGCGCCCAGCCATGCCGCCCTGCGGGGCCGGCCTCGACCAGCGCCGAAAAGTCGAGCACGGAGCCCGCATCGACTTCCAGGGACCGCTCGGTCAGCGGCGGCCACGCAGCGGCGTCATCGCGACCCGGGCGCCCGGCATCCGCCGCCATCGCCGCACCCAGACCGCACCCGGGCAGCAGCAAAACTCCACGTCGAGTGAGCCCGGCGGGCAACCGTCCCTTAGCGAGCACGCATCAGCCCCTTTGCAATCGTTGAGAGACTGCGACTGATGAAGCTTTTGTCATCGACAGCAATCGTCGTCCGAAGACAAGTGTGCCAAGCATGAAGAAGATCAGGAATTGAACAATCGTCCCGTCAATTACGTCGCGCACATAGATGACGCTGGACAGAATCAAAAGCAATGCAATCCCAGACGCTTCATATTGCTGGCGCAATGCCAACGGCAAAGCGACACGTTTTGACATGCGCCAGCATTCAATCGCGCCCAAAAGCAACATCGAGCAGAACGCCACAAACCCTACAACACCCACGTCCCAAAGGAGTGCTGCAGCTGCCGACAGATCGATATAGAACGGGTAGAGCTTTGCAATGGTGCCCACCGCAACCGTACTGACTCCGCGGCTCGCTCCCGGCCCAAAACCGAAAAGCCAGTTCACAACCCCGCCATGACTACCCGCCTCACGCCACCAATGAGCGAGTACCGAGGCACGGCCCAGTTCGCGCGTCTCGGGATTGAATCGGTTGGGGTCGTAGACGTACTGGATCTGGCTGGTGAAAAACTCCAGTAGCGACATTCCGCTGGAATGGGAATAGAACGACATCCGATAGACGGCGATCACACCCACGACCAGCGCCAGGCTGCCGAGAACGCCAAACACGAACAGCAGCGGTCGCCGGCGCAACTGCTGGCTGAAGACCAGCACGGCCACCAACGGCAACCACACGACCACGGCCTTCACCTCGATGAGGAACAGCGTGGGCAGCAACAGCATCGCCAGGCCGGCGAACGACAAGCCGCCCAGGCGGCGGTCGCGCCACAGGATCAGCAGGTAGCCCAGCACGATGCAGATGAACATCGCCAGCGCGCCGGAGCGCCCGCCCAGCAGACCGCCGCCGAAGGTGCCGTTGATGGCATCAAAGCTCAGCGAGGCGCTGGTGTTCGCAAGTCCACTGGCAACGAAGAAGCGTTGATACAGGGCCACGGGCAGTTGCAGCAGGCCAATGACCACGAATGCGCGCCAGATCAGCGTCGAGGCCCGCGCCATGTCGTGGTGATAGATCACCGCCACCAGAACGCCCCACATCAGCAGGTAGTTCTTCATCGCCGCCATGGCCTGCGACAACGGGATGGCGTTGCTCACCGAAGACGCGATGAGCGTGAACACATAGACGACGGCGGGCAGGCCGAACCAGGCCCAGCCGATGCGGTCCAGCCGCTGCCCGGCCAGCGGGCGGCCTGCGCCGGGCTGCAGCTGGGTCAGCATGAAGCCTTTGAGCGCCAGCAGCATCGCCAGCATGAACGGCAGCCAGTTGGCCTGGCCCATGCCCAGGAAGTATTCGGCCGAGCCGCCGATGACGGCCGCGGTGACTAGGCAGGCCAGCAGCAGGGCGTTGAAGGGCATGAGCAGCGCCACGCCCAGCAGCCCCAGCCCCAGCACAAGCGCCGTGGCGTAGGGCGGCGCCAACGCCACCGCAATGCCGACAAGCACCAACAGCGGCAGGCCGAGCAGCCAGGGCAGGACGCTGACCTGGCTTCGAGCGGTTCGTCGTGTCAGCATCATGGCGAGGGTCTCCGGCGGAAGGCGGGCGCGGGCCTCAGGCGTGGGCCGGAGACACTTGGGCCAGCGCGTGGTCGGCGGCGGCCATCGATTGCTCACGCACCTGGGGAACGCGCTCGGCGAGGAAGCGGCGCAGGTCCGACTCGCGGTCCTGCAGCAGCTTCAGGTGCTGCATCAAGGTCTCGCGTGTGACGGACGGGGTTTCCAGCACATGGTCCAGGTGGCCGAACAGGTCACGGTTGATGCCCTTGGCCTTGACGCTGTAGGCGATGGAGGCGGTGGGCACTGCCGTCGAAAAGCCGGCGATCGTGGCATGGGTGCGCGCGCCGATGAAGAAGCGGCACTGAGAGATCAGGTGCTTGAGCTGGGCCGCATTCAGGGTGTCTGGCCCCAGCTTCACGCGGGCGGGGTCGAGCCCAGAGGATGCCAGCAGCCCCTTCATGTAGAGGTGGTCGCTGTTGAAGCTGCCGCCGCCCAGCGGGCCGACATGGGGCACCAGCAGCACACCCATGTCGGTGCGGCGCAGCACCTCGGCGATGAAGCCGACGATCTCGGCATCCAGCGCCTGGCGTGAGGCCTCGGTGTCGCGGTAACCGCGGATGAGCGGGCTGACGTTGAAGCCGAGCACGCCGCCGGCACCGGTGGGCAGCAGCGGTGCGTGGTCGAAGACCTCGGGCTGCATCGTGAAGGCAGGGTCGGCCACCAGCCTGGCCTCGATGCCGAGGCTGGCCAGGTAGGCGTGGGTGGACGACTCGCGCACGCTGAGCGCCGCATACGAGCGCAGGTGGCCCACCATGTGCCGCTCCACATGCGGCTTGGCCTTGAACGGGCCGACCGAGCCGCCCCACAGCAGCGCCGGCTTGCCCAGGCGGCGGGCGTTGTCGACGTAGCCGGTCCAGTCGTACAGCGAGGCCAGGCCATAGTCGAGCGAGATCACGTCGCCACCGCTCATGATCATTGCGTCGCAGCCGGCCAGCACGTCCAGCGTGTCGGCGGGCAGGCTGTGGCGGGGCACGATGCTGCGCTCAACCGGCGGCAGCAGCCGCACGGCGCGGTTCCACCACTTGATGCTGGACGGGAAGGGCGGTGTCGGCACGAACTCAACGCCGTTGTCCGCCGCCTGCGGCCACTGGCGCCGGTCGAGTTCGATGGCCGACGACGGCACGACGAAGCGCGCCTGCGGCTGTCGTTGGCGGATCAGCCCGACGGTCGAGCGGATGAGCGCCTCACAGCCGCGGTTGCCGAACGTGGTGTGGCCGGCGAAGAAGAATTTCATTTCGTACCCCTATTTCGTTTTCCAGTTGGTGCGACTCGACTTGCACAGCCGCCCCATCCATCATTCAAGCTGCGTGCGTCACGAGCGCCCGCTCCGGCGCAGCCGCCACAGGCGTTCACGGCGCCAGCTGCATCAGGCATTCTTGGCTTTGCTCCAACGCATCAGGTCTTCCATATCCCGGCGCGGAGACAGCGGCACAGCCACTGCTTCAGGTGGATAGCCAATCGCCAACATCATCATGACCGTCTCCTGATCCTTGACGTGGCCCAGCTTTCGGAAGGCTCTGTCCGTGGCCGGCGTCACACACCAGTTCAAGGAACAGCTGCCAAGGCCGAGAGCCCGCAGTGCAAACATGAGGCTCATGGCAAACAGCCCGCCGTCCACGTAGGTCTGGTTTCTCTCGGAGCCGTCGAAGTAGCCCGTGCTGTCGACGACCAGCACCGCCAGCAAAGGGACCTTGTGCCCAAAGCCTCGGTTGCCATTCTGGAAAGACAGCGCGCGATCGATCTCGGCACGGTCCTCGATCAAGATCACTTTGTTGGGCTGGCGATTGCACGCCGAAGGGCTCAACGCCGCGATTCGGACGGCCCGTTCCACCCACTCTTTCGGCACCGCAGTGGGCGCAAAGTCGCGCACGCTGCGACGCGCCACGCTGAGGGCTTCAAACGCTTCCCACGGCCCGGCGCCGGGCTTCGTCGGTGCCTCCAACGGCACCGGTGTGACCATCGGATCGGCCGCCAATACCTGCTGTCGCTCGGCAAGGAATTGGTCAACCTGGTGGATGGCAGGAGACTCCTGATGCAGGCCGCGGGCAATCAGCCCAGCGCGATAGCAGGACACGGTGGCACAGGCCCCGCGATAGATCGCATCGGAAGTGGGATAGCCCGCAGCTTCCCATCGCCGCACCAGGGCCATGGTGGCGCGAACCGGATCCGTGCCGAACAACCGTGGCTTGCCCGGCATGACCAGACCCTTTTCCAGCTTGTGGTACTGGAAAAGCATTTCCGAACTCAGCGCCCAACGCGCGCGCTCGGTGGGACGCCAGATCATGTGGCGCCAGCAGCGCCTCGCGTCATACAGGTAATAGGCAGTGGTGCGAACGCGGTTCACCTGCGCCTTGATGAACTGGTAGCCAGCCCAGAGCGTTGCACTCCTCTGAACCGATTGCTTCAATGACTGTTTGATACCCATGACCCGATTACCTGAAACTCAACCGCTCTTGCGGGAACCACGACACAGCCGCTGCCCACACAGCCGTGCAGCGCTACCGCAGTGCTCACAGCTGCAACTGGAATTCACCACACGAACACCTTCACGGGCAGGAGCTTGTTGATCAGCGAACGCTCGTCGCTGGAGAACGGCCGCAGTGCGGCGCACAGCGCCAGGCAGACTGCCACCGCCGCCGCAAGTGCGCAGCACAACCCGAGAAGGCCGCCACTGGCCAGACGCTCAATCCCCAGGGCATGCAGCGTCGCAGCCGACAGCGCGATGGCGGCGGCGAACTTCGCCAGGCTGAAAAGCGGCAGGCGGAAGCTCATGCCGGACGCCTTCAGATAGCCGGCCATCACGGCGCCCCAAGACAGCTCGGACACGACCAGCCCGCCGCACAGCGACCAGACGCCGAAGCTCGGATAACCCGCCACGCCGAGCGCGATGCCGACGACCGAAACCACGGTCGCGACCAACCCGCCCGAGCCGATCTCCATCGTGAACCCCAGCAGCGAGATCACCGCGCGGATCGATTGGATGAACAGCAGGAACACGAAGAAGTACAGGTAGCCGATGCCGTCGGTCATGCGCCCACCCGACAGCAGCGCCAGCAAGGGCTCGCCGGCAACCAGCAGCGCCGTCGTGATCGGCGCCAACATCAACACGTTGATCTTGATGACGGTCCCCGCCAGATTGACCAGGTCGGCCGTGGAGCGCCCACCGGAGCGGGCCGAGATGAACAGCGGGCGGACCCAGCCGATGAGCAGATAGCTCGGCAGGTACTTCTGGATGGTGGCCGACAGCGCCGAAGCGAAACCGAAGGCGGCAATAGCCTGCACCCCGAGCAAGCGGCTGACCAACAGCTTGACCATCTCCGTCCCGGTCAAGAGATAGAGCACCTGTGAGAAGTAGGTGGGAACCGAGAAGCGCAACTGCCGTGCCATGGCTGGCATATGCAAAGTCTGCGCCACGGCCTCGCGACCGCGCTTTGACCCGTAGTGCAGCAACAGCCCAGTGGACACCACGGCTCCGAGGGCCGATGTGGCCACCTCGATGCTCAACCACATCTCCAGCGACACCTCGTGCTGGCCAGCGCCGCCGACCAACAACAAGCCCACCAGCTTGCTTCCGTTCCTCAGCAACGCCGAGGCCTGCGCCCGGCCCTGCTGCAGCAGCGACTCGAACTGCACGTCGA
This sequence comes from Pelomonas parva, assembly GCF_043555835.1. Taxonomy (NCBI): domain Bacteria; kingdom Pseudomonadati; phylum Pseudomonadota; class Betaproteobacteria; order Burkholderiales; family Sphaerotilaceae; genus Roseateles; species Pelomonas parva. Next base: position 263,689 of record NZ_JBIGHV010000007.1, on the reverse strand, counting down.
TGAAACGCGCCGTGCCCTCGAAGCACAGCATCAAGGCAAACAGCCGCACCACGTTGGTCGTGTAGGCAGCACCTGCCAAGTCGGCCAGCGCCGGGGCGGCAATGTAGAGCGCCGCCCCGCACAGGACGAGGGTGCCGATGCGGTAGGCCGTGACCCGATGCACCAAGGCTTGCAGGCCGACGCCGCCGCCAGCCGGCCTCAGCTCCGGCAGGTAGCGAAAGGCGATGGCATACGCACCCGGGCTCGCTGCAAGCTGCAGGATCTCGAAGGCCGCGAACAGCGTGATGTAGACCCCGTAGTCGTCACGGCTAAGGGAGCGGACCAACAGCAGCAGCGTGGTGATGCCGATCAACACCGCCAGCACCTTGCCGATCGCAAAGTGACTCAGGCTCTTTTTCGCAACGGCAGCAGTGCTCGGGTTCGCATCCTTCGTCATCGACAGGCTCACAGGGGGGTGCCGAAGACTCGAGCCCGATTTGGACCGGAGACGGTCGTCGCCATTTCCTCGATGAACTGCCGTTGAACGGTGTAGGCCCGCTCAGGGTTGGGGTCGATGGTCGAAACACGCACCAGCATGCCGTCCGGAATGACGCCGCGCGTGCTGTAGGCCAACTGGGCCAGTTTCTGTTCGGTACCGCTGAGCGCGATGCGTTCTCCAACCACCGTCCAATAGGTGATGGGCTCGATGCGATTGCCCAGCTGAGCCACGAGCTGCCTGCTGCGCACTTGATGGGTACCGACAGAAACGGTCGATGCACGATCACTGCGCATCTGAAAGCCTTGCGCTGGATAGCAGACATCCGGGCGGTGTGCGCGCGTCCCGTCGGACTGGTCGCCGCCGTAGGCAACCGACAGCATCACGCGGTCACCGGCCGCGTTCACGTAGGTCCGGCTCAGCGTCTGGTTGTAGATCTTGTTCAAGACTGCCTGCTGGTCGGGCGAAACCAGTTGCACCGGCCCGCGCGTGTCCTCGGACCAGCCAGCAAAGCTGCGTGGGAACAACTGCGCCAGCTCCAACTTCGGCCGCATGTCTGCCAGATGCTGGGTCGGACGCCAGGCGTAGGCGCCCAGCGCCGACAGCGCAGCAAGCAACGCAACCAGCGCAGCCTTCCATCGAGCGGCGGTCATTGCTTGGACTCCTGGCGATGCGCCGGCAGAAACAGCCCGAGAAACTTGTCGAGCACCAGCATCAAGCCCAACGCCACGATGAACAGCACCATGCCGGCAAACCCATGCACGAAGCCTTGCCCTGCCTCGTCGCCGAAGTGGTAGGTGACGAGCACCAGGATCATCACGCGCACGATGTTTGCCACGAATGCCGTAGGCACCAGCAGCAGGGCCAGGACCACGTTGCGCACAGGATTGGTGTACCGCATCAGATTCATGTACAGCATGCCCAGCGCTTCCAGCGTGAACATGCTGTTCAGGCCGGCACAGGCATCAGCCACCAGCAGCTGGTATTGACCCACGGTCATGACCACGCCGGTGCGGCCCACCGGATAACCCAGGCTGTAGAGCAGGCTGCTCGCAATGGCCGACACCGCCGACTTCAGAGGCGCCGTCACCGCCGCCACGAGGGCCTCGGGCAGCGGCACCATGAACAGCATGAAGAACAGCGGAAACCACAGCAGCCGAAGCGCCGCTCGGCCCTTGAACAGCAGCAGCAACGACACCAATACGCCGATCTGAGAACCGACGGCAAACATGATGATGTCCTGCGATCGGCCGAGCGCATACAGCGCCAGGCTGAACAGCAAGATGGGCCAACCCAGCCATCCGATGGGCCGAGCCGGCAACGCGGCTAGATCATGGCGGTTGCGATACAGCAGCCAGAAGCTGACGGCCAGGATGATCGGGCCATGACCTTGTTCGTCGGTGGCCCATACCGTTTTGGCCAGCTCCATCCAGGACGGCACGTACAGCACAGCAAAGCCGGCCAGCAGCAGACCCAGCACCACCAGGTCGGCCCCGACAGGCAGGAAAGGTTCGCGCTCGCGCGACGCAGGAGGCGCCGCGCTGCGCGGATCGGTCGCGGCAGCCATGTGAAGGTCAGAACTCGTTGAACACGACGCCAGCCAACACTGCAGGCGTCTCGGCCAGATTGGCCACCAGGTCTTGCAGAGCCGGCACGCGGCCCTGGTCCTTGCGCGCCACGACCAGTGCAGCGCCGCAACGGGCGGCAATGACGGCAGCGTCGCTGCCGTAGCAGGCGGCGGGTGTGTCGACGACCACGTGATCAAACTTGCTCAACAGCTCGCGGATGAGCAAACCGAAGGCCGGGCGTTCCACCAGTTCCAGCGGATTCGGGGGCGTGATGCCGACCGGCAGCACGAACAGGCTGGGCACACCGGCCACCTGCTGGATGACCTTGGCCTCGGCGCGACCGCTCAGGATGCCCGACAGGCCGGCCTTGTTGTCGAGACCGAACACGTCATGCTGGCGCGGATGGCGCATGTCGGCATCCACCAGCAGCGTGCGGCCGCCCAGCTGGGCCAGCACCACAGCCAGGTTGGCGGCAAAGAAGGTTTTGCCGTCGCCGGACTCGGGGCTGACCACAGCGATGGCATGGCGCGCCTGACCTTCGTTGAACAGCCGCATCATGATCTGGCTGCGGATGGCCCGGAAGCTCTCGGCCTGCACGCCGAACGGCTGGTTCAGCGCGGCCAGCTCCGGGCTGGCCTTGCGGCTTTCTTCCGGGGCGTAGGGGTAGTGGAACTGCTGGCTCAGCGCCACCAGCACATCGTCGCTGCTGGCAAAGCCCAGCGCCACGGCAGCCTCGCCGAAGCGCACGCTCTTGTCGCGCTGGTGGCGGACGATCTTTTCCACCTGGTCAGCGGACAGGTTGCGCAGATCGGCCAGGATGCTGCCGATCGAACGGTCGGCGATGTTGGAATCTTGGGTGTCGACGGTCACGGGGCGGTCTTTCTGTGCGGCTGGGTGCGGTGATCGGACGACAGGTCAGACGCCGGTTTGATAGCCGGGGGCCGGCAGGCTCACGGCTCGCTGCTGCGATGCCAGTCCCAGCCCGACCGGGCGCGCCGGGTTGAAGCGCTTGGCGTTGGGGGCGGGCAGTGAGCCCAGGACCGGCAGGCCCAATGCGGCAACCGCATCTTCAGGATTGCGGACGCGGCGATCGCTCATTTCCATCAACAGCGCGACGCCGACGGCCAGCAACCCGCCCAGGAACACAGCCAGCAGCGTGTTCAGCAGGATCTTGGGGCTGCTGTGCTTGGTCGGCGGCTGGGCCACGGTCAGCACGCTGGCGTAGCTCTGGGTGTTCTGGGCTTCCAGCGCGGACTGGTTCATGCGCGCCACCAGGTTGTCGTAGACGCGCTGCGCGTTCTCCACCTCACGCTGCAGCACCAGCCCTTCGTCGAGCACTGCCTTCATCTCCAGCATCTTGGTGCGCTGGGCATTCAGCGCTGCGCTGACCTGGCCTTCGCGCGCCTTGTTGATGTTGTTGCTGACGGCCACACCGCTGGTGACACGACGCGTCTCCAAATCGATCTTGCTGCGCAGCTCAGCGATGTTGGCGCGGGCTTCGACCACCTGCGGATGCTTGTCGCCCAGGCGCTGCGACAGCTCCTGCAGCTTGGCCTCGTTTCGCGTCAGGTCGGCCTTCAGGCCGCTGATCAGCGGGTTGTTCAGCACTTCCTGCAGGCGGTCGCTCTGGTCACCCCGGGCCTGGGCCTGGCGGCTGCTGCTCTCGGCCGAGATACCCTGCGACTGCGTCAGCTGGCTGCTCAGCTCGGCAAGACGTGCGGCCTCGACGTCCAGACGCTCATTGGTGACGATGATGCCCTTGTCCTGCTGGAAGGCCGACAGGCGCTGCTGCGAGCGCTCGAGCGATTCGCGGGCTTCCTTGGTCTGGGCCTGGAAGAAGCTGTTGAACTGCTTGGCCGGATCGGCGCGCAACTCCAGCGTCGTGGCGATGTAGGCCTGGGCAAAGGCATTGGCCAAGCCCGCAGCGAATTGCGGCGACGGGCTCTTGTAATCGATGCTGATGACGTTGCTCTGCAGGCTGGGCTTCACATCCAGGAAACTATGCAGGAACTGGATCAGGTACTGCTCGAATGTGCCCTCGCCCTGGGTCTCCGTTTGCCACTGCTCGCGAATGGCGGCGTTGTCCATCAGCTTGAGATCTCGGATCACCCTCTGGGCGACCCGATCACTCAACAGGATATCTACCTGTGTGGCCATAAAGCCCGGAGTCGTCAGGCCGGGGAACATGGTGGCCGACACCGGATCGGGCTTGATGTCGATCACGACGCTGGCCGTGCCCTGGTACTGCTTGGGCAGCAGCAGACTCACAGCCACGGTGCTCGCCACGACCACGGCAAACACCACCAGCGCCGCCCACTTGCGCGCACGCAGGATCGACAAAAACTGTGCAAACGTCATTCCCAACTCCATTTATCCGCCGGCCCTGGCCTGGCGCGGTTCAAGATCAGAACAAGCTCTCGCGCACGTAGACCACGTCGCCGTCCTTAATCTGCTCGTCCATCACGGGCTGCACGATCTGCACCTTGCCGTCAGCACCCTTGCGGTGCACGCGGATGCCGCGTTCGGTACCGCGCTGGTTCAGGCCACCGCCAGCGGCGAGCACCTGCAGCAGCGTCATGTCGCGCTCCAGCCGCATGGGGCCGGGCCGCTGCACTTCACCGTAGATATAGACCAGCGGCGAGCGGTCGACCCAGAGCACGTCGCCGTTCTGGATCAGCACGTCGTTGGCGCGGTTCTGGTCGGCGCTGAAGACGGTAGGCAGGTCGATCTCGACGCGGAAGGGCTTGCCGTTGCGCGTGCCGCTGAGCACCAGCAGGTCGCCGCCGGTGCTGGCCACGCCGCCGGCCGTGGCCAGCAGGTCGGTCAGGCGCATGTCGGCCGTCTCGATGGGGTAGCGGCCCGGGCGGTTGACCTGGCCCAGCACGCTGGCCTGGTTGCCCTTGACCTGCAGCAGCGTTAGCGTGACCTGCGGTTGCTTGACGAAGTTGCCGCTCTTCAAACCGTCTGCGATGAGCTTCTCAGCCGCGCTGATGCCCAGACCGCCGATGCGCACATTGCCCAGCAGCGGAAAGCTGACGACGCCGGACTCGGAAACGCGGGTCTCGAGCGTCAGGTCGGGGTTCTGGTAGACCAGGATGCGCACGACGTCGCCGGCACCCAGGCGGTACTCGGCGGAGGCCGTGGCGGCGCCCGCTTGCGCCTGGGCGCCCAGGGAGCACAGCCCCAGGACGGCCGCGAAGAACAGTTGGAAGAAGCGCATCTTCATCATTTCAAGCCCATGCCCTTGGAGATCGAAGCAGGATCCAGGCCACTGGCGGCCGGCGCGGGCGCGGCGGCCTCGGAGGCAGCAGGCGCGACCGGGGCAACAGGCGCGGCCGACGGCGCAGGAGCGCTGGCCGCAGCTTCGGCGAACTTGCCGACGTATTCGATCTTGGAGCCGTCGCGCAGCGCCTTGATGTCCTTCTGCACCACCTCGGCCTTGCGCTGGTTCAGCAAGAAGGCTTCGATGGCCGGGCGGGCACGGGCCTCGTCGACCGGCTGGCTGCGCGAGCCGACCAGGAACAGCACCGTCAGCCCGGTGGGGCTGGGGCTGACCATGGAGTCGCCGTCCTTCATGCGGGCGATGTTGTCCAGGCTGGCCAGCGGCAGTTGCTCGGCGGCGCGCACGGCCTGGTTGCCGGCGAAGCGGAAATCGTTGGCCTTCAGGAACTCGGCGAACTCGTTCAGGCTCTTGGCCTCGGCCAGCTTGGCACGCAGCACGGCGAACTGCTCAGGCTTGGCCTCGATCTGCAGTTCCTGCAGGCTGTAGACGCGGCGGTCCTTGAAGAGGGCCGGCTTCTCGTTGTAGTACTTGGCGATCTCGTCGCTGGCGGGCTTGGCAACGCTCTCACCAACGCGCTCGACGTAGGCGCGGGCGATGATTTCGCGCTTGGCGGCCTCGATTTGCTGCACCACGCGCGGGTCGCGGTCGAGCTTCTGCTCCTGGGCCTTCTGGACGGCGAGCTCCTGATCGATCAGGCGCTCCAGCACCTGGCGGCTCGCGGCCTCGGCCTGCTCGGGCTTGAGGCCCGGCTGGCGCTGCAGCACGAAGTTGATCTGATGGACGGTGATCTCTTCCTTGTTGACCTTGGCGGCCGTCTGGGAAGCCTTGTCACCCTTGTCACCACCACCACAGGCCGCCAGCAGCACGGCAGCCGCCACGGCTGCCAGCAACGAAACGCGGGGGTTGATCAGTCGCTTTGCCATCTTTTCGATGTCCTTGTTGTGCGTAGAAGGGGTCCGGGCCCTAGGGAACGAACGAGTGTAGCGGCCGGATATGTCGCTTCTATGGGGGCCTTGTCCCGCATAAAAGTGGGTCGAACCCGCGGTTAGAGCGGATTCAAGGGACAAGTTCCCTCACCCCCCGCGTCTGCGGGGGAGGACAAAGGAGAAAGCGAAAAATGCGGCCCCGGAGGGGCCTGGGCCAGCTCAGGCGATCAGCACTTGATGCCGGCGTGCAGGGCCACGATGCCCGCACTGAGGTTGTGCACGTCCACGTGCCCGAAGCCGGCCGTCTTCATCATGGCCTTGAGCGTGGCCTGGTCGGGGTGCATGCGGATGGACTCGGCCAGGTACTTGTAGCTCTCGGCGTCGCCGGCGAACAGCGAGCCCAGCTTGGGCAGGATGTTGAAGGAATACCAGTCGTAGGGCTTGCGCAGCGGCTCGGCGATGCGGGAGAACTCCAGCACCAGCAGCCGGCCACCCGGCTTGAGCACGCGGCACATCTCGGCCAGGGCCAGGTCCTTGTGCGTCATGTTGCGCAGGCCGAAAGCGACGCTGACGAGGTCGAAGCTCTCGCTCTTGAAGGGCAGCTTTTCGGCGTCGGCCAGGCTGGTGGGCAGGATGAGGCCTTCGTCCAGCAGCCGGTCACGGCCCTGGCGCAGCATGGCCTCGTTGATGTCGGTGTGCACGACCACGCCGCTCTCGCCCACCTTGCGGGCGAAGGCGCGGGACAGGTCGCCCGTGCCGCCGGCGATGTCCAGCACGCGCTCGCCCGGCTTAAGGTTGGCGACCTGCACGGTGTAGGCCTTCCAGGCCCGGTGCAGGCCGGCCGACATCAAGTCGTTCATCAAGTCGTACTTGGACGCGACGGAGTCGAAGACGCCACGGACCTTGGTCGCCTTTTCAGATTCGTCGACCGTGCTGAAACCGAAGTGGGTTTGGCTCATGGCAAGTGTTCAGTGTGAGTGGCAGCTGCCGCCGCCCTTGACCGGCATGGCATCGTCGCGGCCCTTGCCGGCGGCGGCCAGGCGGGCTTCGTAGTCGCGCCACAGCGTGTCCTGCTGGCTGCCGAGCTTGTAGAGATAGTCCCAGGTGAACAGGCCGCTGGCGTGGCCATCACTGAACTCGGGGCGCACCGCGTAGTGCCCGACGGGCTCCAGGCCCGTGATGACGACATCGCGCTTGCCGGTCTGCAGCACCTCCTGGCCGGGGCCGTGGCCCATGACCTCGGCCGAGGGGCTGTAGACGCGCATCAGCTCGAACGGGATGCGGTGGCGGGCGCCGTCGTCGAAGGCAATCTCCAGCACGCGGGATTGCTGGTGGACGGTGATCTCGGTGGGCACGGGCATGGCGCGAAGTGTAGGCGGCGCACGCGGCAAGGCATCAACAACTACGAAGCGACTCGCCCTGTTTATGTTTCCCGAAAACTTCGTTCAGGCGTAGTTGCATAGGGCATTCAAAAAATCGATAGGCAAGCACACCAATCACGGTGCAGAGGAGCACCATCAGAATTGCAAATACCCAAGGACCAACATTTAGTCCAAGCTCGTAAATTACTCGTGCTGCGGGCCCCATTACAAAGCCGTGGATCAAATAGGTGCTATAGGACCCATCACCCGCAGCAACAACACTCCGCCGAACCACCCGCGCCGCACCAAACCCACTTCCGACATAAGGTTTGACACACACATACACCAGCGCAAAGCAGACCGTCACCTCCAGCAAGGTCACGCCTATAGACCGTGGGCTCCCGATCGCGTCAAGGCCGAAAACTGCAGCCGGAACCGCGAAGCCAAACAGGATTCCCAGCATCGCCAGGATTCCGACCACAAATGTGGGTGCCGAAGGTCCATGCGCGTTGTCGCGCTGCGTCAGCGATGCGACGGCCATCCCGGCGAGAAAAAATAGCAGCACCGAATCCGCCATCAAACCCCACGCGGTATCGCCTGGCTGGTAGTTTTGGGGCGCCACGTCAAACAGGCGTGCTGTCAGCAAGGCTGCGAACGCCCCCCCAACAACTACGAACCGCCACTTCTGCGTCAACCCAAGTGACGCGCATAGCACAGCGTAAAACAACATCTCGAAGTTCAAAGTCCACCCCGCGCCCAGCACAGGCCTGATCTGACCGCTCGCGTCGGCGAAAGGGATAAAGAACAGGGACCGTGCGACATCCATTAGGGTGGGCGAATCACCCCCCATTGCAAGCTTTGCAGCGTAAATGAGGGTTACCGCCCAATACAAGGGAACGATTCGAATCAGGCGACGGCGAGCAAAGAAACTGGCTGAATCCCACCCCGGATCAAGGGAAGCAGTGGATTTATAAATGATGAATCCGCTGATGCAGAAGAAGAGTTTGACGCCAAATGCCGCCAAGTCGTAATGCAGCCCAACCCCCGAAATCGGGTCGACGGGGGAAACCTTCTCCGCGTATGTATAAAAAGAGTGAAGCAGGACAACGAGCGCTGCGGCAATAGCACGCAATGCCTGCAGCACCTCCAAACGCCCTGAACTGGCTGATCCCACCGTCGCCCTCCGTGATTCGCCGACCTAGCACCAGCCTGCACCAATCAGTCTAGGGGCTAGCCCGTACAGCGCTTCGCTTACATCAGGGGATAGGAAAACCTTAGGAAATCTGCCAGCCGAGCCCCTGTAACATTTAATTACTGGGGGATTGACAGTGAGTGAGTTTGTCATTTTTTTCTTGTTGATCTCGATCATGGTCGGCTGGGCTGCCGTATTGATCTGGCATGTATGCGAGCGGCGAAAGCGAAAGATGCGAGGGGAACAAGAAGAAGAGGTGGAAAGCTGGATCTGATGGATACCTGCTGATCGCTGCGAGATACGGTCGACGCACGCCGCACGGCTGTCCGGCCATCGCTTCCGGCAGAGGTTGTGATGGCGGGGCGCACGAGCTGAGCCCCGGTTTGACGCCCAAGCTTCCAGCTGACCCTGGGAGGAGTTAGGCGCTCTAATCTCCGGCTCTCCCTGACTCTGCGCACCACCCCCATGCCCAGCTTTCCCCGCCACCGCCTGGCCCTCGCAGCGACCCTGCTCGGCCTGGCAGCCAGCAGCCCTGCCCTCGACCTGAGCAGCCTGTCCAAGGACGTCAAGCCCTGCGACGACTTCTATGCCTTCGTCAACGGCAATTGGGAGGCCGCAGCCGAGATCCCGGCCAGCCGCGCCCGCATCGGCAGCTTCGAGCAGCTGCGCCAGGCCAACGAAGAGTTGCTGAACCGCGCACTCAAGGAGCTGGCCGACAAGCCGGCGCTGCAGACGACGCCCGGCCTGAAGCTCATCGCCAGCTACTACGCCGCCGGCATGGACGAAGCCGCCATCGAGGCGCGCGGCCTGACGTCGGTCGCGCCGCTGCTCAACCGCATCGACACGCTGCAGCGCCGTGAAGACCTGCCGGCCCTGCTGGCACTGCTGTCACGCGCAGGCGTGGCCGCACCGCTGGCTTACGCCGTGCAGCCCGACCGCAAGGACACGCGGCGCAATGTGCTGGCGCTGAGCCAGGCCGGGCTGGGCCTGCCGGACCGCGACGACTACTTCCGCAGCGACGAACGCACGCGCAGCATCACCGCGGCCTACCGCGTGTTCGCCAAGACGGTGCTCGGCGCCTCCGGCCGCCCGGCGGGTGACGCCGAGCTGGACGCGCTGCTGGCCTTCGAGACCCAGCTGGCCGAGGTCTCGCGGGAACGCACCAAGCTGCGCGACCCCAACGCGAACTACAACCCTTTTGCACCGGCCGAGCTGGCCGTTGCCGCCCCGGGGTTTGACTGGCAGGGCTATCTCGCCGTGCTGACCGCTGGCGCCAAGCAGCCGCAGCGCCTGCTGGTCGGCCAGCCGGAGTTCGCGACCCGCGTTGCCAAGCTGGCGGCCGAGACGCCGCTGGAGGTCTGGCGCAGCTACCTGGCCCTGCGCGTGCTGGACACGACGGCGCCACGCCTGCCCAAGGCCTATGCCACGGCGGCCTTCGAGTACCGCGGCAAGGCCCTCACCGGGCTGCAGGCGCCGCCGCCGCGCAGCGAGAGCGTCATCCAGCAGATCGGCGGCCGCACGGGCGGCGAGCCGGTGGCGCTGGCCCTGGGCGAGCTGTTCGTCGCCCGCGCCTTCTCTCCCGAGGCGCAGCGGCGCTCGGTGCAGCTGGTGGAAGACATCCGCGCCAGCATGAAGGAGCGCATCGACAAGCTGGAGTGGATGACGCCGCCCACCAAGGCCCGCGCCCAGGAAAAACTCGCGCGCATGCAGCCCATGATCGGCGCGCCGGAGAAGTGGCCGCAGTACGAGGGCCTGCAGCTGAGCAGCAACGACTACGCCGGCAACTGGCTGAAGGTGGCGCTGTGGCACAGCGGCCAGCAGATGAAGGACCTGGATGCCCCGGTCGATCGCGGCCGCTGGCGCACCAGCCCGCACATCGTCAATGCCTTCGCCGGCGGGCTCAACCAGATCATCTTCCCGGCCGGCATCCTGCAGCCGCCCTTCTTCTCCGCATCAGCCGACGACGCCAGCAACTACGGTGGCATCGGCATGGTCATCGGCCACGAGATCACCCACCACTTCGACGACAGCGGCCGCAACTTCGACGCGGGCGGCTCGCTGGCGGACTGGTGGACGCCCCTGGATGCCGCCGGCTACAAAGCGCGCGCCGACAAGGTGGCCGAGCGCTACGGCGCCATCTCGCCTTTGCCCGGCTACAGCATCAACGGCCGGCTGACGCTGGGCGAGAACATCTCCGACCTCTCCGGCCTGCCAATCGCGTTCGAAGGCCTGCAGCGCGCGCTCAAGCGCGGCGGCGCTGCTGCCGCCAAGCCGGTGGACGGCTACACACCGGCGCAGCGCTTCTTCCTCAGCAACGCCCTGGTCTGGCGCACCAAGGTGAGGACGGAATTCCTCATCAACCAGCTGCGCACCGACTCGCATTCGCCGGCCAAGTACCGCGTGCTGACGCCGATGAGCAATTCGGCGTACTTCGCGCAGGCGTTCAGCTGCAAGCCTGGCAGTGCGATGGTGGCAAGCGATCCGCTGACGGTGTGGTGAGCGTGGGTTGAAGACCCCCGGCAGCGACGTACCCTGCCGGGCGAACCTCCTCCAAGACCACGAGCACCGGCAACAAGGACAGCTGCAGTCGCGCCTGTCGGTGCGAATCCACCACCTGACCGCCGCAGGCTGCAACAGCCCGAAGCAGCATGCGGAGCCGCCCGGTTCAACGCCTGCGGGCAAGGTCAATCGCCAATCAGGCGATCGTGTCTATCGCTCATCGCCGCCCGTCAGATCTGTTCTGGGCTCTGAGTTTTACGGCTTCGCTCAAGACATCACGCTTTGGCACGGCGAGCAGCCGCTGGTCTTCCAACCGACGCCGCGAGGCCGCCATCTGCTCGCACAGAGTGGCTTTCGCGCGCTTGAAATGGCGGGCCACGAACGCTGCGGAACACAGCTCCGACTGAACGGCGAGGCCGGCTACCAGCGCCCTGGCTCTCGCGCCCTGCGAGCCGCCAAGCTTTGCCAGGCACTGCCCGTCACGCAGACCTAGCTTCAAGGCTACCCACCGCTCAAGCAGCTTGATGGCGCCATCAATACCTTCCGAGCCACCGGCGGCAACGAAGGCCGCTGCAACGCCGTCGACCTCTCGCACAAGCGGTGACGCCGCGTTCGCGGACCCAATCGCGAGAGCCAGGCCATGGGACAGCTCCCATTCACGGAGCTCGACAGCCGGCGGGCGACCTCGGATCACCGACCGCATCGCCATGCGGGCTTCATGCACCGTCTCGCCGAAGGTGCTTGCCAGCGCCTTCGCATCGAAGTCCTTCGTGCGCTCCAGACCGAGGGACATCCGCAACGAGGACCTGGTGTAGTAGGTCGGTCTGGCGCAAAGGCCGACAGCGACTGGTCGCCAGGCCAACATCCGCACCTCGCGTCGCAGCATGTCAGCCGCGGGAACCTCGTGGGCGTGATACCGGCCAGCAAACACCGGTCCGCGCGTCCGATCGATGTCGCGCACCCATCTGGATACGAGGTTGGCGACCGCGCGCGCGATGGTTCCGGGACCGGCACTTGCAGGAAGCCGGCACAGCACGTGAATCTCAGTCGGCATCAGAAGATAGAGCAGCAGCGCTCGTTCCCGCGGCTCATGCGCAGCGAACAGACGATCGCGAATCCGGTCCACCATGGATGGGTCCACCAACAGGTTCCGCCCCTTGGCGGCCTGCCAGCAGATGTGCCACGTCCTCGGTCCGTCTTCAGCTGAAACAGACGTCTCCATCCCTCTATGACGTTTCAGCCCCGCAAAAGACACAGTAGAAATTTCGGACCACCACCAAAAACGTTCGGTCTCGGGGTCGCGAATCGACTGCGGCAGGCGGCCCGCCCACCGTCTGCGTAAGAGGCCAAAGGCGGCGTCCAACCCCGCACCGACGCCACGCTGGCTGCGCATGATGCGCAGAGCCCCGGTGCGCAGGCTCGAGATTTCGCACCGGGGCAGCTTGGCAATCGAGTTGGCCAAGAACCCCTGCAAAGGCGCCGAACATGCCGACCGGCGCATCTCAAAAGTCGATGTCCGTCGGCGCAGCCGGGACGCTGGAGCAGCACAGGCGCATCCAGCCCGAACGCTTCAACTGACCGGCACAAACCATTGCGCGACTGAACCCGCCCCTCCTATCTTTGGTTCGCCAGCGGCATCCGCCGAGGGCAATTCGGACCTCAACCACTGAAGGAGAACGTCATGAACGAAGCACCGCAACTGGAACTGGTCGACCTGGGCGACGCCAAGGAAGAAACCAAGGGCGATCCGCAGAACAACCGCCTGGAAGAGAACTCGGTCATCAAGTTCCGCGAGTGACGCCTGATCGGCGCCGCGGCGTGTAGCAACGATGGCACGCCGCGCAGGATCACCATGTCCAACGCAGCAACACCCCAGCAGAACCTTCGGCTTGCCGATCATGTGCGCGGGTGTCATGTCGACGGGCAGGTGATCCTGCTTGATCTCAGGCGCGACCGGTACATTGGCGTTGGCGGTGCGCTGATGCCGGCGTTGTCAGCCCGAATCGCTGACTGGCCGCTTGGCACGTCAGGGACGGAGGGCGAAACGAGCGGCAGAGAAGTCGACACTTGGATCGACCACATGAGGCAGCAAGGCATGCTTGCCAGCGCCTCGACGGCGATGCACCATCGAATCGGCATTCCCGAGCCTCAACACAGCCTTGCGGCCTTCAACGAACCGGCGCGACATGGCGTGCAATGGCGACGAGCGGCCAGCATTGCCAACGCGACACTCGCAGTTGGACACTGGCTCAGGCATCTGCACCTCGCGGAGATCGTCGTTCGGGTCGAACGCCTACGGTCAACCGAACCCTCAGAACCAACGGACTTGTCGCGAGAGCAACTACAGGGCGCGGCACACTGGTATTTGCGCACACGTCCCCTGGTGATGTCGTCTCACGACGAGTGCCTGCGCGATTCGCTGATCATGCTTCGGTTCCTGTCATCGGAAGGTCTCTATCCGCGCTGGGTCATCGGCGTTCGAACACGGCCCTTCGGAGCCCATTCCTGGCTTCAGGCCGGCTCTCTCGTGCTCAACGACCTCCACGAGACCGTGCGGGGCTACACCCCGATCCTCGTGGTTTGACTTCCATGTTCCGGTACATCGCATTCGGCTGGATATCGACAAGCGAGGGCCAGGCGAGCTCCGCTCGTCACCTCGAAGCATCCCTCCAACCGCGTGAGGGTTGGAGCCGCGTCTTCTCATCCCAGGGACTGCGCGTCTACGCTGCCGGCTCAGCTTTCGGCGTGAACGAAGTCCACACTTTCCCATCGCGCCGGGGCGTCGTCCTCGGGCGACTTTTCCGCCGAGCCGAGGTAGACGGCAGCGGCAACCGCGAGTTCCAGATCAGCGATGACGAGGACGATTGCATCGTCAGGACGGATGGACGCGCCCTGATCGACCACTTCTGGGGACGTTGGATTGCCTTCCTGCCCTCGTGGACCGGTGAGAGTCGCGTGCTTCGCGATCCCGGCGGCGCGCTCCCCTGCTACCAGTTGCAGCTCGACGGCATCACGATCACGTTCTCGTCCCTGGAAGACGTGCTCGCCTTGCTCGGAATGCCGGCACCGCCCGTGAACTGGGATGCGGTGATGGCTGCCCTCGTGTTCCGCCAACTCGGTGGACGTGAGACCGCATTGGCCGGCGTGACGCAGGTGTTGGCAGGTGAACTGACTCCGTGCACGCCTTCAAGCTCTGAGCCGAAGTTGCTCTGGAGCGCAGCCAATATCGCGCGCAAGCCCGTAGACCCCGCACAAGAAGTCGCCGCGGCCATGCTGCGTGACACCACGACGCAGTGTGTGAGTGCCTGGACGTCGTGCCACGACACGATCTTGCTCAGACTATCGGGCGGGCTCGACTCGGCGATCCTGCTGGGCAGCATGCTCAAGGAGCACTCGGCTGCTCGTATTGCCTGCCTCAACTACCACTCGCCAGGCTCAGATAGCGACGAGCGCGAGTACGCGCGCATCGCTGCTGCCCGCGTTGGCTGCCGGCTCATCGAGCGGCGTCGTGACGACGACTTCCATCTCAGCGAAGTTCTTCATCCCGCGCGCGAACCTGTGCCAAGCAACCACCTCGGACGCTTGGGATCAGACCGCATCGACGCGCAGACTGCGCAGGCCGTCGGGGCGCGCGTCATGTTCACGGGTGCCGCCGGCGACCAGCTGTTTCAGGAGATCCGCAACACTTGGCCAGCCGCCGACTACCTGCAGCTCCGGGGGGTAGATCGAGGTTTCCCTCAAGCCGTGTTGGATGCTGCGCGTCTGGGACGCGTGTCATTCTGGCGGGCCCTTCAACTTGCCATTCGAGATCGACTTGCAAAGCACGATCCGGTCTCAGGAATCGGTCAGTACATCAGCCTGGTACCCAGTGCAATCGTCGCGGAAACACTTCGTCAGGCGCCGCGCTTCGTTCATCCCGAGCTTTTGGGCGCATCCGATCTTCCGATCGGCAAGCTGTTTCAGGTTCGGAACCTGATCTGCCCGGTCGAGTACTACAACCCCTATCGGCGCGACACCTCACCCGAGGCAGTCCACCCCTTGATCTCCCAGCCGCTCCTGGAACTCTGCCTGACGTTGCCGACCTATCTGCTGACTCGCGGCGGCAAGGGTCGCGCGCTGGCGCGGGAGGCGTTCGCAGACCGGATTCCACCGGAAATCGCAAGACGCCGTTCCAAGGGCGGAATCGATGAGCATGCGACCGCCGTCCTGCAGCGAAGCCTGCCGCTGGCCAGGGAGATCCTGCTGGATGGACAGCTGATCCGTCGAGGCCTGCTGGACCGCGAGCGGGTCGAGGCAGCGCTGACGGGAAGACCATCGACAAGCGGCGCCTACGTCGCAGAAGTTCACTGCTGCTTTGCGGCCGAAGCGTGGTTAAGCCAGGTGCTCGGTAGCACCGCCGCCACGATGCCCTGAACGGCCGGTTCGCTGTGCCCACCCGCTGGACACTTCGCCCCCTGATGCTGCTCCTGGCGAAAGCCATGGACAAACGCCTGCGCATGTACATCGCCGCTACCGCCGGGTTGGCCATCCTCGGAGGCGCCATGGCTGCCCTCGCGCCTCTCGCGTTGAAGCACCTTGTCGATGGCGCAGCCGGCAGCGCTGCCGTGAGCGGAATTTCCTTGACCTCTGTCATGGTGCCGGGCGCCATCTACATTGCCGTCTTGTGCGGGAACAGGCTCATTGGGGATGTCCGGCCTGTCCTCGTCAACGAGGTTGAGCAGCGCCTGATGAAGGCGCTCCGGCGACGGTTTGTCGAGCATGTCCTGCGCCTACCTTTGGCCAGCTTGCTGCGCCAGCGCAGCGGCGAGCTGCAACACAGTCTCGATCTGGGCATCACGGGAGCCCAACTCCTGCTGACGCATCTCATCAGCACCTGTGTTCCGGTCGCTGTGGAACTCACGGTCATGACAATGGTCCTTGTCCAGCTGGGTCAACCTGTCTTGATCGTGCTGTTTGGCTTGACTGCAGTCGGCTACCTCGCTGTGTTTGCGGTGGGCTCCATGCGGATCACTCGACGCATCAGCGCTGTCACCGACGCGAGCATCGCCGTGCACGGGCAACTCGCCGACAGCTTGACCAACGTAGAGACGCTGCGCTGCTTCGGTGCAGAAAGCGCTGCCGAAGAGGCGCTGACGCGAGCATCTTCAAGGTTGCTCGGCGCTTGGCGGGGCTACCACCGCGTGAGTACCGGGACGGCGCTCTGCGCGACGTTGATCTTTGGAGTCTCGCTCACCGCCTGCATAGCCACTGCCGCCGGCAGCGTTGTAAGCGGGTCGCTGAGCATCGGTGGCCTGGTCCTCAGCAGCGTCTACCTGCTACAGATGATGCGCCCGCTGGAGATCATTGGTTCCGCCGCAAGAGATCTGGCGCGCGCTTTCGGATTCGTACAGCCTCTGCTGCATGTGCTGCGTGAGCAGACTGAGCCTGGCCACAATGCCGAAACGACCTCTACCCCCGGACGACAGCGCTCAGCACCCTGCATCCGATTCGAAGGGTTGACCTTCGGCTACGAGCCCGGGCGCCCCGTGATCCGTGAGCTGGACCTTGAGATCCCAGCGGGCAGCACCACGGCGATCGTGGGCCCCAGCGGCTCCGGAAAGTCGTCGTTGATCCGATTGATGCTGCGGCTCTACGCACCCCAGTCAGGCCGCATCTTGCTGGACGGCTGCCCGATCGACGCCCTTGGGGTTGCCGATCTGCGGTCGAGCATCGCGCTGGTGCCCCAGGACACCCCTCTGCTTCACGCATCCATTGCGACGAACATCGCGTTAGGCAGGCAAAGCACAGAGCATGCCGACATCGAGCGGGCCGCCACTGCTGCACAGCTTGATCGGGTGGTCGAGTCGTTGCCGAGCCGGTACGCGACTGTCGTGGGTGAACGCGGGCTCAAGCTGTCAGGCGGTGAGCGCCAGCGTCTGGCGATCGCTCGGGCCCTGCTGCGCCAGTCGGCAATTTTTCTGCTGGATGAGCCCACATCCATGCTGGACAGCAAGACCGAATCTGCGGTCCTGCAGGCCATTCGCAAAGTCGCGGCGAACTCGACAACGCTGATCGTTGCGCACCGCCTGTCGACGGTCATGGATGCCGACGAGATCATTGTCCTGGATCACGGTCGTATCCTCGAGCGCGGGACACACACAAGCCTGCTTGCACAGGGCGGCCTGTACTGTCAGCTCTGGCGGCGCCAGATGGATGGGAACTCGGCGGGCCAAGAGCAGTAGCCGCCGCCAGGCGGTGGTCTCGACTGACTACCCGCCGGGTTGCAGTGCTGCTGTCAGCCAGCGCTCTTCAATGGGCACCTCGGGCGGCCGTCGTCGGCCTGCTTCAGAACGGCCATCTGGTCCCAAGCCTCATACTGCGCTCGCAACGAGGCCTGAGTTTCGGCGACCAGAAATGGCTCGTCGCGTTTTTCCCCCTGCAGCCAGAAGTTGAACCAGTCGACGTTGCCCTGCAGCGAGATCATGCGTTCGCTCGGCGTGGAGAGCCCATGGGTTCCGCTCGGGATGAGGATGAGATCCGCAGGCTTGTACTGTCGTCTCATCAGTGCGTAGATGTCCCAATAGTTGGATATCGCCCTTCCGTAAGTCTCAATGCGAAGCGCCGACCCTATGCAGTCGGTGTTCAGTGCGGGGTCGTTTGCCATCCAGCTCGAGAGCGTCGGACGCACAGGGATGCCGCCATTGATCATCTCCTTGTGCCACCATGTGTAGTCCGAGGACGCGTAGGTGATGGCGTATGAAAAGAGCGTGTCCGAATCGCCGTCCGCGATCGTTGCTGCTCGCATCGGGAGCCCCGAAAAGGTAATCAGGTTCATGACTTTCGCGCCCGTCGCGCTGAATCCGATGATGCCGACCCTGTCGGGGTCGACGCGCCCTTCCCTCACCAGCGCATCGACTGCCCCTTTTACGCCCTCATTGAAGATGCGATTCTCTTCAGCCGAGTTCTCGTTGCTGCCGTTCAGCGGCCAGTACCGCATCGCCAGAACAAGAACGCCTTCGCGAACGAACGCTCGGCCTGGATACGCGCTTGTATAACCCTGCGACCGCGAATTGGGTCCGTCCAGATAGAACGCATTGGGGCGGTAGAGGTAGGCCTGGATGACCAGGGGCAGTCTCTTCCCAGGCGATGCGTCTAGCGGTGGCAGAAGTCCGCCTTCCCATGACCGACCCTTGGCATCGAGCCACCGGTAGGTGGACACGGCACCCCAGGTCTTCGCATCGAACTGAGGATTGAAATTTGTGAGGCGAACGACCTGCCCGGCCGGGCCTGTGGCGACCACGTCGGGCGGTTCGTTGAGGGCTTGCTGAACCTCCAGCGACCACTTCGACTTCGCGACGAGCGCAACCGGAGCCACCTCGCGCCAACCACCGCCCTCTGCGCGCTGAAACTGCCGCGTCTTCGTGCCGTCCTCGACCTCGAGGCGGTCACCAACGCTGACCGCGCTCTTCAGCCGCCCGTTCAGTTTGGCGACGACGATCCAACGCCCGCTGTCCGGCCAGTACTCGATGACATGCGAGGCGGTAGAAGTTTGATCGGCAACCAGCGGAAGGTGGGTGCCAGCAAGCACGATGGACGATCCTGTGCCCAACCAAGCCTTGTCGCGGCGCGACTGCCCCCCTCCGGGCAGCGCATCATCCGGTGCATCCACGATGGTCTGGACATGTCCATCGTCGAGCCGCCACGCCACCATGCGTCTTGCCGTGAATGCCGTGGACCCGGTGAAGTAGCCCAACGGGTCGATCTTCATCGCCGGTCCGTGAACCCCGGTGATCTCGTCCAGCAACGGGTACTGCTGGCGCCAGGCCGGCCCTCGACTGGGCTCATACTTCGGCAGGATGGCCCACCGGCCGTCAGGGGAAATGTTGGCCATCGGCAAGCCGGCATTCGTGAGAAAAAATGGCTCGCCTAGCGGCCGTGGCGAAGGACCAGTTCCGACGTCTTCCACGTAGAAGCGAAACTTGCTGATCTGGTTCTTCAGGGGTTCCTGACCGTACAGCACCCCACGGGCCCACTGATTGCCAACCACGATGCTGCGTGCCCCGTCCTTCAGCGGTGGATTCGAAACGAGCGCGACGTAGACCAGGCGCTTGAGGTCGCCAGAGGCGGCAAACGACCAGATCGGCATCGGCGAATGGGTGAGCTGGGCGACCTGGCGAGTCGACAAGTTCAGGCTGTAGACCTGGAAGATTTCATCGTGGATCTTTGCGCGGAACACCAGCGTTTGGTCGCCGGCCCACTGGACCTCCGCCAAGGCTGGATAACCACTGTCTTCGTCGAACTTTGCATCGAAGGAGAACACGACCTCGGTAGCGGACGGTCGCCCCTGCGCGAGCCGTTGAGGCTCGAGATCCAGCATCACGATTTCGTAGCGGTTGCAGTCTGATGCCACGTCGGCCTTCCTCGTGACGACAAACGCGCGCCTGCCGTCGGGCGAGGTTTGTCTGCGCAGCGCTTCAGCATCATTTGCGAGTGGCTGGACGATCTTCTTGAACTCGACGACGTCGCGGACGGAAGGCCCAGCGGCTCCTGCGGCCGCGACGGGAGCGACCGCTGATGCCAGCAGGGCAAGCAAAGTCGCAAAGAAATAGAAACGCATATCGGAGAACTTCTGAGTCAAGGCGCGGCCCGCCCCCGCGAAGGGGGCGGGGGGCACACGAGGAACACCTAGGGAATCATTGGCCGCACCAGATCGGGCGGCTCAGGCTGGAGGCGGACTACCAGTCCAGGGTCAGCCGCACGGTGAGGTATCGGCCGCGCCAGTCCGCCTGCGTCACGTCGTAGTACGGCGTGCGGTCCGCGTACTGCGGCAGGCGATTGGCCAGGTTGGCAACGCTGAATCCAA
This sequence comes from Pelomonas parva, assembly GCF_043555835.1. NCBI lineage: Bacteria > Pseudomonadati > Pseudomonadota > Betaproteobacteria > Burkholderiales > Sphaerotilaceae > Roseateles > Pelomonas parva. The sequence continues at coordinate 243,543 of NZ_JBIGHV010000007.1, read as the reverse complement.
GCGATGCGGCCTTGGAGCCGGGCAGCAGCTCCGGCCACATCTTCTTAAGGTCCATCGTGCCGGCCAGGTCGTGCAACCAGTAGGCGCCCAGACGGCGGTCACTGGTGCCGCGGTCCAGGTACCTGCCGAGATAGCGGCTGGTCAAGCCGAGGCTCCAGGCTCCTTGATCGATGCCGACACCGAGACGGCCCTTCCAGCGGGGCGCCCAGTAGTCGCTGAAGCGGCGGCCCAGCCGGTCTTCCTCGGCCGCTCCAGGCGTCAGCCGAACGGTGTACCTGCTGGTATGGCTCGTGCCACCAGACAGCGTCAGCTTGCCTGCCGGCGTCTTCCACACATAGGCCAGGTCCAGGTCCGTGCCCGCCGTGTCAACTCGACCGAAGTTGACCTCGGTGTACTGGACGCTGGTGACGGCGCCGGGCTGTCCGTTCACCGCCGGTCCGCGTGTCACGAGTTGGGGAAACGTTGCCTCCGCGTCCAACACCGTCTGCGGCAGGATCACGCCGATCATGTCCCGGATGCGGGTCTGCCAGTGCGTGACGCTCAGCCGCGTGCCGAGTCCACCCTCGGGCTCCCAGACTGCTCCGACGCTCCGCGCCTGGCCACGCTCCGGCATCAGGACCGGGTTACGCCCTTGGACAACCGTTCCCGAGTTGATCGCCTCACCACCACGCGACGGGTCGACCAGGCCGAAGATCGATGCGTCGTAGATGGTGTCGGCGTAGTTGGTCTGAACGAGTGTCGGCGGCTTGAACGAGGTCGCGGCGGATCCGCGGATCAACAGGTTCCGCGATGGTCGAAGTTCGATGCCGCCTTGGAACGTGTTCGCCGAGCCGAAGTCGCTGTAGTGGTCGCGCCGTGCGGCCAATGTCAACGCGGCAAGGTCCCACCGGCCGCCACCTTCGTTGCTGGAACGGAGCAGCGGCGCCCTCCCCTCGACATAGGCTGCCGAGCTGCTGCGCTTGACGTCGATCACCTCCGAGGTCGTCACGTTGTACTCATCGCGCGCCGCCTCCGCACCCACGACGACGTCGATCGGGCCGGCGGGCAGATCGATCAGCGGTCCTCGGGCCTGCGCGCTGACCTGGTCTTTGCGGCCCACGCTACGCCTGATGGAGTCCGACCAGATCTGGCTCAGCACCGCGTCATTGGCCGCCCGGCCCGACGTGAACGGATTCAGCGCAGTGGCCGGATCAGACGATGCGAGGGCAGCGGCCCGGGCAGTCGAATTCACACGGTCGTTCCAGACCTGCGAACCACCCCTGTCGCTGGCCGTCGACAGCACCACCTCCGCATCCCAGCCCTCGCCCAACTCGCCCCTGGCGCCAGCCAGGGCTCGCGTGAAGTTGGTCTGCCTGGCCAGGCCGTCAGTGCCGTTCTCGGCGCCAAGGGCCGTCGAGACCCTCACGTCAACGCCGAAGGGATTGAAGGCGTTCGTGGCCGGCACCGTCAGCCCTGAAATCAGAATGCCGCGCTCCGCGCCCTCCATGCGATCCCTGACATGCGTAACCTCGGTGAAGGCAGACCAGCTTCCGAGCAACTTGCGCTCCCCCAGCGCGTGGACTGACAAGGTCTTGTAGCCATACAGCAGCGCGGCACCATTGCCCGTGGCGTAAAGGTTGCACAGGTTCTCCGTGCCAGCGGTCGCCAGGAAGTCGGACGCCGTCAATGACTGGCCTGCATTGGCTGGGATGGCTGCAATGCCTGAGCTCAGCCCTGGCAAATTGCCTGAGACGCTACGCACCGTGCCCGGGCTGCAGCGGCCCTGGCGCCCATCCACGCCACCCATGCGGCGATAGTCAGCGTCCAGGAAGAACTCTCGTTGCCTCATCGACAGCGGCGACGAACGGCTGTAAGAACCCATCAGCAGAAACTGGCTGTCGGCATCACGCCGGCCCGTGGCCACCGACACGCTGTGGTCATCGAAGCCGCGTCCCTTGCCCGCACTGACAGCGAAAGACTGGCCGTTGATCGACTTCTTCAAGATCACGTTGACCACGCCGGCCAGCGCATCTCCGCCGTACACGGCGGACGAACCCTGCGGCACCACCTCGACGCGCTCGATCGCCGCCACGGGAATGAGGTTCAGGTTGAACACGTTGCCGAAGGATGACCCCACGGCCTGCACCTTCCGACCATTGATGAGCACCAGCGTTGAGCCCAAGGGCAGGCCGCGCAGTTGCACGGTGCCTTGCCCCAGCGTGTTGCTGAAACCACCCTCGCCTGACGATGCCGACACCTCGGTCAGCGATGCGAGGAATCGCTGCAGGTTTGGCTGGCCGCTCTTCGCGATGTCCTCCCGCGTGTAGACGTTCACCGGTGCCGGGCCTTCGCCCTCAACGCGGCGCAGGCGGGAGCCAGTGACCTCAATCCGCATGAGTTCGGTTGTGCCGCCGCTCGGCGCCTGGGCCTCGTCGGCGACTCCGTTGCCCGACACCACGCTGAGGCGCCGCTGTTCCTGCGCGCCTGCAGCTTCGCCACGCCCGGTCGTCGGGACCATGACCGGCCCGCTGCTCGCAGGGGCGGCAGGCAACGTGGCGCCCGGCGGGGCCGGCTTGACGACAATCCCACCGTCGGCCTTCAGCTCGGCGATGAGGCCGGTCCCCTTCACGGCGGCAGCGACCGCTTCGATCGGCGAGAGCTTGCCGGAAACGGGCCGCGCGACGCGCCCCACAACGGCATCCGGGTCGAACAGCACCGACGCGCTGGTCTGGCGAGCGATCGAGAGCAGAGCCTCCGACATCCGTTGGGACGGCTGCTCGAATACGTAACGCGCTGTCTTGGCGGGCTCTGCAGCGCAGGCGAAGCTGGCGCCTAAGGCGATGCAAAACCAGGCGCTGTACGCGAGCGCTCCTCGCTGGCTGGGGAATCTCTGGTGGGTGGGCCGTCTCATCTGATGTCCTTGTTGTGCTGATGGCTAGCAACAAGATGACGATTCAGTCGAGTGCCCAACGGCCAGTGGATGCCCTACTCTGCTTTTCGGAGCTCCAATCGTCCACCGTCATTTTTCAGGGTCAGGCCATGCAAACTGGCGACCGCATTGGCAAATCCAACGTTGTCGCCGGTCCGGTAAAGACCGCTCACGCGCAGATTTGAGTCCGCCAACTTGTCGACCAACACGATCGGCGTTCGGCTGTAGCGGTTCATTTCCGCCACGGCCTCGGACAACGCGGTCGCGTCGAAGACTGCTTCGCTGCGCTTCCAGGCCGTGACCTGCTCAACGTTGGGCCGGTCCACCTTCGGCACGACAGTCGACGTCGCGCTCGGCGCCATGTCCAGGCGCAGTCGCTCTCCTGGCTTCATCAGGATGGGGCTGGCTGGTGCAATACCTTCACCGCCAGCTCCCGGCGCAGCCCGAACGCTGACCTGCCCCTCGATGAGGGTGACAGCGACTTCACGGGGGGCATCGGCGACGGCCGCGCCATAGCGGACCGAGAAGGCCGTCCCGACGGCCACCACCTCACTACCCGCCACACGAACGACAAAAGGCCTCGTCGAGTCCTTGGCGACCTCGAAAATCGCCTCCCCGCTGTTCACGTTCACCGTGCGCTGCCGGGTGCCAAAGCTCACCCGCAAGCGGGTGTCGGTGTTGAGAATCATGCGTGTGCCGTCCTCCAGCATCACGACGCGCTGCTCGCCGACATCTGTGCGGAATGCGCCTTCGTCCCACCACTGCTGCCCGATGAACAAGCCGACGGCCAGGACTGCCACTGACGCAGCCATGGCGGCCCACCGCTGCTTGCCCCTGTATCCCCCCCCCGGCTGCCATGGATTTCGGCGAGACAGGGTCTCATAGGCCGTCGAAAGCTTGATTTTTTCGACATCAAGCCATGCATCCGTGCATTTCTCGAAAGCCTCCTGATGCGCCGCCGACTGTGCCTGCCAGGCGCGGAGGTCGCGCTCCATCTGTTGCGACCGGTCGGGGCCGTGCAGGCGCGTCACCCAGACCGCTGCCTCAGCGGCGATGGCCGGTGTCACCTTGGGTCTGGTTTCCTTGCCACCGGGGGTATCCGTGCGCTCAGGCGTCATGGATACCAGCCCTCCATATGGCTCGCCGTCAACATCACCGCCTTCGAGATGTGCCACTCAACGCCACTTCTCGTCATGCCGAACTGCTTCGCCAGCTCCGCATAGCTCACCCCATCGACCTTGTGCGCCAGGTAGATCTTGCGCGTCGTCTCGTTCATCCGGGCCAGACACTCGCTCAGGCGATCCAGCCGCTCCCGGGCCAGCACCACGTCGTCGACGTTGGGGCGACCATCAATGATCACCACATCGTCGGGCGACACCTGCTCGCCGCGAACCGCCTGGGCTCGGTGGGCATCGATCGAAAGGTTCAGCGCGGCTCTCATCAAGAATGCCTCGGGCTGTTCGACGGGCTGCGTGAGGGAGAAGGACGCCAACTTGATCCAGGCGTCATGCACCAAGTCATCTGCGTCCTCTCGCGACTGGCCGCGCCTCATCAGCGCGGACCTCACCCGGGAGAATACGCCTGGCAGATCCTTGATCATCTGAGAAACCGCAATCGCAGCGACGGTATGGGTCAGACAGCCCTGGACACAGCCAGGCAGCGCTGGGAAGCAGCTCGCAGAGTTCCAGCCTGCGCTGCCATGGCGGCACGCTCCCGATCCATCCTGCGCTCGGCTCCCAATAGCGCCTTTGCCACGAACTCTAGCGCGGCATCTTGATTCAAGAAGTAACCGTTTCGTTGCACGGCGCGCGCCAGTTCTTCGAGCAATACCGTAGCCGTTCGGTCGGCGGCCAGGACGAAGCGCCGGTCTTGCTCGGAGAGCTCGGCGAGCGACTTACGCAGCTGCTGCGCCTCACCCAGGCGAGATGCCTGATCCGTGGCCGGCAACACCGACTGGATCGCACCGAGAAGGGCCGCCTCGCCGCCACCGCTGATGGCCGCACGTAGATCTGCGGCGGCAGCAGCTCGCAGCCTGCGTTTCAGCGGCTCCGTGGCGCGCCGAACGAAATGCTCGGTCGAGGGTGCTCGCTGGGCTCGGGGGTAGGCGCTCAGCATCTCCGCTGCGGCCGAAGGCCAGCCTGCATCGATCACCATTGCGATGCGCTCAGCACCGCGCTCGCGAAGGTCACGAATGACGTTGCCACTCGCGGCCGGCTGAACCCAAAGCCCAAGAACCTCTGCCTCAGTGTTGGGCAGGCAGCCAAGCGCCCAACCAAGACTCAGCTCCAGGGTTCCATCATCAAAGTGAACATCGGCATGCGATTCGGTGACGACCACGATGCGGTACCCGCGACAGAGCGGCCGATCCTGCACTTTGAACCGATGACCGTTGTCTGATTCCAATCGACGCTCGGTGTCCATTTGCGTGCCACTTCCACTGCTCGGCACGGTAGGGCATCCCAAAGGAAGGCAATCCTGTCCGCGCTGATGCTACTTTAAGTCTGTAGACCCAAAGTCATCAACCGGGGAATCTACCCCTATGGTAACCAGGGGCAAAAATGGCGGAGAAGCAAGGGGGCGACTAGCCCGCCGGCTCCGCGAGCTTCGAGACGTCCAAAAGTTCTCTCAGGAGGAACTTGGCGCCAGGGCTGAGCTTCACCGAACCTACGTCGGCTCAGTTGAGCGCCGGGAGCGAAACGTTTCCATCGACAACATCGAGCGTCTAGCGCCGGCTCTCGGCGTCGACATCTGCGAGCTGCTTGCCGCCGGCTGATTGCACACCGGTGATCGTCCTCCGATCACGACGTAAGTCGCGCAGGAGCGAGAGATGCTACTTTAAGTCTGTAGACCCATAGTCATCTCAAAGCGAACCTGCGCTCCATGCCAGGGCGTAGTCAAAAGGTTGCATCAGCGAGGGCGCGACTCGCGCGCCATCTTCGCGAGCACCGTGCCGCACGCGGTCTGTCGCAAGAGGCGCTCGCTGCACTGGCAGACTTACATCGCACGTATGTGGGATCGGTTGAACGGGCCGAGCGGAACGTATCTCTGGACAACATTGAGCGGCTTGCCGCTGCACTTGGCGTCGACATCTGCGCTCTGCTTCAGGCGTGACACAGTCAGCCGCATGAAGCGCGCCAGCCTCAAGAGAAGGCCTTCCACAGCTCGGTCTCGAGAAACCAGGGACTGATGTCGCTGGCTTCCAGCCGGATGGTCTCGAAATCAGTGACCTCGGCCGGCCGCCGGTGCGTCGTTGGCCGGCTTACTTGACACGCTTCAGGATGGTGCCCGGCTTGACGCGCTTGCCAACGGGCAGATCCTTGATGACCGTGAAGCTGCCGTCGCGCTTGCGCTCAACGACCTGCCCGCTGGCGGTCTTCACCGTGACGGCACCCGCGTGCCTCAGCGTGGTCCAGTAGGCCTCGTGGCCTGCCTTGGCCGCAAGCCCAGGAATGCGCCGCTCCGCGATCTGCATCCCACGTTCGGTCAAGGTGGTCCGGCTGGTACGGGAGGACATGGCGGCTGCTCGTAGCGTTGTCTTGACAGACTAGCAGTGCGCAGTTCCGTTACGCAGCCAGGCGGTGCTCGTAGTAGGCAGGCGCACGGTCATCGAAGATGTCGTACAGCGCCTGGAGGTTCTTCGGGTCGGGGTTCAACCAGGCATCCACATGCTCAGGTTTGATACGGATGATCATGCGATCGTGCCCCGCATCCCGCACCTCGGGCGGGGGCTCGTCGGTGATGGCGGCAAAGGACAACAAGTCCGGCTCACCGTCCTTCTTCCAATGCGACCACAGGCAGGCGATGTACATCAGCTCCGGCGGATTGGGCTGGAACCGAAGGATCACGTTCTCAGGCTTCTCGTCGGGCCCGAGCGCGCGATGCTCCATGTCGTGGCGCTTGACGTTCTCGTAGAACGTGTCCACCAGCAGGATGCCGTGCGTGTAGCCGAATTGGCCTTTCCAGAACCGCTCCAGGTTGTCGCGGCGGGCGTTGTAGGTCCCGGGGTATTCGATGTCATACGCGGCCGGCCGACCGGCGGGCCGACACTGGTAGCGCATGGGCAGCACGACGCGCTGGCCGTCGCGGACGACCATCACGGGTGCATACACGCCAGGGAAGATGCGCGAGTCCCGGTCGAGCAGATCCGTTCTGCGCAGATCCTCCAGATCCAGCCGCGCCTTGGAAATCTTCGACGGCGCGATGCGCAGGCTGTCCAGCACGGTCTTCGCCGGCTTGAGGTTCGACTGCGCGATGCGCTCGGCATCGGCCAGGCGCTTGCGCTGGGCGAACAATTCCTTCTCCAGCGCCATCGCCCGGTCGCCCTTGAAGGCCTCAATGAGGCGCTTGACCTCCTGCTCCTCGGGCGTGGTGGCCTCGCCCTCGAACGCCGCTTCCACGGCCTTCGGAACCTTCAGCTTGGCCTCCTGCCGGTTGAAGAAGAGTTGGACGAACTCCTTGATGCTGAGGTGCGCCCCGAACAGGCGGACGTAGTCGCGGTAGTTGGCGCGGACCTGGGCTGAGTAGCACATGGATGAACTGCCCCTGCAGATGGGGAGACGCCGTTATCGCACATCGATGCACGCAGGGCGCGTGACGTGAAGGACGACCGCCGGCGCCCGAGTCGGTGACCCGCCTGCTGGACGCGTGTCGCCTTGTGGTGTACTGTATAAATAAACAGTCTTTCAACAAAAGTTTGAGCCGCGCCAACCCCGCTGACGCCACACCCCCATGTCTGCCCACCCGGTGCAGCAGGACTTGCTGTCCTCGCTGCAAAGTCCTTCTGTTGCCTGCGAAAGGCACGACGCGGCCCTCGAGCCCGTCGCGCTGGCTGCGCCTGCACAGAACGCCGCCGGGCCAGCGTGTCTGCTTCCCGACGCACTGATCGATTCGGTCTGGCGGGCCGACCAGCTGGGCCATGCGAGGACGGCAGCCGTCAGCACCGGCTTTGCTGCGCTGGACGCGGAGATCCCTGAAGGCGGCTGGCCCTGCGGCTGCCTGATCGAGATCCTGCAGCCCCAGCCGTCGGTGCAGGAATGGCGTCTCATCGGACCGTCGCTGCGCCCGCTGCTCAAGGGCGGTCGGGCCGTCGTCGTTGTGGGTCCGCCCAAGCCCCTGCACCTGCCCGGCGTGCGACACCTGGGGATCGAAGAGCAGCAGTTGATCTGGGTGGCGGCAGGCGCGCCGTCGCAACGGCTTTGGGCGACGGAACAGTTGCTCCGGGCCAATGCCGCTGCAGCCGTCGTGGCATGGATGCCGCAAGCCCGGCCGGAACAGCTGAGGCGCCTGCAGGTGCTGGCGCAGGCCTGCGAAGGGCTGGTTTTCATCTGCAGGCCCCTGGTCGCCCGCCATGACCCCTCGCCCGCTCCTCTTCGCATCGTGTCCAGGCCATTGGTGGACTGGCAGATCGAGGTGCAGATCGTGAAGCGCAGGGGGCCAGCTCAGGAGGTGCCACTGCAGCTGAGCTCGGTGCCGGGTGGCATCGAACACGTCCTGACCCCTCGCACGCGCCGGCCCAGCGCCCTGAAGCCAACCAAGGAGAACCACGTTGTTGTGGGTCGTTCTGCTTACCTCGATCCCAGCGATCTCACCCGAGAAGTCCTCGAGCGCGTCGCCAGCCTCTGACGGCGTGCGCGGCCTGGTGCTGTGGTCACTGCAGTTCACGCCCCGCGTGGCTGTCGTGGAGGGCTGCGCCGTCGCGATGGAGGTGGAATCCAGCCTGCGGCTGTTCAAGGGGCTGGAAGCCCTGAAGGAGCGCGTCAGTGCGGAAGCGCCAGACGTGGGCGTCGTCGGCATCGGGTGGGCGCCGACGGCGATGGCGGCGCTCGTGATGGCGCGTTGCGGCGTGTTCGACCTTGGGCGCCGCCTGCTGCAACCGGTAATCGACGAGCTGCCGCTGGCTGCCTTGACCGCAGCCGTTGCCTATGAGGAGACGCTGTCCTGTGCGGGCATCACCTTGCTCGGTGAACTGCGCCGGCTGCCGCGCGCCCAGGTCAGCCGCCGGTTCGGGACCGCATTGCTCGCCGCCTTGGACCAGGCCTACGGACAGCGTGCCGAGGTTTTCAGGTACGAGACCATCCCCGAGGATTTCTCGGCTCGGATCGAGCTGCCTGCCCGGGAGGACCATGCGCCGGCGCTGCTGATGTACGCCCGGCCCTTGCTCATGCAGATGTGCGGCTGGCTGGCCTCCCGGCATGCTGGTGCGGTCGGTTTTCGGTTCCGGTGGATTCACGATTCGATGCGCGCCAAGGACGCAGGCGACGGCGGTGAAGTGACGATCCGCTCGGCCGAGGTGCTGCGAGACCTGGAGCATTTCGTGAGGTTGCTGGCTGAGCACCTGGCCAAGCAGGATCTGCTGGCCCCGGTCGGCGAGCTGAAGATCGATGCGATCGGCGTCCAAGCCCTCACCGAGCAGAGCGCATCGCTGCTGCCCGAGAGCCTGGGTTCGGGCGAATCGCTGTACCTGGTCCTCGAGCGCATCGCCGCGCGCCTCGGACCGAAGAGCGTGCTGCAGCCGGTGCTGGTGGATGACCACCGCATGGAGTGGATGACTCACTGGACGCCGCTGGCCAAGCAGAAGAAGCGCACGCCGGCGCCGGTACCCGAACAGCCCGAGCCCACCTTTGTGCTGGAGGCCCCGCTTGAACTGGCGGTCATCAACCACCGCCCGCACTACGAGGGTCCGCTGACATTGCTGATCGGCCCCGACCGCGTTGAAGGAGGCTGGTGGGATCGGCTGCCCGGCACCTCGGCCACTCGCAATGTGGTGCGGGACTACTGGATCGCCCAGTCCGACAACGCCGGCGTGCTGTCCATCTTCAACACCCAGGATGCCGACGGCCGCATCGCGTGGTTCCTACATGGCCACTTCGCCTGAGCGCGAGCATGACGACGCTGCCGGGCTACGCGGAGCTGAGGGTCCTCAGCAACTTTTCTTTCTTGAAGGCTGCCAGCTGGCCGGAAGAGCTGGTGCAGCGCGCCAAGTCCCTGGGCTACACCGCGATTGCCATCACCGACGAGTGCTCGATGGCCGGCATCGTCCGCGCCCATGTCGCGGCCAAGGAGCACGAGATCCAGTTGCTGGTCGGCAGCCAGTTCCAGGTGGACTGCGTGTTCGCTCACACCCTCGTCGTCTACGCCTGCAATCTCAACGGCTACGGCAATCTCTGCCAGCTGATCTCAAAGCTGCGACGCAGCTCGGAGAAGGGCACGTACTCGGCCACGCCCGACGACTTCGGGCCGAACGATCTCGACGACTGTGTCGTGGTTGCTTGCCCGGAGCGCCGTGCCAAGCCTGAGGCGCTGATCGGGTTGGCGCGCTGGCTGCTGGGCCGTTTCATGGGGCGGGCCTGGCTGGGGCTGGACCTGCTCAAGCTCAGCGATGACGAGGTGCGGCTGGCGCGCTTGCGCGAGGTCAGCGCGCAGACGGAGATCCCGCTGGTGGCTGTCGGCGACGTGACGATGCACGTGCGCAGCCGCAAGCCGTTGATGGACGTCATGACGGCGACCCGGTTGGGCAAACCGCTGACCGAATGCGGCCGGGCGCTGGACCGCAATGCCGAACGCCACCTGCGCACGCGGGGGCGGCTCGCCCGCACCTTCCCCGCCGATCTGATGGCGCAGACGCTCCAGGTAGCCGCACGGTGCGAGTTCTCCCTGGACGAGATCCGCTATCAGTACCCGTCAGAGGTGGTGCCGGACGGCGAGACGCCGGGCAGCTATCTGCGGCGCATCACCTACGAAGGCGCCGGCCGGCGCTGGCCCGGGGGCATCCCGGCCTCGGTCACCGAGCAGATCGAGCGTGAGCTGGCCCTGATCGCCGAGATGCACTACGAGCACTACTTTTTAACTGTCGCCGACATCGTGCAGTTCGCGCGCAGCCAGCACATCCTCTGCCAGGGGCGGGGGTCGGCCGCGAACTCGGTGGTCTGCTATTGCACCGGCGTGACAGAGGTGGACCCGGCCCGCATGAATGTGCTCTTTGAGCGCTTTTTATCCAAAGAGAGGAATGAACCGCCCGACATCGACATCGACTTCGAACATGAGCGGCGCGAAGAGGTCATCCAGTACCTGTACGGCAAGTACACGCGCAACCGTGCGGCGCTCGCCGCGGTGGTGATCTCCTACCGGGTCAAGAGCGCCATCAAGGACGTGGGCAAGGCGCTGGGTTTTGACATTGACGAACTGGAGCGCCTGGCCGCCTCGCACCAATGGTGGGACGGCAACGTGATCGACGCTGACCGGCTGCGAGAGGCCGGCCTCGACATCGAGGACCTCGCGGTGCGGCAGCTGCTTGAGCTGACGCGAGACCTCATCGGCATGCCCCGACACCTGTCCCAGCATCCTGGCGGCTTTGTGTTGACGAACGGACCGCTGACGCGCCTCGTGCCGATCGAGAACGCCAGCATGCCGGACCGCACCGTCATCCAGTGGGACAAGGACGATCTGGACGCCGCTGGCCTCCTGAAAGTCGATGTGCTTGGCCTGGGCATGCTGACGGCCATCCGCAAGGCGCTGGACTTCGTGAGCCAGACCCGCGGTTTCGACTTCCAGATGCAGGACATCCCTGCCGAGGACCCGGCCACCTACGACATGATCTGCAAGGCCGACACCATCGGCGTGTTCCAGATCGAGTCAAGGGCACAGCGGTCGATGCTGCCACGCTTGCAGCCTCGCTGCTTCTATGACCTGGTGGTTGAAGTCGCCATCGTCCGGCCGGGGCCGATCCAGGGGCAGATGGTGCATCCCTACCTGCGGCGGCGGCAGGGGCAAGAGGCGGTGACTTACCCCAGCAAGGAACTGGAGGCCGTGCTCGGACGCACGCTCGGCGTGCCGCTGTTCCAGGAGCAGGTCATGCAGGTCGCGATGGTGGCGGCCGGGTATTCAGGCGGAGAGGCTGACCGGCTGCGCCGCGACATGGCGGCCTGGAAACGCAAAGGCGGCTTGCAGCAGCACTACGACAAGATCGTTGACGGCATGACGGCCCGTGGCTATCAACGCGAGTTCGCCGAGGCCATCTTCAACCAGATCAAGGGCTTCAGCGAGTACGGCTTTCCCGAGAGCCATGCGGCCAGCTTCGCGCTGCTCGTCTACGCGTCCTGCTGGCTGAAGCTTCACCATCCGATGGAGTTCCTGGCGGCGATGCTGAACGCGCAGCCGCTGGGTTTTTATTCGCCGAGCCAGCTGGTGCAGGACGCCAAGCGCCACGGCGTCAAGGTCCTGCCGCCGGATGTGATTTGGAGCGACTGGGACTGCAAGCTCGAAGAGACGGGGTCGGGCATGGCGGTGCGTCTGGGCCTTCGGCTTGTGAAGAGCTTGCAGGAAGCCTCGGCCTTGGCAATCTCGAAGGCGCGGGAAGAAACGCCGTTCGAGAGTGCCGAGGATCTGTCGCTGCGCGCGGGGCTGAACCATCAGCAGATGACGGCGCTCGCCGCCGGTGACGCGTTGATGGGCCTGAGCGGGCACCGGCGACAGCAGGCCTGGGACGCCGCGGCACTGCGTGCGGCGCCGCCGCTGTTGGAAGGCGCCCCGGTCAACGAGGACTACCTGGAATTGCCCGAGGCTCCTGAAGGAGAGGCCATCGTCAAGGACTACGAGTCGCTGGGCCTGACGCTCAGACGTCATCCGTTGGCGCTGCTGCGCCCGCAGTTGCAGGAGCGGCAATTGATGACTGCGGCGGAGCTTGAGGCAGCTCCCGACCGGCGCGCCGTGAAGGCGTGCGGGATCGTGACGACGCGGCAGCAACCCGAAACTGCAAACGGGACGATCTTCATTTCGCTGGAGGACGAGACCGGCGAGGTGCAGGTGATCGTGCACAAGGCCATCTGGGAGCGGCAGCGCCAGGAGACGCTGAGCTCGCGACTTCTGGCGGTGAGAGGCACCTGGCAGCGAGTGGACGGCGTGAGCAACCTGATCGCGGGGCATCTGGAGGACTTGACGCCGCTGCTGGGGGGCTTGAAGACGAAGAGAAGAGAGTTTCGTTAGTTTGATGCAGACCAAGCGTGCGGCGCTCGCTGGACCGAATCCTACGCACCGAGGCAGCTGAGGCAACTGCCGCCATCAGCCTCCTGTTGCCGCAGCCGCGAGCGGCGGTTCCGCCAGCAATTGCTGACGATCGCGGCCGGTGTCAGTACGGCAGCCCCGACGCCCATGGAGTACCAGCATGCTTCTGAACCTGAACGACCCCGACAGCATCGTGGCCTGGTGGACCGTCCTCCTGGATCGCCACGATGCTTACCTGTCGCACCAGGTCCGGGTCAGCCCCGAGCTCGCGCCGGCCATCAACGAAGCGCGCCGCCGCATCGCGGCATATCCCGAGCTGACCCGGACGCTTGAGCTGTCCAACGCGCGACGGCTCCAGCACGAGGCCGCGATGGCCAGCCAAAACGACAGCCACAGCTCGCTGCAGCTGAGGCGCCAGGAGCTGGCAACGGCCGCCTGACCGCGCACACGAACGCACCCCGCAGTCGCCATGGGTCCCATCAACCCGATGGCATCGGGTTTGCTGCCTCGCGCAGCAAGCCCTTTCTTGTACCCGAAGCGGCGGGTGGCGCAAAGTGCCGCCAGGCCCTAGCGCCCACGCGGCACCCACGCGGCCATTGCAACCGCGGACGCACCAAACAGCCGCCCAGCTTCCCGTCGCCATCTAGGATGGTCGACAAAAGGGAAGGAATGCCATGAGCACGAGCAACAGGGACGACAACGCCTCGGTCGCGTTGTACTGGGACTTCGAGAATCTTCATGCCGGCTTGATTGACGCCAAGCATGGCGAAGGCACGTACGCCAGGCAGGACAACCGATTCAAGCCGCAGGAGCCGCTGATCGATGTGCAGGCCCTCGTCGAACTAAGCGCCTCCTTCGGCCCCGTGGCCATCAATCGGGCGTACGGCAACTGGCAGTTCTTCGGCCGCTACCGCGACGCCCTGCTGCAAAGCGCCGTTGAGCTGATCCAGTTGTTCCCACCCGGCGCCGCTGCCAAGAACGGCGCGGACATCAAGCTGTGCCTGGATGCGACAGAAGACATCGCGCGCTTCCCCCACATCGGCACGGTGATCGTCATCGGCGGCGACAGTGACTTCATGCCAGTCGCGCAGAAGATCAAGGCCGCTGGACGGACGCTCATCGGCATCGGCAATCGCAAGAACACCAACCGGCACTGGGCGAAGAGCTGTCACGAGTTCCGCTACTACGACACCCTGGTGGCAGCGCCCGTGCTCGACGTCCCCATCGCGGTGGGTGAGAAGGCCATCACGCGGCCACCGGCGGACCCGGCCGCCGAAATCTTGCAGCGCGCAGTGCGGCTACTGGCCGAAGCGAAGGGAGAGCCCTGGGTCAACAAAGGCTCCGCCTGGCACATGGTCAAACGTCTAGACCCGACGTTTGACCCCAAAGACCACGGACACGCCAACTTCGCCGAGATGGTGAAAGCGCTGGACTCGGTTGTCGAGGTCAAGAAGGGCGAGTCCGACCACATGTTGCGCCTGCGCTGACCTTGGCCGTCAGGACCACCGCGACTATCGAGTCCGCATCGGCAACCACTCGACGGACGTCCGGCGCACCAGTTCTGCGTAGCTGATCGGCTTGGACGGCCTCTCATCGTCGCGGTTGGCCTGCCAGTGCACCCATGTCTGCCCGGTCTGCGCGTCGTGGACTAGCTTGAACAGATGGCTGGGCACGGCGACCCCATTGGGGCCGATCCGTTCACCGCCGTCGCCAAACACGGTGCCGGTCACCACATAGACATCCCCGACTGCTCGCTGGACGTACTTGCGCGTGTCCTGCTCGATCTTCGACCAGGCGCCAGAGTTGTGGCGAATCGACTGGGGGACCATGTTGGCCAGAGAGAACGACTGGGCCATCGCTTCTTCAGTCGCCATGTCGCCCGACGCCGCCATGTGCCCGCGGGAGTACCCGGACCGCTTGTAATCATCGAGCTCCGCGCGCTCCGAGCGTGGCAGGCGCGCATCGGCAAAGAAGCGATCTGAACGCTGGCGCTTGACGCCACCCAGGGCCCTCTTGTTCAGGCGCTGCGCCGAGAACACAGGTGTCTTCGTCACTCCGCTATGCAACACGGCGAAGCCATCAAAGCAGAGTTCCCGCAGCTTAGGTCCGGGTTGCAACGCAGGAGACTTCTGTCCCAGGAAGAACTGCGGGCACTGAGCAAACGATGTCGGCAGCCGCGCTGCTTCCAGCGAGGACTTGGAAGCCATCGCCCACGCCGGCAACGCAAGGATCAGGATCGCGAGAGGCCGGAGCCGGTTTGGAAATCCGCGCACGGAGTCAGTAGAAAGTTCAACGGGCTCGCATTGAACCATCGCCGTCTCATAGGCCTCGCGCTGGTAGCGGCTTCTCGGCTGACGGCGGCGTTCAACCACAGGCATCACCACGGATGCGCTACATTGGTCTCGTGCTTCGGCCCCCTGCTTTTCCTCCCTGAGCAGGCGCCTGTCATAGCAGCGAGAGGCGGCTCATCCAGACTTCGGCATGCCGTGCGCGTATCTGTCGCACAAGGCCCGGTTCAAGCCGTTGAACAGCCAAGTCTGCCGGCGACTGCTTCATGCCGGGCATCGTGAACTCGACGGCTGACCGCCAATGATGGCAACCGCGAAATGATTGCCCCCCCCGGGGTGCGGACTTCGGCTTTGGGCACTTATGCACAGTGCTCGATTATGAGTAGCTCAGTAGGTGCTCGTGCGACATCTCCCTCGTGCGGGGGGCGTGCCTGGGCTTCGAAACTGTCCATAGTTTCGTCATGCTCAAAGGCGTCAAACGCGATGAATCCTTGCTGGGGTGCGCGCCGCAGCTTCATCTCCAGCGTGCGGCGAACTGTTCCAATCTCAGGAATTTGATTGCCCCCTGCCGAGAGAGCACCTGTCACAACGGGCGATGTCGGTTGGGGCGGTGTGCCATCGTCATCGCGTCGGTGGCTGCCGCGTGGCAAGACTGTTGGACCTCAGTCTCGCCTCGTCGGAAATCAAACGTTATGTGCAGCGCGTCATCGCCCTTGACGCACGCAACGCCAGCATTCACGGGGCCTGCAGCCTATCGGTATCGGAGACCTGCACATAACTGAGCACTGTGCATAAGTGCCCAAAGCGGAAACTCGCCGAACTACAGCAACAGGCTGGCGACGACATCCAGTTTTGGTCGTGTGATGACCGCTGCGGCAAGCACCGGTCACTCGGCTTCCTGCGGGCTGCGTGACCGCTGCGGCTCGAGTTGACGCCTCCCACGCGAGCCCCAAGATCGTTGTTTGACGGAGATCAAGCGGTCCATGCCCGCTGCCTCCTAGCATTCATGCATATCAAATGCATGTTCTGGAGATCGCCAATGACACCCACCACCGACGACACGAAACTGGACCTGCGAGGCCGGGATGAGCGCGAGCAGCCTCATGGGGTGAGCAGCGCTTTTCGTCGCCTCGTCCCTTACGACTCGCTGGAAGTCATCGTCGATCGGAACGCTCAACCGCTTTGTGAGCAGCTGGGCCTGGAGCAGCCCGGCGCGTTTGCCTGGGAGGTTCTCGAAGACGGCCCGCACAACTGGCGTGTGCGCATCACCAAGCTTGCTGCGGACGCTGGCCGTGGACAGTGCTGCGGCTCATGCGGCTGCGCCTGAGCCGTCCGTGCGGCTCACCGCCTTCACCGACTACAGCCTGCGCGTGCTGATCTACCTGGCTTGCGAGCCGGACCGGCGCGTCACGGTCGCCGCCATCTCCGCGGCCTTCGACATCAAGCTCAACCACCTCACCAAGGTCGTTCACCAACTCGCCAGGCGCGGTTGGGTGACGACGGTGCGCGGCAAGGGCGGTGGCCTCATGCTGGGCCGGCCTGCCGAGCGGATCTGCATCGGTGACGTGGTGCGCGACGCCGAGGGCGAGCCACTGCCGGCCGAGTGCTTCTCGGCGCAGGCGAGCCGTTGTGCCATCGCCAATCACTGCCAGCTCAGGGGCGTGCTGGGCGAGGCCGTGACGGCCTTCTACGCCGTGCTGGACCGCTACACGCTGGCCGACATCGCCGGCAACCGGGGGGAACTGGTTCATCTGCTGCGCTTCACGGCGCCTGCCCAGGCGAATCGTGGCGGCGTTGTGCCGCCGCACCGCCAACGAAGTACACGACATGACCCACTTGCTCAGAATTGACGAACCCGCACGTGTGGCGCCAAGCGGTTTTGCGCTGTTGGCGCTGGGCTTCCGGCCGTTCTACCTGCTGGCCAGCGTCTTCGCGGCCTTGTCAGTGCCGCTGTGGGCCTTGCAGTTCTCGGGCCTGCTGGGGCAGCCCTACCTGGCCGGTCCGATCTGGCATGCCCACGAGATGCTGTTCGGCTTCACGCTGGCGGTCATCGTCGGCTTCCTGTTCACGGCCGGCCGCAACTGGGCCAACCTGCCCACGCCCACGGGTTGGAAGCTCGCGGCGCTGGCGGCGCTTTGGGTGGCCGCCCGGGTGCTGGTGCTGACGCCTTATGCACTGACCGCCGCAGTCACCAACGTCGCCTTTCCGCTGGCCGCCGCCATCGCGCTGGCCGTGCCCTTCGTGAAGGCCCGCAGCCGGCGCAACTACTTCTTCATCGGCCTGCTCGCCCTGCTGGCGCTGGCCGCCGGCTGTGTGCATCTGGCGCAGTTCGGCGTCGTCGCGGTGCCCGGCTGGATCGGCATCCAGGTGGCGCTGGACGTGGTGCTCTTCATCCTCGCCGTGGTGGGCGGGCGCGTCATCCCGATGTTCACGAACAACGGCGTGCCCGGCGCGGCCGCGGCACGCAATGCCTGGGTGGAGAAGGCGGCGCTGGGCGGTGTGCTGGCGCTGCTGGCCGCCGATGCCCTCGGGCTGCAGGGCGTGCCGCTGGCGGTGCTGACCCTCGCGGCCGGCGCCGCGCACGCCTGGCGCTGGGCGTTGTGGCAGCCCTGGCGCACGCTGCGGGTACCCATCGTGTGGGTGCTGCACCTGGCCTATCTGTGGGTGCCGGTGCACCTGCTGCTGCGCGCGCTGGCCGCAGCCGGCTGGCTGATGCCGTCGCTCGCCACGCATGCGCTGACCGTGGGCGCCGTGGGCGGCCTCGTCATCGGCATGATGACGCGCACCGCGCGCGGCCACACCGGGCGGCCCTTGAAGGCCGACCGCTACGAGGTCGCCTGCTACCTGCTGGTCGCGTCCGCCGCCGCCGTGCGCGTGATCCTGCCCCTGATCGCACCGGCCCTGTTCGTGCACGCCACGCTCGCCTCGGCTCTGCTGTGGTCGGCGGGCTTCGGCCTGTACGCGGTGCGCTACTGGCCCGTGCTGTCCCGCCCGCGCCTCGACGGCCGGCCCGGTTGATCCCTACGAGACCCCCATGAAACTGCCCGACTACTTTGCCGAGATCCCCCGCCTCACCGTGCAGGACCCGCTGGCCCGCGTGCTGGGCTGCGCCGAGGACGGCATCTTCGAGTACGGCTTCGCCGATGCCGTGCGGCTTGCCGGCCATTCCTGCGTGGCCGTCGCGTCGGCCTACTGGCTCACCTGGCTGGCGTTGGAGCACCTCTACCCGGACGGCCTGCCCCAGCGCGGCGGCATCAAGGTGGAGTTCCGCGACGACGTGCGCACCGGCGGCAGCGGTGTCGTCGCGACCGTGGTGCAGATGCTCACCGGCGCGGCGGGTGGCTCCGGCTTCAAGGGCCTGGGTGGGCGCTTCAGCCGGGCGGGCCTTATCCGCAGCAGACCCGACTTGTTGCTGGCGCTGCGCTTCACCCGGCTCGACAGCCATGCTGCGGTCGACGTCGGCGTGGACACCGCGTCCCTGCCCGGCCAGCCGGAGCTGGACGTGCTGGTGGCACTGCTGTCCTCAGGCAAGGCGACGCCGCAGCAGGAGGGCGAGCTGGGCGAACTCTGGCAGGCGCGCGTGCGCATGCTGCTCCTGGAGCGCGGGCGCGATCCCACCGTGTTCATGGTCCGGCCGGTGCAGCGGCTGCGCGGCGCGACCGGCCTTCCCCACATGCCGGAGGCCGCAGAGGCGTTGGCGTGAGCAAGAAGTTCCCGATCCGGCCGGCGAACCCCGGGCGCATCTGCTGGGGCTGCGACCGCTACTGCGCGGCCGAGTCGCTGCAGTGCGGCAACGGCTCGGTGGCCACGCCCCATCCCAGCGAACTGTTCGGCGACGACTGGATGAGCTGGGGCCTGGATGCCAGGGCGCCCGCAGGCGAAGCCGCCGGGCCAGCGGGGACGCTAGCGCAGTGAATCGCCGCCTTCCTTGCGCGAGATCAAGCTCACCCCGAAACGGTCTGCCCAGAATCTGTGCATGTTCAAAGGCTGGAATCGCGCGCGTCTCGCCACCAAGGTCGGCATCCTGGGTGCCGCCTTGCTGTGCATCGCGCTGGCCTCCATCGGGCTGACGTTGTGGATTGGCTGGCAGCTCGAAGGCGGCGCGGCGGCGGTCAACGAGGCCGGGCGGCTGCGCATGCAGACCTGGCGCCTCGCCCACCAGGGAGCCGCTGGCGCCAGCGGCCAGATGCGCGGGCTTGCGCAGGCCTACGACGCATCGCTGCAACTGCTGGTGGACGGCGACCCGGCCCGGCCCCTGTTCCTTCCCCGCGACGAGCCGACCCTGCAGGCCTACCGCAGCGTGCGCGAAGGCTGGCTGCAGCTCAGGTCGGCTGCGCCCGGGGGCCTGCCCGCACCCACTGGCGCCCAGGCCGAGGCCCTCGTGCGGCGCATCGACATCCTTGTCGACGCGGTCGAGGCGCGCATGGGCAGTTGGAGCGCGCTGCTGTCGAGCGTGCAACTGGCGCTGGTGGGGCTGGCCATTGCCGCAGCCATGATCTTTCTGTACTCCTCCCACCTGGTGGTTTTTGCACCGGTCGACCGCCTGCGCCGCGGCCTGCGGGCGCTGGAGCAGGGCACGCTGGGTGCCCGCATCGCCGAGGATTCGCTGGACGAATTCGGCGATCTCGCGCGCGGCTTCAACCGCATGGCGCAGCGGCTCGAAGCGGTCTACTGCGGCATGGCGGACGAGGTGCGCGCCAAGACGGCGGACTTGCGCCTGGAGCAGCAGCGGCTGGCCACGCTCTACGAGGCCACGTCGTTTGCCGCCGGGGCTTCGTCCTCGCGCGACCTGGCGACCGGCTTTGCGGATCGCATGCGCCGGGCGGCTGGCGCCGATGCGGTCGCCCTGCGCTGGATGGACCCCAGCCAGCAGCGCATGGTGCTGCTGGCCGCACAGGGCCTGCCGCCCGCGATGCTGGACACCGAGCGCTGCCTGGCACCGGGCGAATGCCATTGCGGCAGCGCGGGGCTTCACGCAAGCGTGATCCCGATCACCAGCGAGCACCGCCATGGGTCGCACTGTGCCAAGGCCGGCTTCGTCGCCGTGACGGCGGTGGCGCTGACGACGCAGGGCCGGGTGATGGGCGAGGTGGACCTGCTCTTCCGCGAGACACCGCAGCCCAGCAAGGCCGACCGCGAACTGCTGGACAGCCTGGCAAGTCATCTGGCCAGCGCCATGGACAGCCTGCGCAACGCGGCCCTGCAGCGCGAGGCGGCCGTGGCCGAGGAGCGCGGCATGCTGGCCCGCGAGCTGCATGACTCCATTGCGCAGAGCCTGGCCTTCATGAAAATCCAGCTGCAGCTGCTGAAGGATGCTCGGCAGGGCGGGCAGCCCGATGCGGCCGCGCGTCTCGTCGAGGAGCTGGAGCTCGGCCTGAAGGAATGCACGGCCGACGTGCGCGCGCTGCTGATGCATTTCCGCACCCGCACCGATGGCGACGACATGCTGCCCGCGTTGCAGCAAACGCTGCAGAAGTTCCGCCTGCAAAGCGGCCTGCAGGCCGAGCTGGAGGTGGATGGCCACGGTGCGCCGCTGCCGGCCGACGTGCAGGTGCAGCTGCTGCACGTGGTGCAGGAGGCGCTGGCCAATGTGCGCAAGCATGCGCAGGCCAGGCAGGTGCAGGTGCGCCTGACGCACCAGCCGCACTGGCAGATCGACGTGCGCGACGACGGCCGCGGTTTCGACCCGGCGGTGGACATGCCCGACGACAGCCACGTGGGCCTGCGCATCATGCGCGAGCGTGCCGCCAAAGTGGGCGCCGCCGTGGCGTTCGAATCCCAACCCGGACGAGGCACGCTGGTGCGAGTCTCGCTGCCTGAATCCGAGGCGATGAATCCATGAGCGTCATTGATCCCATCCGTGTCCTCGTCGTCGACGACCACACGCTGTTCCGCCGCGGCCTGATCGCGTTGCTGGCCACGCAGTCGCAGCTGCAGGTCGTCGGTGAGGCCGGCGACGCGGGCGCCGCCGAGCGCCTGGCCGCCGAGCTGCAGCCCCAGGTCATCCTGCTGGACAACCACCTGCCCGGCGTCACCGGCGTGCTGGCCCTGCCCGCGCTGAAGGCGGCTGCTCCTGGCGCGCAGGTGCTGATGCTGACGATGAGCGAGTCCGAGTCCGACCTGAGCGCGGCGCTGCGCGCGGGTGCCTGCGGCTATCTGCTGAAGACGGCGGACAACCACGAACTGACCCAGGCCATCGAGCGCGCGGCGCGCGGCGTGTCCAGCTTCAGCGCCGAGATGACGGCCAAGCTGGCCAGCGCCTTCCGCCACGACGCCGAGGCGGCGTCCACGGCCGCCGCCGCGCCGCCCGACCCGCTGGGCACGCTGTCGCCGCGCGAGCGCGAGATCGTCGACCTGATCGCGCGTGGCGACTCCAACAAGCAGATCGCACGTGAACTGGGCATCGCCGAGACGACCGTGAAGATCCACGTGCAGCATCTGCTGCGCAAGCTGGATCTGGACTCGCGGGTGCAGGCGGCGGTGTTGGTGACGCAGCAGCGGGCCTAGGCGAACGCCACGGCGATAGCTGGATTGCGCCGGGACGCGGGGGCATGCAATTGCTTCGTTGCTCGGGCCAGAGGCCCGAGCCTTCGCCAGGCACAAACAGTCCTCAGGACTGTTTGAGTCCGGGCTCAGTCCTCCGGCCCGCTGCGCGGCCCTCCCCCTTTACCTGCGCAATTGCACGCCCCCGCATCCCGGCTTCGGCACCAACGGGTTTTCGCGGCGATCACTGAGCGCTACGTCAAGCATCAGGCCTGCCCGCCCTCCTGCGCCCGCCCCGATGCAGCCAGAGGCGTAGTTCTTTAGGACGAGGCCGTCACACCCGTCGTCCTCCCAGCGGGCGGTGCCCCGCTGATCCTCCGGCGAATGGGCAGCGAGCGGGCTGAGCGAGACAGTGGGCTCATGTTCACTGAGGAGGAAACCGCATGACCGCGCCCCCTGTCGACCGCAAGGCCTGGTCGGTGCTGATCGTCAGCACCCTGGCCTTCACTGTCTGCTTCATGGTCTGGATGATGTTCGGTGTCATCGGCATCCCCATCAAGAAGCAGCTCGGCCTGAACGCCACCGAGTTCGGCCTGCTGACGGCCATGCCGGTGCTGACCGGCTCGCTGATCCGCGTGCCGCTGGGCATCTGGACCGACCGCTACGGCGGCCGCATCGTGATGACCCTCCTGATGGCGATCACCGTGCCGGCGATCTGGCTGATGGCCTATGCCACAGCCTACTGGCACTTCCTCGTCGTCGGCCTGTTCGTGGGCCTGGCCGGCGGCTCGTTCTCGGTGGGCACGCCTTATGTGGCGCGCTGGTTCCCGAAGGCGCGCCAGGGCATGGCGATGGGTGTCTACGGCGCCGGCAACTCCGGTTCGGCGGTCAACAAGTTCGTCGCGCCGGTGCTGCTCGTCGCCTTCGGCTGGGCCGTGGTGCCGCAGGTCTACGCGGCCATCATGGCCGGCACCGTCGTGCTGTTCTGGCTGTTCAGCCACAGCGACCCCAGCCACCTGGTGCCGAGCCACGTGAAGTTCAGCGACCAGCTCAAGCTGCTCAAGGACCCCAAGGTCTTGAAGTACTGCCAGTACTACAGCATCGTGTTCGGCGGCTATGTGGCGCTGGCGCTGTGGATGGTGCAGTACTACGTCGGCGAGTACGGGCTGGACATCCGTGTGGCCGCGCTGCTGGCGGCCTGCTTCAGCCTGCCCGGCGGTGTGCTGCGCGCGCTCGGCGGGGTCCTCTCCGACAAGTACGGCGCGCACAAGGTCACGTGGTGGGTGATGTGGGCGAGCTGGATCTGCCTGTTCCTGCTCAGCTATCCGCAAACCGAGTTCACCGTCGCCACCATCGACGGCCCCAGGACCTTCTTCATCGGCCTGAACGTCTACACCTTCACCGCCATCATGGCCGTGCTCGGCGTCGCCTGGGCCTTCGGCAAGGCCTCGGTCTTCAAGTACATCAGCGACGACTACCCGCAGAACATCGGTGCCGTCAGCGGCATCGTCGGCCTGGCCGGCGGGCTGGGCGGCTTCGTGCTGCCCATCGCGTTCGGCGCGCTGCTGGACCTCACGGGCATCCGCTCCAGCGCCTTCATGTTGATGTACGGCGTGGTCTGGGTCTCGCTGATCTGGATGTACTGGACCGAAGTGCGCCGCACCGAAGTCATGGGCCGCAACGCGCCCGAGTTTCATCTCGCCGGCTGAACCCGGCACAAGGACATTCCATGAACAAGACCGGCAGCGCCACCCGTGGCGCGGACATCGACGACTGGCGCCCTGAGGACGACGCCTTCTGGGAGCGCACCGGCAAGCGCATCGCCTACCGCAACCTGTGGATCTCCATCCCGGCCCTGCTGTGCGGCTTCGCCGTCTGGGGCATGTGGGGCATCATCGCCGTGCAGATGCTGAACCTGGGCTTCCCCTTCACCCAGGCCGAGCTCTTCACGCTGACGGCCATCGCCGGCATCTCGGGCGCCACGATGCGCATCCCGGCCTCCTTCCTGATCCGCATGGCCGGCGGGCGCAACACCATCTTCCTGACGACCGCCATGCTGCTGGCGCCGGCCATCGGCACCGGCATCGCACTGCAGCACCCGGGCTGGCCGCTGTGGGCCTTCCAGCTGATGGCGCTGTGGTCGGGCGTGGGTGGCGGCAACTTCGCCTCGTCGATGTCCAACATCAACACCTTCTTCCCGAAGCGGCTGCAGGGCACGGCGCTCGGCCTGAACGCGGGCCTGGGCAACTTCGGCGTGACGACGATGCAGGTCGTCATCCCGCTGGTCATGACGGTCAGCTTCTTCGGCCTCAGCGGCGACCCCATGACGCTGGTGAAGGCCAGCGGCTGGATCTTCGGCAAGATTCCTGCGGGCACCGAGACCTGGATTCAGAACGCCGGCTTTGCGTGGGTGCTGTCGCTGGTGCCGCTGTCCATCCTGTGCTGGTTCGGCATGAACAACCTGAAGACCGTGACGCCGAGCGCCGGTCATCCCGTGGTGGCCTTCCTGAAGATCACCTACCTGTATTCGCTGGCCTTCTTGCCGACCATCGGGATGCTCTATCTCTACCTGCCGGCGCCGACGGGCCTGGGCCTGCTCAGCATGTGGGTGGCCATCCCGCTGGACATCATTGCCGCGCTGCTCGTCATGCGGCTGGCCGCCTTCGGGGCGATGAAGGAGAACGTCGCCAAGCAGTTCGCCATCTTCCGCAACAAGCACACCTGGAGCCTGACGGCCCTCTACGTCGTCACCTTCGGCAGCTTCATCGGCTTCTCGATGGCCCTGCCGCTGGCGATCACGGTGATCTTCGGCTTCCAGCATGTAGCCGATGCGGCCGGCGTGCTCACGCACACGCTGAAGAACCCGAACGCCCCGTCTGCGCTGACCTATGCCTGGATCGGCCCCTTCGTCGGCGCTGCGGTGCGGCCATTGGGCGGCTGGATCTCGGACAAGGTCGGCGGCTCCATCGTCACGCAGGTCATCTCCACGGTCATGGTGTTCGCCTCGGCGGCCGTCGGCTACGTCATGCAGCAGGCCTACGGCTCGGCCACGCCGGAGCAGTTCTTCCCGGCCTTCATGGGCCTGATGGTGCTGCTGTTCGCGGCCAGCGGTGTCGGCAACGGCTCCACCTTCCGCTCGGTGGGCATCATCTTCGACCGCACCCAGGCCGGCCCCGTGCTGGGCTGGACCTCGGCCGTCGCCGCCTACGGCGCCTTCGTCGCGCCGGTGCTGATCGGCGAGCAGATCAAGGCCGGCACGCCGCAGTTCGCCTTCTATGGCTTCGCGGCTTTCTACGCCGTCTGCCTGGTGCTGAACTGGTGGTTCTATCTGCGCCGCGGCGCAGAGATCAAGAACCCCTGACCAGTACCGCACGTCCCCATCTTCACATCGCGCCCGACGGGCGCGATTTTTCTTGGCGCATTCCGAGAAGTGCCAAGCAGGAGGCTGGGTGGGCCTGATGCGCAGGTAAAGGAGGAGGGCTGCGAAGCAGACCGGGGGACTGAGCCCGGACTCAAACAGTCCTGAGGACTGTTTGTGCCTGGCGAAGGATCGGGCCGCTGGCCCGAGCAACGGAGCATCAGGCCTACCCAGCCTCCTGCGCCCAACCTAAGTGCCCTCGTCCGGAAGAACGATGCCTGCCGCCTCCCGCCTCCTCCTTCCGCGCCGGTCCCACCCAACCGGCGGTGGATGGGCAACGAAGCCCCCGCCGAGGAGCATGACTACCGTGCCAAAGACTCTCTCACTCCCACTGCCCTGGAACCCGGAAGACCCGGGTTTCTGGACCGGCCATGGCCGGGCGGTGGCGCTGCGCAACCTCTGGGTTGCTATTCCCGCGCTGGCGCTGTCGTTCGCGGTGTGGATGCTGTGGTCGGTGCTCGTCGTGCATCTGCCGGCGGCGGGTTTTCGCTACAGCACCAACCAGCTGTTCTGGCTCAGCGCGCTGCCGGCCTTGTGCGGCGCCACGCTGCGCATCTTCTACGGCTTCGCCGTGCGCTGGGTCGGCGGCAGGCGCTGGACGGCCTTGTCCACCGCCAGCCTGCTGCTGCCCGCCGGCGGCATCGCGCTGGCCGTGCAGGACCCCGCCACGCCCTACGAATGGATGGTCGTGCTGGCCCTGCTGTGCGGCCTGGGCGGCGCCAACTTCGCCAGCGGCATGGCCCACATCAGTGCCTGCTATCCGGCGCGCGAGCAGGGCACGGCGCTGGGCGTGGGCGCCGGCTTCGCGCACCTGGGCGTGGGCCTGGTGCAGTGGGCCGTGCCGATGGTCATCGCGCTTGATCTCTTCGGCCTGCCCGCCCAACCGGGCGGGCTGTGGCTGGCCAATGCCGGCCTGGTGTGGCTGCCGCTGATCGCGCTCGCCAGCATGGCCGCCTGGTTCGGCATGGACGATCTGCCCGCCGCTGGCGTCGGCATGACCGAGCAGGCCCAGCTCTTCACGCGCCGGCACAGCTGGCTGATGAGCTGGCTGTATCTGGGCAGCTTTGGCAGTTTCATCGGCTTCTCGGCGGCCTATCCGCTGCTGCTGCGCAGCCAGTTGCCTGAGCTGGACGGCGCGCTGCAGTTGGCCTGGATCGGCCCGCTGCTCGGCGCGCTGGCACGGCCGTTGGGCGGCTGGGCGGCCGACAAGTTCGGCGGCGCGCGCATCAGCCTGGCCTGCTTCGGCGCGCTGGCCCTGGGTGTCGTCGGCGTGCTTGCCAGCCTGGCGGGCGAGGGCGGCGCGGCGCTCTTCGTCGCCAGCTTCACGCTCATCTTCCTGGCGGCCGGCATTGCCAACGGCAGCACCTTTCGCATGGTGCCGATGGGCTTTGTGCGCGAAGCGCAGCAAAGCCAAGGTTCATTGCCTGAGGCCCAGGCCCAGGGCGCCGCGGCGCTGGGGCTGTGCTCAGCCATCGGTGCCTACGGCGGCTTCTTCATTCCCAAGAGTTTCGGCAGCGCGATCGCGCTGGCTGGCGGCCCCGAGGCCGCCTTGTATTGCTTCCTGGCGTTCTACCTGAGCTGCATGGCCATCTGCTGGTGGTTCTACGGCCGGCGGCACGCCCCACTGTCCTGTTAACGGAGAAATCGATGTCCCATTTCCTGGATCGACTGACCGCCTTCCAGCTGCCCAAGGAGGTGTTCTCGGGCGGCCATGGCGTCACCACCGGCGAGGACCGCACCTGGGAGGACGCCTACCGCAACCGCTGGGCGCACGACAAGATCGTGCGCAGCACGCATGGTGTGAACTGCACCGGCTCCTGCTCGTGGAAGATCTACGTCAAGGGCGGCATCGTCACCTGGGAGACCCAGCAGACCGACTACCCGCGCACCCGCCCCGAGCTGCCCAATCACGAGCCGCGCGGCTGCGCACGAGGCGCGAGCTACAGCTGGTATCTCTACAGCGCCAACCGCGTGAAGTACCCGATGGTGCGCGGCCGCCTGCTCAAGCGTTGGCGCGAGGCGCTGGCTGTCTCGAAGAGCCCGGTTGATGCCTGGGCGCTGATCCAGAGCGACGAGAGCGCGCGGCGCGACTACCAGCAGGTGCGCGGCATGGGCGGCTTCGTGCGCTCCACCTGGGACGAGGTCAACGAGCTGATTGCTGCGGCCAACGTCTACACGATCAAGCAGCACGGGCCGGACCGCGTCATCGGCTTCTCGCCCATCCCGGCGATGTCCATGGTCAGTTACGCGGCGGGCAGCCGCTACCTCAGCCTGATCGGCGGCGTCTGCATGAGCTTCTACGACTGGTACTGCGACCTGCCGCCAGCCAGCCCGCAGGTCTGGGGCGAGCAGACCGACGTGCCCGAGTCGGCCGATTGGTACAACAGCAACTACATCATTGCCTGGGGCAGCAACGTGCCGCAGACGCGCACGCCGGACGCCCACTTCTTCACCGAGGTGCGCTACAAGGGCGCGAAGACGGTGGCCGTGACGCCCGACTACTCCGAGGTCGCCAAGCTGGCCGACCTGTGGCTGCACCCCAAGCAGGGCACGGATGCCGCGCTCGCGATGGCGATGGGCCACGTCGCCCTCAACGAGTTCTATTTCAAGCAGCGCAGCCCCTACTTCGACGACTACGCGCGCCGCTACACCGACCTGCCGCTGCTGGTGCTGCTGCAGGAGCAGACCCTGCCCGACGGCCGCAAGACCCGCGTGCCCGGGCGCTACCTGCGCGCCAGCGACCTGGCCGGCCAGATGGGCCAGAGCAACAACCCGGAGTGGAAGACGCTGGCCTTCGACGCCACCGGCCGCCTGGTGCTGCCGCACGGCTCCATCGGCTTCCGCTGGGGTGCCGAGGGCCGCGACGACACCGGCAAGTGGAACCTGGAGGCCAGGGAGGCCGAGGGCGGCGGCGATGTGAAGCTCAAGCTCTCGCTGGTAGAGGACGGCGAGCAGGCGCACGAGATCGTCGATGTCGCCTTCCCCTACTTCGCCGGCAGCGCCAGCGCGCACTTCACGCCCAACCCGCAAGCCGACGGCGTCAGCCACTGCGCCCGTGTGCCGGCTTCGCGGCTGGTGACGCAGGACGGTGAGGTCATCGTCGCGACCGTCTTCGACCTGCAGGCCGCGCAATACGGCATCGACCGCGGCTGGGGCTCGGGCGCCAGCAGCTATGACGACAACGCGCCCTACACGCCGGCCTGGCAGGAGGCCATCACTGGCGTGCCGCGTGCGCAGGTCATCCGCGTGGGGCGCGAGTTCGCCGAGAACGCGCACAAGACCCGGGGCAAGTCGATGATCATCATCGGCGCCGCGATGAACCACTGGTACCACTGCGACATGAACTATCGCGGTGTCATCAACCTCCTGATGATGTGCGGCTGCATCGGCCAGAGCGGCGGCGGCTGGGCGCATTACGTGGGCCAGGAAAAGCTGCGCCCGCAGACCGGCTGGGTACCGCTGGCCTTCGCCACCGACTGGCTGCGCCCGCCGCGCCAGATGAACAGCACCAGCTTCTTCTACGCCCACACCGACCAGTGGCGCTACGAGAAGCTCAATGTCGACGAGGTGCTGTCGCCGCTGGCCACGGCGGACGAGCGCGCCGAGTTCGACGGCAGCCTCATCGACTGCAATGTGCGCGCCGAGCGCATGGGCTGGCTGCCCAGCGCCCCCCAGCTCAAGACCAACCCGCTGCAGGTCGTCAAGGACGCAGCCGAGGCCGGCATGGCGCCCAAGGACTATGTCGTGCAGGGCCTGCGCGACGGCTCGCTACAGATGAGCTGCGAGGACCCCGACGCGCCGCAGAACTGGCCGCGCAACATGTTCGTCTGGCGCTCCAACCTGCTGGGCTCCAGCGGCAAGGGCCACGAGTATTTCTGCAAGCACCTGCTGGGCACCGAGAACGGCGTGCAGGGCAAGGACCTGGGCGCGGAGGAAGCCAAGCCCAACGAGGTGCGCTGGCATGCCCAGGCGCCGCAGGGCAAGCTGGACCTGCTGGTGACGCTGGACTTCCGCATGAGCACCACCTGCCTCTACTCGGACATCGTGCTGCCCACCGCGAGCTGGTACGAGAAGAACGACCTCAACACCAGCGACATGCACCCCTTCATCCACCCGCTGTCGGCGGCCGTGGACCCGGTCTGGCAGTCACGCAGTGACTGGGAGATCTACAAGGGCTTCGCCAAGGCCTTCAGCAAGGTCTGCGTCGGGCACCTGGGCGTGGAGAAGGAAGTGGTGCTGTCACCGCTGATGCACGACACGCCGGCCGAGCTGGCCCAGCCCTTCGGCGTGAAGGACTGGAAGAAGGGCGAGTGCGAACTCATCCCTGGCAAGACGGCGCCGAACATCGCCGTCGTCGAGCGCGACTACCCGGCCACCTACGAGCGCTTCATCTCGCTGGGGCCCTTGATGGACAAGCTGGGCAATGGCGGCAAGGGCATCGGCTGGGACACCAAGACCGAGGTCGCCCAGCTCGCCGAGCTCAACGGCGTGGACGCCGCCGGCCGCGCGCGCATCGTGACCGACATCGATGCCTGCGAGGTCATCCTGCAGCTGGCGCCAGAGACCAACGGCCATGTCGCCGTCAAGGCCTGGGCCGCGCAGTCCAAGGCCACCGGTCGCGAGCACACCCACCTGGCCCTGCATCGCGAGGACGAGAAAATCCGCTTCCGCGACATCCAGGCGCAGCCGCGCAAGATCATCAGCTCGCCGACCTGGAGCGGGCTTGAGAGTGAGAAGGTCTCCTACAACGCCGGCTACACCAACGTGCATGAACTGATCCCATGGCGCACGCTGACGGGCCGCCAGCAGTTCTACCAGGACCATGCGTGGATGCGTGCCTTCGGCGAGGGCTTCAGCAGCTACCGCCCGCCGGTGGACCTGAAGGCCACGGGCGGCATCCACGGCATCAAGCCCAACGGCAATGCCGAGATCGTGCTCAACTTCATCACGCCGCACCAGAAGTGGGGCATCCACAGCACCTACAGCGACAACCTGATGATGCTGACGCTCAACCGCGGCGGGCCTGTCATCTGGCTCAGCGAGGACGACGCGAAATCGGCCGGCATCGAGGACAACGACTGGGTGGAGCTGTTCAACATCAACGGCGCCATCGCGGCCCGTGCGGTGGTCAGCCAGCGCGTGAACCCCGGCATGACCATGATGTATCACGCCCAGGAAAAGATCATCAACACGCCCGGCAGCGAGATCACCGGCGTGCGTGGCGGCATCCACAACTCGGTGACGCGCATCGTCACCAAGCCCACCCACATGATCGGCGGCTACGCCCAGTACAGCTACGGCTTCAACTACTACGGAACCATCGGCACCAACCGCGACGAGTTCGTCGTGGTGCGCAAGATGAACAAGGTGGACTGGCTGGACACGCCGCGTGACGACCACCTGGCGCCCGCCTATCAGGCCCAAGGGGAGAACCCGTGATGCGGCCGCATTCGGCGCACAAGGGGGACGGCATATGGCGCTGATGCATGCGGCGGCAGGCGCGGTGGTGTATGCCGGCCCACTGGGCGAGCGCATCGCCGAAGAGAAGACCACCACCCTGGTGAAGGTCCCCGGGCTGCATGTCTTTCGCCTGGTGCTGCGCGCCGGGGAGCACCTGGAGGAACACCGTGTTCCCCAGGCCCTGGTCATCCAGTGCCTGGAAGGTGAGATGGCCTTCGAGGTGCATGGCAAGGCGCTGCGGATGACCGCCGGGGATTTGTGCCACATCCCGCCCAATGAACTCCACGCCGTGACGGCCACGACCGCTGCCTCGGCCTTGGTGATGCTGCATGGGGAGCGCCCGCACGCATCAGCGATCGACACAGAGGAATCCTCATCATGAAAGTACGCGCACAGATCGGCATGGTCCTGAACCTGGACAAGTGCATCGGCTGCCACACCTGTTCGGTGACCTGCAAGAACGTCTGGACCAGCCGCCCCGGCGTCGAGTACGCCTGGTTCAACAACGTCGAGACCAAGCCCGGCATCGGCTATCCCAAGGAATGGGAGAACCAGGACAAGTGGAACGGCGGCTGGATCCGCAAGCCCGACGGCAAGCTGGAGCCGCGCCAGGGCGGCAAGTGGAAGCTCTTGATGAAGATCTTCGCCAACCCCAACCTGCCGGAGATCGACGACTACTACGAGCCCTTCACCTTCGACTACGACCACCTGCAGTCGGCCCCCGAGATGAAGCATGCGCCGACGGCCCGGCCGCGCAGCCTCATCACCGGCCAGCGCATGGAGAAGATCGAGTGGGGCCCGAACTGGGAGGAGATCCTCGGCGGCGAGTTCAGCAAGCGCAGCAAGGACAAGAACTTCGACGACATCCAGAAGGACATCTACGGCCAGTTCGAGAACACCTTCATGATGTATCTGCCCAGGCTGTGCGAGCACTGCCTGAACCCGGCGTGCGTGGCGAGCTGCCCCTCGGGCTCGATCTACAAGCGCGAGGAAGACGGCATCGTGCTGATCGACCAGGACAAGTGCCGCGGCTGGCGCATGTGCGTGTCGGGCTGCCCCTACAAGAAGATCTATTACAACTGGAAGAGCGGCAAGGCCGAGAAGTGCATCTTCTGCTACCCGCGCATCGAAGCGGGCCAGCCCACGGTCTGCTCCGAGACCTGCGTCGGCCGCATCCGCTACCTGGGCGTGCTGCTCTACGACGCCGACCGCATCCTCGAGGCCGCCGCCACGCCCAACGACAAGGACCTCTACCAGGCCCAGCTCGATCTCTTCCTCGACCCCTTCGACCCCGCCGTCATCGAGCAGGCGCGGGCTGACGGCATCCCGGAGAACTGGCTGGAGGCGGCGCGCAACAGCCCCGTCTACAAGATGGCCGTGGACTGGAAGGTGGCCCTGCCGCTGCACCCCGAGTACCGCACGCTGCCCATGGTCTGGTACGTGCCGCCGCTGTCGCCCATCAGCGCGGCGGCGAATGCCGGCCAGCTCGGCGAGGTGGGCGAGCTGCCTGACGTGAAGCAGCTGCGCATCCCCGTGCAATACCTCGCCAACCTGCTGACCGCCGGCGACACGGTGCCCGTCGTCGGCGCGCTGGAGCGCATGCTCGCCATGCGTGCCTACCAGCGCGGCGTGCACGTGGACGGCGTGAAGAACCTGGCCGTGCTCGACCAGGCCGGCCTCTCTGAAGCCCAGGTGCAGGACATGTACCGCGTGATGGCCATCGCCAACTACGAGGACCGCTTCGTCATCCCGACGACGCACCGCGAGTACGCCGAGAACGCCTTCAACGTGCGCGGCGGCTGCGGCTTCAGCTTCGGCAACGGCTGCTCCGAGGGCGTAACGGAAACGAGCCTCTTTGGCTCGGAGAAGAAGCGAACCATCCCCATCAAGGCAACGATCTGAGGGTCGCCATGTTCAACAAACCCACCCACGCCCCCTACAGCCTACGCGTGCTCGCCGCACTGCTGCGCTACCCGGATGCGGCGTTGCGCGCCGCCGTCCCGGAGCTGCAGCAGGCCTTGCGCGCCGAGGCCGCGCTGCCGGCCGCCCGCCTCGACGAGCTGTGCGCACTGCTGGAGCATCTGCACCGCGATGACCCCTTCGCGGTCGAGGCCGACTTTGTCGACCTCTTCGACCGTGGCCGCGGCACCTCGCTGCTGCTGTTCGAGCATATCCACGGCGACTCGCGCGACCGCGGCCCGGCCATGGTCGACCTGCAGCAGACCTATGAGCGCGCCGGCCTCTACCTC
This sequence comes from Pelomonas parva, assembly GCF_043555835.1. NCBI lineage: Bacteria > Pseudomonadati > Pseudomonadota > Betaproteobacteria > Burkholderiales > Sphaerotilaceae > Roseateles > Pelomonas parva. The sequence goes on along the minus strand of NZ_JBIGHV010000007.1, from coordinate 210,738 downwards.
ACGGCCAGCGAGCTGCCCGACCACCTGGCCGTGGTGCTGGAGTTCGCCAGCACCCAGCCCGCCCGCGAGGCGCGCGACTTCCTGCAGGAGATCGCGCATGTCGTTCGCGCCATCTTCAGCGCGCTCAAGCGCCGCCAGAGCCCGTACGCCAGCGTTCTGGCCGCCGCGCTGGAGCTGGCCGGCGAGCGGGCCGAGCGCGTCGACATCCCGCCCGAGCCCGAGCTCGACGAGGCCTGGGCCGAGCCCGAAGCCTTCGGCGGCTGTTCCACGGCCGGCCAGTCGCGGCCCGAGCAGCCGCAGCCAATCCACATCGTGCGCAAGCACAGCCCTCAACAACCGGGAGCGCAGGCATGAGCGCCGTTCACAACTTCCTGTTCGTCGTCTACCCCTACATCTGCCTGTCGGTCTTCCTGATGGGCAGTCTGGCCCGCTTCGACCGCGACCAGTTCACCTGGAAGAGCGACAGCTCGCAGATGCTGCGCAGCCGCGGCATGAAATGGGCCAGCAACCTCTTTCACGTCGGCATCCTCTTCCTGTTCGTCGGCCACGCGGTCGGCATGCTGACGCCGCACTTCTTCTACGGCCATGTCATCAGCGCGGCGCAGAAGCAGATGCTGGCCATGGTGGCCGGCGGCATCGCCGGCCTGGTCTGCTTCGTCGGGCTGTCGATGCTGATCTGGCGCCGCCACACCGACCCGCGCATCCGGCTGACCAGCCACAAGACCGACCTTGCCGTGCTGTGGATCCTGTGGATCCAGCTCAGCCTGGGCCTGATCACGCTGCCCTACTCCTTCTCGCACAGCGACGGCTCGGTCATGCTGGTGCTGGCCGACTGGGCCCAGCGCATCGTCACCCTCAACCCCGACGCCAGCGCCCTCGTGCCGCTGGACTGGCCCTACAAGGTCCACATGGTGCTGGGCATGACGATCTTCCTGCTCTTCCCCTTCAGCCGTCTGGTGCATGTATGGAGCGGGCTCGCGTCGGTGGCCTACGTATTCCGGCCCTACCAAGTGGTGCGCTCGCGCCGCCTCAACCTGCCCAAGTGAGTCCACCATGGCCCATGTCAACGACATCGAGATCGCCTCGCCCGAAGAGGCCGTGGACGACGAAGCACTGCGCCAGCGTGCCTGCACCGAGCTGCTGCGCCAGCGCGCCATGCAGCTTGGCCTGCTCGCCCAGGACGACCCCGCGCCGCGTGAGGGCGCCATCAGCGAGGCGGCCAGCCAGGCCATCGAGGCGCTGATCGCCCGCGAACTGGCTGGCCCGGAGCCCGACGAGACGGCCAGCCGCCGCCACTTCGATGCCAACACGCGCCACTATGCCCAGGGCGAACGGGTGCAGGTGCGCCACATCCTGTTCGGCGTCACACCGGGTGTCGATGTCGTGCGGCTGCGCCAGCGCGCGGAAGCCCACCTCATCGAGCTGCGCGCCAGCGAGCAGGCCGCATTCACCGCCGCCGCCAAGGCGTTGTCCAACTGCCCCAGCGGCGCAGACGGCGGGCAGCTGGGCTGGCTGACGGCCGACGACTGCGCGCCGGAGTTCGCCCGCGAGCTGTTCGGTCGCACCGAGATCGGCGTGCTGCCGCGCCTGCTGCACAGCCGCTTCGGCCTGCACATCGCCGCCGTCGATGCGCGCGAGCCTGGCCGCCTGCCCGCCTTTGAGCAGGTCCGCGACGCGGTGGCCCAGCGCATGCGCCAGCTGCATCAGATCAGCGCGCTGCGCCAGTATCTGCAGACGCTGGCGGCGGATGCGCGGCTGCAGGGTGTCGAACTTCAACAGGCGACATCGCCGTTGGTGCAGTAAGGCGCCCATGCCTGACGAGCTGCTCGAACGCCTGCGCCGTTTCCAGACGGACGCCTTCCCGCAGCAGCGCTCGCTGTTCCGGCACCTCGTCGACGAGGGCCAGCATCCGCTGACCCTGTTCATCGGCTGCTCCGATTCGCGCCTGGTGCCCTATCTGCTGACCGGCGCCGGCCCGGGCGAGTTGTTCCTCGTCCGCAACGTCGGCGCCTTCGTGCCGCCCTATGACCAAAGCCAGGGCTTTCACGGCACGGCAGCGGCCATCGAGTTCGCCGTGCTCACCCTGCAGGTGCGACGCATCATCGTCTGCGGCCACAGCCACTGCGGTGCCATCCGCGCTCTCTACGGCGAAGTGCCGGCGGCAGCGCAGAACCTGGCGCGCTGGCTGGACCTCGGCTGCGAGGCGGTGCTGCCCGTGGCCGAGCAGGGCGCCGAGGTGCTGCGCCGCACCGAGCAGCGCGCCATCGTGCTGCAGCTGGAGCGGCTGATGGACTACCCCATGGTGCGCGAGCAGGTCGACGCCAGGGCGCTGACCCTGCATGGATGGCACTACGTCATCGAGGACGGGGAGGTCCATGTCTTCGATGTCAGCGTCGGCGCCTTCGTGCCAGCCTCTCGCGCCGACAACGCCGGCACCGGCCCCTATCGCGTCTTTGACGAAGACGCCGGGCTGGATGCGAGCGGCGTGCCCGCCGGCTAGCCGATCAGGACGGCTTCACCGGCCGTGTCAAAGGGCAGCAGCCCGCCGAACTCGCCGCTCTCCACGCGCTTGACCAGCAGATCCAGCATGCGCTGAATCTCGGTGCTGGTCGTGCGGCCGGCCAGAGCGGCGGTAAACACCAGCTGCCAGCCGGGGCCCGCCGCGCGCGCCTCCGCGGCCAGGGCGGCGAAGTCGGCAAGCTCGGCCGGATCCTTGTCCACGCACATCAGTGGGCGCAGCGCCCCGCCAGTGCCGGCCGCGTGGGCGGCCATTTGCTCGGGCGTCGCGTCGGGCTCGCATTCGGCCGTGGCAAAAACCATCAGCAGACGTTGCGGCTCGGGCTGGGCGCGTGCGATGGCGAGCAGGTCGTTGAAATGTTCGATGTTCATGGTCGACACACTATCGCGTCGCCATAGCGGCGTGAGCGTCCGACGGACGAGGCGGGGGTCGGCCAGACGGACTAGGCCACCTCCCGCCGGCCTCGTGCCACGGCGGGATGCGCCGCGCAGGGCCGCTGCCCAGAATGCCGGCATGGACGCCAGGACCGCCCCTTTGATCTGGATGCCGCGCCCGGCGACGGCGCGGGTCGAGCCGGCTGCGCCGGCGCCGCTGGACGGCGCCCTGCGCGACCGTCGCCAGCGCCCCTGGCGCGACCTGCGCATCTCGCTGACCGACCGCTGCAATTTCCGCTGCGGCTATTGCATGCCGCGCAGCCGCTTCGGCCCCGGCCACCGCTTCCTGCCGCAGGCGCAGCTGCTCAACTTCGAGGAGATCGCCCAGGTGGCACGCCAGGCGCTGGCCCTGGGCGTGCGCACGCTGCGCCTGACCGGCGGCGAGCCGCTGCTGCGCCGCGACCTGCCCCGGCTCATCAGCCAGCTCGCCGCACTGCGCACGCTCGATGGCACGCCGCCCGACCTGGCGCTGACGACCAACGGCAGCCTGCTGGCCGCCCAGGCTCCGGCGCTGCGCGACGCGGGGCTGAACCGCCTGACCGTCAGCCTCGACGCGCTGGACGACGCGGTGTTCCAGCGCATGAATGAAGTCGGGTTTCCGGTTGCCGAGGTGCTGCGCGGGCTGGAGGCCGCGCAGCGCGCCGGCTTCACGTCCATCAAGGTCAACATGGTCGTGCGCCGCGGCGTCAACGACGGCGAGGCGTTGCCACTGGCCGCGCATTTCCGCGACAACTATGGCGGCGGCATGGTGCTGCGTTTCATCGAGTTCATGGACGCCGGCACGCACAACGGCTGGCAGCTGGGCGAGGTGCTGCCCAGCGCCGACTTGCGCGCGCGCATCGCCGAACGCTGGCCGCTGCAGCCGCTGCAGCCCACGCGCGGTGGCGAGACGGCCGAGCGCTGGCGCTATGCCGATGGTGGCGGCGAGGTCGGCTTCATCAGCAGCGTCAGCCACGCCTTTTGTGGCGACTGCACGCGTGCCCGGCTGACGGCCCAGGGCCAGCTCTACACCTGCCTGTTCGCGGCCCACGGCCATGACCTGCGGCCGCTGCTGCGGGCCGCCGACGGCAGCGAGGCGCTGCTGCGCGAGCGCCTCGCCGAGATCTGGGGCGGCCGCAGCGACGCCTATTCCGAGCAACGCGAGCGCCTGCGGCTGCTGCACCCCGAGCGCGCCGACATGCACGTGCTCGGCGGCTGAATCGACCCGGGTTCTTCGCTCTCAAAAGCACAGCCTCGCCGCCCAAGGCTGCCGCGGTTCAGGCACCCGTATTGAACAGAACGGCCTGATCGCGCGGCTGGTCGATGCGCAGCGAGCTACTGCTTTGGGCACAAAGCGACCGCCTGCCTGCCCTGATTCACTTCAGTAGCTGCTATGCAGCGGGAGCCCCTGTATGAGGCGCGTGGCCAGCTTCGCAGTTGGGGCAACGAAGCTGCCATCGCTTACCTGTCACCGCTCCTGCGCCGGCGTTGCCGCTTCGACCGCGGCGAGGCAGGAATCTCGGTGGGCACGCAGCGCAAGTGAGCTGGCTTGCGCCGCAGTGGATGATGCGCCGGTTGAACCGCTGAACGCCGCGCCTTTCATCCGGCCCCCTCCGTGTTGCCTCCCAGAATACCGATGCACCCACTCCTTCGAACCGCCGCCGCCCTGCTCACCGTCCTGGCTACTGGCGCCGTCCGGTCCGCACCCGACACCATCCACGTCGACCCACGCGGCCAGATCTACACCGCCGCTGGCGAGCGCCTGGTGATGCGTGGCCTGAACGAGATGTTCGTGTGGTCGAACGATCCGCTGGGCAAGACCCTCATTCCGCAGATCGACCAGACCGGCGCAAACAGTCTGCGCTTGGTGTGGGACCACAAGAAGGGGTCGAGCGCGGACCTCCTCAAGCTGATCGAAGCCACGATCGCACGCAAGATGGTGGCCATTCCCGAATGCCACAACGCCACCGGCAAGTGGGGCGAGGCGTTGCAGGGCTGCGTGAACTTCTGGAACGACCCGGCCCTCATCGCGGGCATCCAGGCGCAGCGCCGCTGGACCATCCTCAACATCGCCAACGAGGCGGGCGACCGCACCGTGACAGACGAGGACTTCCTGGCCACATATGACCAAGCCGTCGCATCCCTGCGCCGCTGGGGCTACACAGTACCGATCATGATCGACGCGGCCGGATGGGGGCAGAACATCGACCAGCTGCTGCGCGTGGCGCCCGCACTGCTCCAGCGTGACCCGCTGCGCAACCTGATTTTCTCGGCCCACTCCTACTGGCCGGCCGACAAGGCGCTGGACAACTACCGCAAGGTGGTCGAGGCCGGCCGGCAGCACGGCGTGGCCGTGGTAGTGGGCGAGGGACCGTCGGTGACCCGCATGGGGCAGTGCGCCGACCCCAAGCCTCTACCCTACCTGGAGGCCATGCTGATGCTGCAGGAGCACGGCGTCGGCTGGCTGAACTGGTCTTGGGGCGGCATGCCCAATGGCGACTGCAACGACTTCCGCTATTTCGATATCGCCGAGGGCGGTGTGTTCGGCAAATGGCCGCACGAGCCCGGCGCTCAGATCGTGGCGCTCAGCCCGCATGGCCTGATGCAGACCTCGGTCCGGCCGGCCTCGTTCTATGCGGACGGCGTGGTGCGGGCCTCGGGCGTCTACGTCCACCTGGCCAAGTCGGTGCTGAAGGTCGGCGAGGCGACGGCAGTGACGACGCTCGTGGCGCCGACCAATGCGGCCAACAAGCGCTTCAGCTTGAAGCTCGACGAGTGGGAGGGCAAGGGCGTCGTACGCCTCGACGCGGGCGAGCGCCAGCTCACCGCACTGAAGCGGGGCAAGGCGAGGCTGACAGCCACCAGCCAGGACGGCGGCCTGGTATTTTCAGCAGAGGTCGAGGTGAAGTGAACGCGTGCGACCGGCCACTTTGGGCACGAAGCTGCCAGGTGACTCAAAAAGGCGGTTAGCACGGCCGACACGAGCCGGCGCCTCGCTGCGTCGGCCGGCTGGCCTAGTGCCCGATTTCAGGGCCGGTAGTCCTCTTCGCGCTGGTGCCGAACAGCACCCACGACCACGTCGTTGCCGACAATTTCGAACAGCACAACATAGCCCGCGCCGCCAAACGGCACGACCAATTCACGCGAGCGGCCATTCCCCAGCTCCGCCTTTCGGCAGGTGAAAGGCGACCAGGAGAGTAGACGCATCCCCTCGCTGATCGCGTCGAGCGCGCGTTGAGGCGTCGTCCAATCCGGCGTTTCACTTGCGAGCTCACGTTCGATGGCGAAGTCCTCCAGGCGCTGAAGGTCCGCAACTGCCTCTTCGAGCAGCGTGACGCTGTAGACGGGCTTCACCGGCCAGTGCGTTCAGCTGCTCGACGTTTCGCGTCGTCAAGGCGCCCCTGCAAGCCAGCCATGACCTCGTCGACGGTACGGCCGCCGCCTTCTTGCTTCCAACGCTCGATCGCCGCCTCACCGCGGCTGACGAACTCCGCCTGCACGCGACGCCAAGCTGCGGCCGCAACGACCGCCTGCTCGATGAACTGGGTCAGCGACTCACCGTCCCGCAAGACGGCTTCGACTTCGGCCCGAACCTCAGGCTCGACGCGGATGGGGGGAAAGGTGGCGGAGCGCATCGCCTGAATGTATAGCAAACGTGCTACGCCGCCAATCCGCATCCAAGCCGCCGACGCGCAACACCTATCGATCCGGGCGGTCCAGGCGCATGCTGGTTGGCCCTCAACTCGATGGCAGACCATCATGGGACCAGCAGCCAACACCCTGTCTCGCGAGCCGTGGAACAAGGGCAAGATCGTCGGCCAGAAGGCGCCGTTCAAGGTCAAGGACACCGAACACACTAACGTGGAGACTGTACGGAAACAATCCGTAAAAGTGCGTTCAGGCGTTCGGCACTCGTGATGGACGAGCTTCCTGTGGGACGCTCGACAACAGGAACGGCTACGGCGCCTGGACCCGTAAATGGCCGAACGAACTGACCATCAATCTGGACGTTCGGTGAAGCACAGACTGCCGGGATACCCTGGGACAAACCAGCCACCCCAGTCGATGTAACTGGTGTGTTGAATTTGCTACGAAGCATTCTGGACATCTCGCGCTCAGAGGTCTGCAATGGCCCACGAGGCACGCACCGGCCAGCTGTGAAGCAGCCGCCGGCGAGAGCGTGACGTGGCCGGAGGTGGTCAGGAGCAGGGATGAGCTCAGACAAGCAATACCGTTACAAGCGAGGGCTTGCGCCCTTCGATGTTCAGGATGGCTCCGCACATCGGCGCCTCGATCTCATCGAGGAACCAGCGCGACCGCTAGGCGACAAGAGCGCCGCGCTGATGGCCCGCAGGCGACGACCGGCAACCATGAACATCGCGCCAGCGAGCCAGAGCGTGCGCGTTGTCTCATCTGCGGACGCGACCCTCACCTTCTCCATGCGCCCGGCTGCTGGGGGCATGCTTGTCGAACGGACGCACTGCCGCTCGTACGGTCCACGCATCGTGCTTCAGATGCTGTTCGACAGTCCCGCGCGGTTTGACCGCTGGTGCGCCAGCGAGCCGGTCCGTTTCGACGATCCGATGCTGTTCGATCAACTGTGTCGTCATGGCCATGAAGTCTTGTGCATCGGCGGCTGACCTCTTCAGCTTGTCGACGCTGACAAGTGCTCCTGACTACGGAGCGCGCATCCTGACGGGCCTGACCCACCTGGGCGACGCACCCGATCCAGCTACTGCGGTAAAGAGTTTTCATCAGATTCTTCAGCTCCTCGGCGCCGACGCCGGTGTATTCCTCAGCTTCATCCGTGATGACGCCACCCGCTGCTCCTATCGCTGGCTGCTGGCCTGTGATGCGCTTTGGGCTGTCGAATACACACGACGGGCCTGGCACGACCACGATCCCTGGCTGAGGCATGCGCTCCACGGTACGGAGCCGATTCGCGGCACCGAGTTGAACGTCCTACCAGATGAGGAAGAGTTCGCAGCGACGTCCGCCACTCTCGGCTTCGCCTCGGCAGTCATCGTCCCTGCCCCGACCAACGCTGGCGCTTCGCGCGTCGGGATGCTCTGCCTGGGCTCGCACAACCTTGGCTTCTTCGAAGACGACGGAGCGTTCGCTGTCGTGCGCGTCCTGGCACGGGCACTTGCGATGGAGCTGCATCGCTGGCACCTCAACTTCATGCGCAGCGAGTTGCTGGCGAGCACCCGGATCTCGGCTGCCGAGCTCGATCTCCTTCGATACGAGGAAGCGGGCCACACGAGCAAGCACATTGGAGCAGCCCTCAACATCGAGGCGAAGACCGTCGACTGTCGATTCCAAAAACTGTGCGCGAAGCTGAGTGCTCCGGATCGAAGAACGGCCGCGCGCCTTGCCCGCCTGTACGGACTGATCTGAACCGGAGCAAGACAAATGGGTCAAGCCTTACCGACGCCCCTGTAGTCGTGGAAAACACCGCGTCGGCAGCTGGAAAACGACACGAATCCAGCTACCGCCCAACTGCTTCCTTTTCCTAAATTGACCTCATGGCTCTGGACGAGCCCTTCTGAAGGGGCTGCACAGCCCTTCACAACAGAGGTCGATCATGCTGAAGCCGCTGCAGTTGAACTCACTACTCGAAGGGTGCGATCGCGGGACCACGACACATCCGACTTGGCTCGTGAAACTACGCCAATTTTGTCGTCGTGCGCCGGCGCTGTGCGTCGCCATGGCGGGATCAGTGCCCGCGTACGGAGTCGACGGGTGTCAGGTCTTGCTGTGTCTTGCTGCACCCAGCTGGAAATCCATTTCCCAGTGCGTTCCACCGGTGCGGCAAGTGCTCCGCGATCTGGCTCGCGGCAAGGCCTTCCCGACATGCGCGATGGCCGGCCCAGGCAACTCGGCATCCCATCACTGGTCGAGTGCACCGTCGTTCTGCCCGCAGCAGTACACGCGGATGCTCGATGGTCCGAATGGCCCGACCTACACCTGCGACTACGCAGGCGCGATCTCGCTTACCGTGCAAGGCGCGCCGTTTGCACGCACCTGGTGGTCCCTCGATGGTGACTCCGTGACGGAGTACACCCCTGCCGCCAAGCTGCAACTCGGCTCCTGGGACGAGCGATTCGACGCTGAACTCACCGTGTGGCTGGCCTTGCGCCGGGCTACCTCGCCAACCACCGACTGAGCGCCCGCCATGGAAGCCACCGCGCTCACGTCCCTGGCGCTCGCCTGCGCGCCAGCAATCCACACCGGCACGGCAACAGCTCTCGTCTATGTCGAAAGCAGCCTCAACCCATGGGCCATCGGCGTCGTTGGTGGTCAGCTCAACCGGCAGCCCAGGAGCAAAGCCGAAGCACTCGCCACTGCGAGAGCTCTGCAGACCGCCGGCTGGAACTTCAGCGTTGGCCTGGGGCAGATCAACGTTCGCAACTTCGCCCGGCTGCACTTGACGCTGGAGTCTGCGTTCGACCCTTGCACCAACCTGGCCGCCATGCAGGAGATCCTGGCTGATTGCTTTGATCGCGCCGGCGCGCCAGGCAATCGCTCAAGACAGTCCGCACTGCGACGCGCCCTCTCCTGCTACTACAGCGGCAACTTCGCCACCGGCTTCGAGCACGGCTACGTGCAACGGGTCGTCAGGGCAGCGACCGGCATGAAGCAGCCCATCCCCCCAGCCCTTCCGAAGGAGAAGACATGAGCCGACTTGGACAACTCAAGAGCCGCTGCGCCGCAGCCACGCTGGTAACGCTCGTCACGGCATGCCGCCGCGCCGAAGCTCAGGGTTTCGACAAGATCAACGACACGGTCATGAACGTCAACGACATCCTCGTGACGATCTCGATTGCTGTGGTCACGATCGCCATCATCTGGGCTGGCTTCAAGATGATCTTTCAGGGGGCGCGGCTGTCCGACGTTGCCAACGTGTTGATCGGTGCCACGCTGATCGGCGGGGCCGGCGCGATGGCGTCTTACCTCGTCAGCTGAATGGGGGCCCGCCATGCTGGCAGAAGCGATTTACAAAGGCGCCACGCGCCCAGCCATGCGCATGGGCGTCCCGCTCGTGCCCCTGGTGCTGCTATTTGGCATCAGCATGTTGCTGATCATGTGGGGCGGCGCACTGCTGAGTTGGTGGATCGCACTCGCTGTCGTGCTGAGCATCGTGCCAGCACTGCTGTGGATGCGATGGGTCACCGCCCAGGACGACCAGCGCTTACATCAGATGTTCATGGCCGTCAAGCTGGGCCTGCATGACCGCAACCGTCGCTTCTGGCACGCACGCAGCTACTCACCCACCCTGTACCAAGGAGCCCGCGATGCTTGGCATGTCTAACGGCGGCGCCGGCAGTGGCTGGTTCGGCAGACAGGTCTGCCGACCACGCCTGTGGAGTCAAGCCCAGGACGAGAACCCGCTGGCAGCCTTCGTCCCCTTCTCGTCGCTGGTCAGTGACCATGATGTCATCACGCGCGGCGGCGACTACCTGCGAGTCTGGCGCCTGGACGGCGTGACGTTCGAATGCGCCGACGAGCAACACATCGCGGAGCGCCACGCGGCAATCTGCAGCCTGCTGCGCAACCTGGCTGGCGGCCAATGGGCGGTCTGGACGCACCGCTTGCACCGCATCGTCGAGGATCGTCTGGACGATCCCGATGAGGCGGGCTTTGCCCGGGACCTCTCGCGGGCCTACCAACAGAACCTGAGCCAGCGGGTCATGATGAGCAACGAGCTCTACCTGACGCTGGTCTACCGCCCCAATGTCTCGCGTATCGGCCGCGCCCTTCAACCGCGCCAGAGGACTCGCGCTGCGATCGCCGAGGCTCAGGCTGACGCCCTTCGCGTCATGGAAGAGCGCTCGTCGCTCGTGGCCCGCGTGCTGCGCTCGTTCGGCCCGCGACTGCTCGGCAGCCGCCAGCAGACAGGCCGCCTCTACTCAGAAGTGGCCGAGTTCCTCGGCTATCTCGTCAACGGCAGCTGGCGCGCCGTCCCCCTGACCGCCAGCGCGCTGTATCGCACGCTGCCGACAGCCAGGCTGACCTTCGGCGGCGACAAGCTCGAACTGCGTCACGGCGAGAGCCGCCGGTGCGCTGCCTTGGTCGACATCAAGGAGTACGCCGACGCCGTCGAGCCCGGCATCCTGAACGCGCTGCTCTACGAGCCCAGCGAGTTCATCGAGACCCAGAGTTTTTCGATCCTGCCGCGTCGCGAGGCCATGCGCGCGCTGGAACTGCAGCGTGACCAGTTGATTGCCAGCGAGGACGTCGTCACGAGCCAGATCGCGGACATGGACCTGGCACTGAACGAGCTGGGCGATGGTCAGTTCTGCATGGGCGAATATCACTACTCGCTCGTGGTGTTTGGCGCCGATGCCCAGGACGCGGGCCGTCGTGCCGCCCAGGCCATCGGCGCCGTCGGCGAATCCTCCAGCCTGCAGTTGGCGCCGGTCGATCTGGTGGCCGACGCCGCGTGGTTCGCCCAGATGCCCGGCAACTGGCGGTGGCGCCCCAGGGACGCCAAGCTCTCCTCCCGCGCCTTCGCTGCGCTGTCCAGCGGGCACAACTTCGCCTGCGGCAAGCGCGACGGCAACCCCTGGGGACAGGCTCTGGCGTTGCTGCGCACGCCGTCCGGCCAGCCGTTCTACCTGAACCTGCACAGCAGCCCGCAGGACGAGGACTCCGAGGACAAGAAGCTGCCGGGCAACACCTTGCTCATCGGCTCGACGGGTGTTGGCAAGACAACGCTGGAGATGTTCCTGCTCACACTCACCCGCAAATGGAGCCCCGCACCGCGCCTGGTGCTGTTCGACCTCGACCGTGGCTGCGAGATTGCGCTGCGCGCCATGGGCGGCATCTACTTCGCCCTGGAGGCAGGCAAACCCACGGGTTGCAATCCGCTGCAGTGGGAAACCACACCGGGGCGCGTCCAGTTCTGGGAACAACTGGTCCGGACGCTGATCGCATCGACTGCGATGCCGCTGATGCCAGGCGATGAGCGAGCCATCTCGCAAGCCGTGAAGTCCGTCGCCATGATGCCGGCCCCGCTGCGGCGCATGTCGACCGTTCGGCAGAACCTGCCCAAGGCCGGCGAGAACAGCCTCTTCGAACGCCTGGGTCGCTGGTGCGAGGGCGGCGCGCTCGGCTGGGTCTTCGACGAGGCGCCGGACCGCTTGCAGAACCTCGCTGCGGAGCGCGTCATCGGCTTTGATACGACCGAGTTCCTGGACCTGCCCGAGGTCCGCACGCCGGTGATGATGTACCTGCTGCAGGTGATGGAAGAGCTGGTCAACGGCGAGCGGCTGATCTACGTGATCTCCGAGTTCTGGAAGGCGCTGGACCACGAAGTGTTCAGCGAGTTCGCCAAGCACAAGCAGAAGACCATCCGCAAGCAAAACGGCCTGGGCATCTTCGACACACAGAGCCCATCGGATGTCCTGAAACATCCCATCGGTCGCACGATGGTGGAGCAGAGCGTCACCAAGATCTTCCTCGCCAACCCCGAGGCCGTTCGCGAGGAGTACGTCGACGGGTTTGGCCTGAGCGAGTCCGAGTTCGAGATCGTCCGCAGCCTCAGCGCCAGGGGCGGACACCGCTTCCTCGTCAAGCAAGGCCACGCCAGCGCCATCTGCGAGCTGGACTTGTCCGGCCTGGAGGAATTCATCACCGTGCTCTCGGCGACGACGGACAACGTGGCCCTGCTGGATGCCATCCGCGCTCAGCACGGCAACGATCCCGACCGATGGCTCCCCGTTCTGCTGCGCGAGGCACAGGACCGCCGGCATCGCAACCCAAGGAGAGACGCATGAGCATCGCTGCCAGATTCCTCACCGTCTCCGCGCTCGTATCCATAACCACGGCACAGGCGCAATTCGTCAAGGGCAACGAGGCCGTCCGCGTGCAGCCTGGTGGGAAGCGGGTTGTGGAGACGCCGCCGCTTCCGAGGAGCGGGTCCGCCGGCAAGCTCGAGCCCTGCAGAGCCGACCGCAATTGCCATCCTGGGCCGTGGCGCATGGTAGAGACATCTCACGGCCTCGTTGAATGCACAGAGGTCTACGCCCGCGCCGGCAGTTGCCGACCATCAACATACGGCGCCACGAAGCTTCGCCGACTTTGGGTGGTCAAGTCAGATTCGACTTGGCTGCAATGTCAGTACCCCGACTTGAGAAGCAAGTGCGTGCCGATCTTCGCGCGACCGCCAGCGAACCTGCCGTACGACGCTTCGCAATAGGAGAGAACATGTTCGCCTGGGCTGGATCGAAGTTCGACGCCGTCCTCAATGGTTATGTCCTTGGCGTGGTGACCACGCTGGCGGCTGCCATCACGCCGATTGCATTGACAGCCATGACGCTCTGGATCGCTCTGTACGGATGGGCGGTTGTCAGAGGCGAAGCGCCCGAACCGGTACCAGCGTTCGTCTGGAAGGTCTTCAAGATCGGCCTCGTACTGGCGTTGTCGCTGCAGAGCGGCTTCTACATCGCCAACATCGCCGAAACCGCCAATGCCCTTTCCATGGGGGTCGCCGCTACGTTTGTGCCGGCCGACATACCTGCGTCGACCGTTTCGACCCCCTACGAACTACTGGACAAATTCAACGACGAAGCGAGTTCCCAGACCGCTGACCTCATGAAGGAAGCCAGCATGTTCCGTCTCGACCTGCTGCTCGCCGCCGTCATCTTCTCGTTTGGCTCGGTGCTGTTCCTGTGCATTGCGCTCTTCGTCGTGACGCTCTCGAAGCTGATGCTGACCTTCGTCATCGCGGTGGGGCCGATGTTCATCCTGTGCCTGGCATGGCGGCCTACTGCGCGCTTCTTCGACAGCTGGCTGTCGATGCTGCTGAACGCCGTCGTGCTCTCGTGGTTCGCCTTCTTCGCCCTAGGTTTGAGCAACTACATGGGTCTGGCGATATTTCAGGCAATCAACGACGGCGGCGGCTTCCTGGGCGGCACATTCAACGTGCTGGGGGAGTCCACGCGCTACTGCGTGCTGATGACCCTGATGGCCATCATCTGCTTGCAGGCGCCCAGCCTGGCTTCGGCATTGACCGGCGGCGTTGCGATTCAGCAGGGCATCCAGATGATCCAGAACATGCGCGTGATCTCGGGCTACAGGTCAGGGAACCGGGTCACTCATGGTGGCAACGCCGCACGCGCCAGTGGCCGGGTCGACAGCCACGCAAACGGCACCGGCTACACGGTGGGCCGGGCAACTGGCACAGCCGTGGCAGCCATGCGTGGCTTCGCAAGGACCCCTGCGTACAAGCTCGCGGCACGCCGAGGGCAAATCTGAAACCACAGCGAAAGGACAGCACCATGGAACTCCGGAAGAAGCTCGCTGCGACCTTGCTGGCCGTCGCAGGTGCAGGCAGCGCCCATGCCGGTGGCATCCCTGTCATCGACGTCGCCAATCTCGCGCAGACCGTCCAGCAGGTCATCAACGACATCACCGAAATCAACAACCAGGTCCAGCAGATCATGCAGTTGCAAGCGCAGCTGAGCAGCATCAACGGTGTGCGCAACCTGGGAAAGATCTTCCACAGCACCGGGCTGATGAACTACATACCCGCGAAGGCCTTCCAGCAGTTCGAGGCAATCGCTGCGTCTGGCTACGGCGGCCTCGGCATCACCGGCAAAACGCTGCGCGACGCGGTCATGGTCTACAACTGCCTGGACCGCATCGGCAGCGCGCGCACCGATTGCCAGGCTTCGCTCGCTCAGCCCTACCAGCACAAAGGGCTGCTGCAAGACGCCATGAGCCGTGCGTCAGGCCGCCTCAGCCAGATCCAGGCACTGATGGGCCAGATCAACGCTACGCCTGACCAGAAGTCAGTCCAGGAAGTCCAGGCCCGCATTGGCGCCGAAAACGCGCTGCTGGCCCACGAGCTGTCCCAGGTCCAGATGCTGCAGGGCATGGCCGAAAGCGAGGACCGAATTGCGCGGTCACGCGACCGTGAGCGTCAGTACGAAATGCTGAGCCGCACAGGCAAGGTCTCCAACTTCCTGCGCTGATACCGCCCCCACCACCACCGGACACCACCGCCGGACAACACCAGAAAGGCCCCCCATGAGCGCCGTCATGACGACAGGCACAGCTGCTGCATTGCCAAGCAAAACCGCAGACTGCCCGGCGGAAGAGCCCGACGACACGGCCATCAGCGCCAATCGTGCCTGGGAGGTCGATCACGCCGAGATCCTCGAACGATCGGAACGCCGTGCATGGCGAGTGGCCGCCGCAGGCATGTCCCTGGGCCTCATCGGCATCGCAGCCGTGTTCGTACAGGGCCCACTGCGCCGGACAGTCGAGATTCCCATCGTTGTCGACAAGGTGACCGGCGAGGTCACTGTGCAGCAACGTCTGGACGTGGAGACCATCCCGGCGCTGGAGGCTATGGACAAGCACAACCTCGCGACGTTCTTACGTGCCCGTGAAGGCTACAGCTGGCAGTTCCTTCAGCGTGACTTCGATCAGGTGGCTCGCATGGCAGTGCCGAGCGTCTTCGCCGACTTCAGCCGACTGTTCGAAGGCCCCGACGCGCTCCACAAGAAGCTGGCAGGGACCGAAGACTGGCGCATCAACGTTGTCGGCGTGCGCCTGGCGGCAGAGGGACGAACAGGCAACGAGGGCCAGGCCACGGTGACCTACGACAAGGTCGTCCGCCAGCCCGAGCGCGGCCTTGCTGATGTCACGACCCGCCACGTCGCCACCGTCGTCTACCAGTACCAGCCCAAGGTTCTCGCCAAGGAACGGGATCGCCTGGAGAACCCATTCGGCTTCGTCGTCACGGCGTACCGATCCGATCCGGAGATCAACACAGCGCCCCAGGAGACCAGGCCATGAACGCCACACCTCGCTCCATCGTCGCGTTCCCGCTGCTGCTGGGTTCCGCGCTGGTCGCAGCCAGTGGCTCCAACGATCCGCGCCTGCGCGAGGTCATGTACGACCCCCGCGGTGTCGTGACCGTGCCGGTCAAGCGCGGTGTTGTCACGCTGGTGGTCCTGGGTGCTGACGAAACCATCACCGAGGTCGGCGCTGGCTTGAGTGCTGACTGCGCAAAGGCCGACGCCGCGTGGTGCATTGCTGCACAGCCCGGCGGGCGAACACTGTTCGTGAAGCCAAAGAGCACCGCGGGTGCTGCCAACAACCTGGCCATCGTCACCAACCGTCGGCACCACGCCTTGCGGCTGGTGGTGCTGGCTGATGGCGACCGCCGGGAGCCGATCTACCGACTCATCGTGAAGGTACCCACTCCCACTACGCTTGCCGCGCGGCCCATTCCACCGGTCAGCTTGCAGCTTCCCCCACTGCCCGTCATCCCACTCCCGCCGCCGCCCGAACTGCTCGTCGCCGAGCGTCTCCAGGCCAAGCCCAAGGTTGTCAACACCCAGTACAGCCTCGCCGAAGGTCAGGGCTCTGAGGACATCGTCCCCACGCTGCTCTTCGATGACGGGCGGTTCACCTACTTGCGCTTCCCCGCAAACCGCGAGGTGCCTGCCGTGTTCCATGTTCTCGGTGATGGCCAGGAAACCCTCGTCAACACGCGCATGGAGGAAGACCTGCTGGTGGTGGACCGCGTCAGCCGGCGCCTCGTCCTGCGGGCGGGGTCTGCCGTGGTGGGCATCTGGAACGAAGCCTTCGATCTCGAAGGTGTGCCATCCGACCATGGCACCACGGTTCCCGGCGTTGAACGGATGCTCAAACCCGAGCAGTCTGTCACTGCTGCGACCACCAAGGTGGGAAGGCCATGACTGCGGGCGCACATGACGCCGCCCCGGGAGGCCATCCCGACGGCAACAGCCGTCAGGGCGACACCCTCGCGCCACTGCCAGGTGAGTTCGGCATCCCCAATGTCGCTGCGCCAAAAAAGGCGGCGTTATCCACGAAAGGCTTGCTGGCCGTCGCCCTGCTCATCGTGAGCCTGGTCGCGGTATCAGCCTTTGCCATCAAGCGCTACTCGACCATCAGAAGCAATCCGGACGCACAGGGCCGCAAGCAGACGCGGGACATCCCCACGGCGGCAGCGACTGAGCCGCGCAAGCTTGAGATGCCTGCGCAGCAAGCGAGCGCTACAAAAACGACGCCCGAGTTGAAGGTACCGGCGATCACGCCGACGGAGGAAGAACTTGCGGAGCCCCTCGGCATACGCCATACAGGCGACGGTCGGCAGGGTGGCAAGGACGCGAAGGCCTCTTTGCCCGAGGACGCACCAGTCATGCTCGTCAGTGTCCGGCCCAACGCCAGGCAACCCAGTGAGCCAGCTCACCGGCAGACGACTCAGAACGCCCAGAACACCGAAAGCACCCCGAATGAACCGGTCGACGACGGGACCGACTCAACGGACCCCATCACAGCGACCTCGCGAAACCTGCAGGCTTACCAGCGACAGTTGCAAGGACTGCTGGACAACCTGACAAAGACTGCCGAGTTCTCCACCCAGGGCAGCTCCGCAGCGGATCCACCCAGCGCAATGCTGGGTTTGCCGATGGGGCGTGGCGCGGTCGACGCGGGCCACCCGCCACCACCCGGACTGTTCGGCGGGCAGCTTCTAGGCACGTCGGCGCCCAAGGTCCACGCAGGCATGCTTGGCACCCGGAGCCTGATCCTGCCAAAGGGCACCGCGTTCACCTGCGCCCTGAAGACCCGCATCATCAGCGCGGCGTCTGGCCTTGTTGGCTGCCAGGTTCTGCGCAACCTGTACAGCGAAGACGGCCGTGTGCTGCTGATCGAACGGGGCTCTCATCTGGACGGTGAGTACCGCATCACGTCGGTCAGGCCGGGTACGGTTCGCATTCCGGTGTTGTGGACACGCCTACGCACCCCCTTGGGCGTCACGGTGGACCTGGATTCACCCGCGACGGGCATGCTGGGTGAGTCGGGAATCGACGGCCACGTCGACCGCCGCTGGTCAGAACGCGTCGGTGCCGCCATGTTGCTTTCTCTGATCGACGACACCGTGAAGCTCGTCATCCAGAACCAATCCAACGACCGCCAGGGCGACACCTTCGTGTTGCCGTCCACGACGTCCAACACCAGCAAGCTGGCCGAGAAGGTGTTGGACAGCACGATCAACATTCCGCCCTTGATTTACCAGAACCAGGGCGCCATCGTCGGCATCTACGTCGCTCGGGACGTCGACTTCTCGTCCGTCTACGAGCTGGTGCCCACTGCCGGCAACGCACCGGACCGTTGAGCCATGGACACCTGCTTGGAACTCAGCCTGGCAAACCCCGTGTGGCAGGGTGACGCCACCTCGGTGATCGAGTTTCTTCGCCCGCTTCGCGAGCAGCTGGACGCACCTGACGTCCTCGAGGTCTGCGTCAACAAGCCTGGCCAGCTGATGGTCGAGACCACGTCGGGCTGGGTTTCGGTCCCCGCTGAAGACATGACACAGGAACGTTGCCTTTCGCTGGCCCATGCTGTTGCAACGTTCTGCGAACAGCAGGTCAACCAAGAGCGCCCACTTCTGTCTGCCACGCTGCCCACCGGCGAGCGCGTGCAGTTCGCCATTCCGCCCGCAGTGCCGCGCGGCACCGTGTCGATCACGATCCGCAAACCTTCGCTGCTGATCAAGCGCCTCGACGACTTCGAGCGAGAGGGCCTCTTTGCGCTCACCGCCTCAGCGGCGCAAAGCGCCGGCGCGGTCCAGCCGTTCGAGACGGCGCTCGTGAAGCTGCTTGTAGCGCGCCGCTACGCCGACTTTCTGCGCATGGCCGTCCGCCAGCGGCAAACCATTGTGGTCAGCGGCAGTACGGGTTCAGGCAAGACAACATTCATGAAGGGGCTGATTGAGGAGGTGCCGAGGGATGAACGCCTGATCACGATCCAGGACGCTGCAGAGCTGACCCTGCCCAACCACCCCAATGCCGTTCACCTGTTCTACAGCAAGGACGGCCAGGGTGCGGCGCGCGTGACGGCGAAGTCCTTGCTGGAAGCCTGCTTGCGCATGAAGCCCGACAGGATCTTTCTGGCGGAAGTTCGCGGTGACGAGTGCTTTCACTTCGTCCGTATGGCTGCGTCCGGACATCCGGGCAGCATCACCAGCGTCCACTCGGGCAGCTGCGGGCTGGCTTTCGAGCAGATGGCGCTGATGATTCGAGAATCCGGCGCCGGCGGCGGCCTCGCCATGGAAGAGATCAAGCGCCTGCTCAGCCTCGTCGTCGACGTCGTCGTGCAATTCGACCGTGACGGGCACAGACGGTTTATCTCCGAGATGCACTATGTCCCTCGCGCCCACAGGCTGGCGAGCGCGGGTGCCAGCCGAGCGTGTTCGTCATGAGCAGCCCTCCCCTGCCCTCTGCACCATGGTCGGTCAGCCGCAAAGTGACTGCCGTGGCGTTCGCGGTGGCGGCCTACGCGGCGCTTGCATGCGCAGCCCTATACCTGTCTGCCGTGCTGTTCCTGCTCTTGAACAAGGCCAACCCTGCGCAGGCCAGGTTGACCAGCATCATTCGCTACTGGCAGCTGTATGCCGATGAACCCGCGCTTCGCAAGAAGCTCCTGGGCTCGATGGCTGCAGCAGCGGGTGCCCTGCTGGTGGTGCTACCGGCAAGCATGGTCGCGGCAGCACGCCGAAGGCGCCCACTGCACGGCGATGCGAGATTCGCCACGCCAGCCGAAGTGGCCAGGGCCGGCCTGACATCGGGTGGACAGCCGGGCATCCTGGTTGGGCGCTACCGAGGCCAATACCTGAGCCTTTGCGGCCAGCTGTCCGTGATGCTCTCGGCACCCACGCGCAGCGGCAAGGGCGTTGGTGTCGTCATCCCCAACCTGCTGAACTGGCCGCACTCCGTGGTCGTCCTCGACATCAAGGGCGAGAACTTTGACATCACCGCTGGGTATCGCTCGGCGCACGGACAACCCGTCTATGCGTTTTCCCCGTTCGACGGCCACGCCCGTAGCCACCGTTGGAACCCACTCACCGCCGTTCGGTCCAACCCAATGCATCGCGTCGGCGACCTGCTGAGCATCGGCCAGGTGTTCTATCCGAACGACGGCAGCGGCACCCCATCCGAGGCCTTCTTCAATGACCAGGCACGCAACCTTTTTCTGGCCCTGGGGCTGCTGTTGCTGGAGACGCCTGAACTGCCACGGACCGTCGGCGAGATGCTGCGCCAAGCCTCCGGCAAGGGACGGCCGCTGCGGGATCATGTGGACGGACTAGTTGCCGCGCGTAAGAACACGCAACGACCATTCAGCGAGGAATGCAGGGAGGCGCTGCAACGTGTTCTGAGCACCTCCGAAAACACGCTCTCAAGCATCGTCGCCACCTTCTTGGCCCCGCTGACCATCTTCGCGGATGCCATCGTGGATGCAGCAACCAGCGCAGACGATTTCCGGCTGGAAGATGTCCGCCGCCGTCGAATCTCCATCTACCTGCGCGTACCGCCAAATCGCTTGGCCAACGCCCGTCCACTGCTGAACCTCTTCCTGTCGCAGCTGATCAGCCTCAATACCGAGCATCTGCCGCAGCAAGACAAAACCCTGAAGTTCCAGTGCCTGCTGGTCAACGACGAGTTCACTGCTCTCGGACGTATTGCCGCGATCGTCACCGCAGCCCCCTTCCTGGCCGGCTACAACCTGCGCCTCCTGACGGTCGTGCAGGCGATGTCGCAACTCGACTCTGTCTATGGCGACAAGGAGGCACGCACCTTCGCCACCAACCATGGCCTGCAGATTCTGTATGCGCCGCGAGAACAACGCGACGCCGATGAGTACAGCGCCATGCTCGGGCAATTCACCGAGCTGGCGACATCGCGTGGTCGCAGCAGCTCGTTCGGTGCGCACGGTCATAGCAGCGTTAGCCGCAACGAGAGCGACCAACGCAGGGCCTTGCTACTGCCACAGGAGATCAAAGAGCTGGGCAGCGCACGCCTGGCCATCATTCTCGAAAACTGCAAACCCATCCTCGGCGAGAAGATCTGCTACTACCGTGAGAACGAATTCTTGGCACGCCTGCTTCCTCCGCCCACCGTGCCGGTGATGGACGTGCATGGCCACCTGGCCCGGGTTCAGCGTCAATGGCAGACCTTCGACAAGAGGCGGGCACCGCAGGGTGGAACGGAGCCGGCTGGTCCGCAGCAGCAGGACCAGCGCGGCGCGAACATCGACGGCAAGAACGAACGCCTGGCCGAAGTCCTTGTCGACATTTTCGGAAGCCCCGACAACTCCGACCGCCGCAGCATTGCCGCGGACACAAGCAATGGCGGGCGTTCAGTGGCGACGGATCGGCTGCCACCAGAAGACAGCGGCCGCTTTCCAGGCATTCGAACCTAAGGAGACCGCCATGCGCAACTTACTGCTGCTTGGATCATCATTGACGTTGGCTGCGATGCTTGCGTCCTGCGGTACGGCCCCCAAGCCACCCACCGTCGACGAATCGACCAGACGCCCCGCCAACTCAGTCGTTGCAATTGGACTTCAGCAGTGCAAGCACGACCTCGCGAAGAGCCAACTGCTCGCAACAGAGGCCGACCGACTCAGGTCGGGCGCCATGGCATTGGCCGACATCAAGGCCTGGCAGCAGGCACTGGCGAACATGCAGGCACACGACCCACAGTCTTCACCAGGCAATCGTGTCCACACGGTGCACTTCGAGTTCGGGAGCGGCCAACTCAACCTGCCCGCTCAGGCTGCCAAGGCACTGATCGATGACGCGAAATCTGCGCCGCTGATCGCAGTGCGCGGCAGGACCGATGGCGTCTCCGATACCGCCGCAGAAGCAAGAGTTGCACGCATGCGGGCAGCAGCCGTGCGCGACTTCCTCATCGCAGCCGGCGTGCAGGCGACCCGCATCCGCGCGACCTACCAGCCCGCAGGTGACCACGTTGCGGACAACTCGAGCAGTTCCGGTCGCGCCCTCAACCGACGAGTCGAAATAGAGATCTATCAAGCCGCGCCAATGTCCGTGACCACGGACTTGCGCGGAAACTGAGTCTCACGGACCTGGGCCAGCTGCAGCACGGCAACGAAACGAGGAGCCCTTGATGCACTCACCGAATCTGATCAGAACGCCGAGTTCGGCAGGTTGTCAGTCTCCAGCGTTCAGCGGCTCGGCAAACGAAGCTGTCACGCCGATCCCGAAACATCTTGAAGGCACAGAACGGACTGAGGGGCTGGTGAAGGCAGACCGACTCTCTGTCAGACTGCGCGGCCTCGGCCCCTATGTTCGGGCCCTGGCCGCCCGCAGGGGAACGACACCCGCCGGCCTCGTACGCAGCGAGTTGGCCCGCATGGCCAGAGAGGAAGCAATCGAGCCGGGCGCATTGTCGGAAATCCAAGCACCAAGGGCTTGCTTGATCACCCAGGTAAATGTGCGTCTGTCGACGCCGCAGGATCTGAAGTTGGCGAGCTGCGCGAGGGCATCTGGCGTCTCTAAGCCCGAGTATTTGAGAGCACTGTTGGATGGCGACCCACCTGCGGCGATGCCATCAGATCATGCCGCGCTGGTTTCCGCGCTGCGGGCGTCGACGGATCAGCTTGCAGCGACAACCGCTGATCTCAACGCATTTATGCGCCTTCTCAGCTCAGCGCCATCCACTCAGATTGATGGGTATCGAGCCAAGCTTCAGTCCTTGACAAGTGACATTCAAGCCCACCTGAAGGTCGCGGCGGCAACCCTCACCGCAGTCAGAGTCTGGAGGAGGCCAACATGATGGACGGTCAAAGGGTGGACGCCGTCCTGGTGCAGTGGGGAGAGCGCCTGTTTTTTCCGCAGAACCGAATCGTCAGCCCGGATCTGCCGCCAAGGCTGCACGGGTCGCTGCACGTGCGTGCGGAAAGCGTCCGTAGACGCATCGAGGCCACCGTAGTCAGGCAGGCGCCTCAGGTAATCGTGAAGCTCGCGGGCGGCGGCCGAGGCATGCGGGCTATTGCGGCTCATTTCCGCTACATCAGCAGGAACGGCCAGCTTGAGATGGAAGATGACCGCGGTGAGTTACGGACCGGACGCGATTCAGTACACGACATCGTCAACCAGTGGCGTTACGGCGGATCTTTGATCGAGGATGTTTCAAGCCGCCGGGAGGCCTTCAACATCCTCTTGTCCCTTCCCGAAGGTTTTTCCCCGGGCGTCATCCGGGACGCCGCGCGCGACTTCGCCAAAGCGAGCCTGGCTGGGCACCGCTACGTGATGGTCCTGCATGAACATCAGGCCAGCCCTCACGTTCACCTTGTCGTCAAAGCCGAGGCCGTCTCGGGCGAAAGGATGCGCCCCTGGGTAGGAAATTTGCGCTGGCGAGAGACCTTTGCGGAAAAGCTGCGCGCGCGCGGTGCCGACGTTGAGGCAACAAGGCAGTCCACGCGCGGCGAGAACCGCAACTACGAGGTGCTCTGGCGCCTGAGAGCAAAGGAAAGCGGGGTACTGCGCACCGCCTCAGAGCCGACCAGGACGGGAGAGAACTACATGAAGAGCCGCGCGCAGGCGATGCAAGCCTGGTCAAACATCATGAGCGCCCTCGCGGAGTCGCAAAGCCCGCAGGACCGCAGTCTTGCAGACCACATCGCAGGCTTTGTTCGCCGCTCGCCGTTTTTTCGAGAGGTTGTCGGCAAGTACGACCGGCAAGCCGACACCGCCTCGCAGCGTTGGCCGGAGCCCTCGCTGGGACGCGCGTCGAGTCGTATCGAACCGGGGCCCGAGATGACGCGTTGATCTATATACGCCGGCGCTTGGCCGCGTGCCGCACCGGTGCGTCAGCCCCCGGCGCCCTCGCTGGCCCATCAGCCGCAGCATGTTCACAGCCAGCGCGGCAAGCCGACACACCGGCGCGTTGGTGTCGACCTTGCCCGAGGGCAGCCGCGTGAGGTCCAGGTCGATCTTGAACTCCACGTGCGACTACTCGTACGTGTCGTGGCCGGCATACAGCGCCATCACCTGCTGGGCGTCAATGTGCGCGGGCAGCGGCATGGTGGCGAGCGACCCGCTGACGGTGTGGTGAGGTCCTACACCGACGTCAGCACGAACCAGACACCTCCGGCGTAGCTGATCAACGCCAAGGTCTTGGCCCACTCGCGCAGCTTGCTGCGCACGATGAGCCAGACGCCCAGCACCACCACGGTCGCGAGCAGCAGCCAGATGGCGGGCGCCACACGCCCGCCGGCCTCGACCAGCCAGTGCGGCTTCTCCCGCAGCAGTTCGCCATCCGGCGTGGGCCGCCGGCCCGTCGCGATGAAGCCGGCCACGTGGTCCCACCAGTCCTCGGACACCGCCGCCCCGTGGCCGCCGCCCACCCAGGATGCGGCGTCCTTGGGGAACTGCTCGAAGCCCTGCGAGTCGTGTTTGCTGAAGCCGTAGAAGCCCGCACCGCCCATGTCCTGCAGGCCCAGTTGCTCCAGCGCGTTGGGGAAGAACGCGACCACCCAGTCCGCATCCGCGCTCAGGTTCAGCACGCCCTTGATGCGGCCGGTCTTCAGCAGCGCCAGCCAGTCCTGGTCGGTGCGCAGCACACTGCCGGCCAGCGCCACCCGCTCGAAGCGCACCGACTCGTACTTCTTCAATGCCTCCTTCAGCAGGTAGGTGCCGTGGCTGTGCCCTACGTAATAGAACTTGGCGTTGGGGTATTGCGCGCGTGCCTCGGCGTAGCGGTCCATCAGCCACTCGACCTTCTCGTCTCGCGCGCCGGGCTTCAGGAACGACAGCATCGGGAAGTAGCCATAGGACGACACCTCCAGCTTCACCTTGCAAGGCGGCTTGCCCTCGCCGGGCTGGCAGTCCGGCTGGGTCAGCAACTGGTCGCGCACCCGCCCGCCCAGGCGCTCCGTCCAGAAGCCCTCGTCGCGGATGCCGTGCATCACGAACACGAGGTGCTTCACGTCGAAGTCGGGGTCGCCGCGCGCGGTCACCAGCTCCGGCGGGGTGTCGCGATCACCCTGGGGGTCCAGCGCCGCCAGGAAGCGCTCCGCCCGTTTCAGCGCCCGCCGCTGCTCGCGCAGTTCTTCATCGCTGAACGTCTGGCCGGGTGTAGCGGCGGGGGCGCTCGCGGCCATGTCCACGACGTTGCCGTGATCGGAATGCGGCACCTCGATGTAGGCGAACTTCCGGCCCGCCACGGCATCGATGCTGTCGCCCGGCCGCACCAAGTCGTCCTGCGTGCCCAGCAGTTGCACCACCTCCTGCATGGGCGCGTCGATGCCTCCCTGGCAACGCGTGCCGGTGGTGTTGGTCAACGTTGGCGCCTGCAGCCGACCGGCGCAGTCCACCGCCTCCAGCCATTGCAGGCGCAGCTGCGTCACGAAGGGCGCGCCCTTGCGTGTCGACATGACGGCGAACGGCGGGCCGCCCACGGCCTGCACGAAGCGGTTGAACGCCAGGCCCGCCTGCATCTGCGCCATGCGCAGCAGCGGCATGTGATGGTCCACCGACCAGCCCCGGTTGATCGCGCCCAGCAGCACGATGCGCTCCACCTTGGCCACCCACTCCCGAGGCGCAACCAGCGCGGTGCTGTCCTCCGCCAGCCCGAGCGCCTGGCGCAGGTCCTTCTCGAACGGTGCCGACGCCAGCTCCCCGCGCGCCACCACGTACAGCTTGCGCGCGAACAGGCTGCCCATGCTGTGCCCCACCAGCAGCACGGACTGATAGGGCTGGCCTGCGGTCTTGCGCGCCTGCCATTCCTGGTCGACGACCTCCAGCAGGCAAGCCGTGACGTCTTCGGCGCGGGCCGTCGACAGCACGGAGAACGGCAGCGCGGGGACGACGACCCGCGTCGTCCCCTGGTACTGAGGCGACGTGAGCAGCGTCTGCGCCACCGGGTCGACGTCCGAGGGCGTCTTGCCCATGCCGTGCAAGACGATGGCGAGCCGCTGCGCCGACTGCGCATCGTGCACCCGCATGCCGGCCCGCATGCCTTCGCACACCGCCGCGCGGGCTGGCGTGCGAATCGCCACCAGCACCCACAGCGCCGACGCCGTGAGCAACGCCACCAGCACCCACACGATCTTCTTCATCCTCCGCCCCCTCGTCTTGCGTCGCCGGATGTCTGTGTACATCGGCGGCGCGATGCTAGGGACGACAGGCGCGCTGTGGCATCGGCGAACACCCTCGCATCGGCGAGCGGGCCCACAGTTCTGTGGGCGGGTTGCGACCCCCACGATATGTAACTATAGATATTGACATAAACGACATTTATGTAGCATTCTATAAGAATGCCAAAGACAGCCCAAGCCCTTCATCAGCTGCCCCCGGCAACCGCAGCGGCCATCGAGAAGCTGGGCAGCGATCTCGCGGTGGCTCGCCTTCGCCGCAAGGAGTCACTGCGCTCCTGGGCCCAGCGTATGGGCGTCACCGTTGCCACGCTGATGCGGCTGGAGGCCGGCGATCCGGGCGTCGGCATCGGCATCATTGCCACGGCGCTGTGGCTCATCCAGCGCGACGGCGCACTTGGCGACCTCGCGGCCCCGGAGCACGACAAGGGAGCCATTGAGATGGATGTCCGTGAGGCCGTTGCCCTGGGCAGGGAGCGCGCCAAGACCTCGGCTGCCAGTCGCGCCACACGCGGTCGCAAGGTCAAGCCTTCGCCATCGCATCCACCAGTTCCAGGGAAGACCCCTTGAGATGCGCTACGACGAACTGCACCTCTGGCATTTGGGAGATCCGTCCACCCCGACATATGTCGGCCAGCTCCGGCCGGTTGCCGCCGGCAAAGGTGTGTCGCTGCGCTACTGCGCCGACTGGCTTGCCAAGGGCTTTGCACTGAGCGAAGACCTGCCGCTGCGCGACATCGAGTTCATGCCGCCGGACCGGCTGGCAGGAGATGTCCCCCGCGCCGTGGGTGCCGTCGACGATGCCAGGCCGGATCGCTGGGGTGAAAAGGTCATCCGCTGCGTGGCCAAGCCCAAACGACTGTCCCTGATGGAGTACCTCTACTACGCCGGTGACGACCGCTTCGGCGCGCTCGGCGTGTCTACCTCGGCGACCGTCTACGAGCCGGGCAGTTCCAGCCCTCTACCTCGGCTGGCCGATGTACAGCAGCTCAGCGAGGTCGCGGCCAAGATCGAGGCCTCGGAGCCCCTGACGGTCATCGAGGCAAAGATCATCGCGGGCGGTGGCAGCCCATTGGGGGGTGGCAAGCCCAAGGCCCTCATCGAGATCGATGGCGAGCAGTGGGTCATCAAGTTCTACAACCGCGAGCCCGTCGACACGCCAGTCATCGAGCACGCGACGATGACGCTGGCCAAGCAGGCTGGCATCAACACGGCCGAGACGCAGGTCATCAGGCTACAGGGTGAAAACGCTATCGCCATCCGGCGCTTTGACCGCAAGGGTGTCCAGCGGATTCACAGCATCTCCGCAGGCACGGCAATCCGGGCGCTAACGCCCGCCGGCCAGGAGCCGGAGATGGGCTATCCGGAGTTGGCGCTCCTGCTGCGGCGCGTGGGCGTCACGCACGGCAACCAGCACGAACTCGATGCGCGCGAGCTGTTTCGGCGCATGGTTTTCAACATCCTGATGGACAACACGGACGACCACGAGAAGAACCACGCACTGCTGGTCGTGAGTCCGAACGCGAACGGCCGCTTGACGCTGGCGCCGGCCTATGACGTGCTGCCCACCAACTCGGGTCAAGGCTATCAGGAATTCATCTGTGGCGATGAGGGGCGGGACTCGACCCTCTCGAATGCGATGTCCCAGTGCGGGTCATTCGGGCTGCGGCGGCCTGAGGCAGCCGCCGAGGTCATGGCGGTCATCCAGGTTGTGGAGACCTGGAAGGAGCACTTCCAGGGTGTCGGCGTCACCCGACGTGACATCGACAGCCTCGCTGAACGGATCGACAGCGACGAACTCGCTGCCCAGCGAGCGGATTTCGATCCACTCAAGCATGCGACGCCCGCCAAAGCTCCCAAGAGAACCCCGTTCCGAAGCGATTGATGCGTGCGGCAAACCAGCCAGGCTTCATGACGAATGACATGGGCGCCGCCCAATGCACGCATTCGTCGCGAGTTCAGTTCAGCCGCGTTTTTTCACAGGCCGTCGCATGCGGACGGCAACTCATCGCCTTCGCCTTGGGCCCGCTCGACGGTGCACCTAGCCTGAGCACAAGTCGACGCAATTCCGCGTCGGCAGCCCCACCCGAAACGCTCAGGAGTTCCACATGTCCGCATCCACTTTCACCCCCCGCAGCCTGTTCGCCGGCCTCGCCTTGCTGACCCTCGCCGCCGCCCCGGCGTTGGCCCAGGCCCAGGCGCTGGAGCGCGTCGAGATCCACGGCCGCGTGGTCGAAGCCACGCCGCGCTACGACGTGCACGCCGCCTGCAAAGGCCTCGACAACCAGCTGGCCAGCGCGCTGACCAAGGCCTGGCTCGAAGAGGGCCGCTATGGCGAGGTGAAGGTGCAGCTGGTGCTGGAGAATGGCCGCGTCGGCGCCGCCGAAGCGACTGGAATTTCCAGGGCCGTGTCGCGCAAGGTGCGCGCCGCGATGCACCGCCTGGACTGCGCCCAGCAGGCGGCCGGCACGCAGGTCTATCGCTTCAGCGTGGACTTCATCGACCCGAACGCGACGACCATCGGCGAGACGCGCACGGCCGCGCGCGGCTTCCGCATCAACGGCTGAGCGCCTGGGCTATTGCCGAGTCCACCGCCGCCAGCGGCCGCGCCAGCCGCGCTGTCGCGCCGCCCGGCACTTCGTCGCCGCCACGGGAGCGGCCTGGTCGGCGCGAGCAGGGATCTCAGCATCCACTCGATGCCGCCGTTATTGGCCTTGGTCACATACTTGGCCACCCACTGCGCGACTGCATTCGCATTTGCGCAGATGTCGAACTCGCGGAGGTTTGCCTTCGCGCAGATCCATGTGAAGTCCGCTATTGATTGAGTCGACTGCATGTACTCCGCTCGCGCACATGCTTTCGACAACATCGTCACCGTAGCGTCCAGCAAAGACCTGCTCGATAGCCTGTAGCCCCGGATGAACGTCGTCTTTCGAGGCAGGTGGAGCCCGAGATGTCGCGCACAGTGATGTTGCGTTTTTAATGTAGAAATTGACTGTCCCAGTCATTCCGCAACACAAT
The DNA here is from genome assembly GCF_043555835.1 of Pelomonas parva. Classification (NCBI taxonomy): domain Bacteria; kingdom Pseudomonadati; phylum Pseudomonadota; class Betaproteobacteria; order Burkholderiales; family Sphaerotilaceae; genus Roseateles; species Pelomonas parva. The sequence goes on along the minus strand of NZ_JBIGHV010000007.1, from coordinate 181,845 downwards.
GTACCCATGAAGGCCGACGCCACGGAAACTGCCTCAACCCATGAGCAGCAGGTCCTGCGCCTCGCGCGCAAGCGCACCCTCCTGCGGGCGCGTGACCTGAAGCCACAAGGGCTGCCGACCATCACCCTGACGCGTCTGGTGCAAGCCGGCAAGCTCGAACGCGTGGCGCGCGGCCTCTACGGCCTGCCGGGCGCAGAAATCAGCGAGCACCGCTCGCTGGCAGAAATCTCAGCACGCGTGCCCAAAGGCGTGGTGTGCCTGCTATCGGCCTTGCGGGTCCACGAGATTGGCACACAGGCCCCCCACGAGGTCTGGATCGCCATCCCGCCGCACATGGCGATCCCCCGGCTCGACCACCCCGCAATCCGCGTCGTGCGCATGTCTGAAGCAGCTCTGGCCGACGGCCTCGATCGCCTGACGATCGATGGCGTCGACGTGCCGGTCTTCAGCGCCGCCCGGACCGTCGTCGACTGCTTCCGGTTCCGCAACAAGATCGGCTTGGATGTGGCGCTGGAAGCACTCCGCGACGGCTGGACCCAACGCAAGTTCACGTTGGATGACCTCTGGCGTGACGCCACGCGCGGGCGTGTCGCCAACGTCATGCGCCCCTACATCGAGGCCATCACGGCATGACCGCCAACCGCGCTGCGTCGATCCGCGCCAGGCTCAAGCAGCACACCGACACGTCGAAGCAGGACTTCAACCTGACCCTGACCCGGTACGGGCTGGAACGACTGCTCTACCGACTGTCGATCTCCGAGCACGCACCGAACTTCCTGCTGAAGGGCGCGCTGCTGTTCCAGCTCTGGTACGGCCAACCGCATCGGCCGACACGCGACGCCGACCTGCTGGGCTTCGGCCCCGACGACGTGTCCACGCTGGTCGGTGTCTTCCGTTCGATCGCCGGCATCGCAGGGGACGACGGCATCGTGTTCGACCCGGGATCGGTTGCAGGAGCACCGATCCGCAAGGACGCCGGCTACGGTGGCGTGCGCATCGATCTGCGCGCCACGCTCGACGGCGCCCGCCTGTCCCTGCAGATCGACATTGGATTCGGCGATGCCGTCACGCCGGCGGCACTGTCCATCGCCTACCCGACCCTGCTGCCGGACGTCCCCGCACCCACCTTGCGCGCTTACCCCAAGGCCACGGTCGTCGCCGAGAAGCTGCACGCCGTGACCGTGCTGGGCATGACCAATACCCGCATGAAAGATTTTTTCGACCTCGCCGTGCTGCTGCGCGACGACACGCTTGACGATGCGGAACTGCAGCAAGCGGTCGGAGCGACCTTTGCCCGCCGAGAGACTGCCATACCCGGCACCATGCCCATCGGCCTGAGCGACGTATTTGCCGACGACACGACCAAGCAGACGCAATGGCGGGCATTCCTGAACAAGAACAAGCTGGCGCCGATGGACCTCCGCAGTGTGGTCGGGGCCATCCGAGCGCGTGCGTTGCAGTTCGGATTTCCCAGCCATTAGGACTGGCGCTGCGTCGACCATGCTCACGACCCTGTTTGACTTCACCGACCCCAGTGCAGCGAACGCATGGCACGCCATCGACGACCGCGTGATGGGCGGCATCTCACCCAGCACACTGCGCCACGACCCAGCAGGTCACGCCGTGTTCGAGGGAAACGTCTCGCTGGAGCAAAACGGTGGCTTCGCCTCAGTGCGGTCCAACCCCGGCGAACAGGGCCTGCCTGGCGCCGGGAGTTTCCTGGTCGAACTGCGCGGTGAAAACAAGCAGTTCAAGCTCAGCCTGCTGACCGACGACGGCTTCGACAGCCTGAACTACCAGGCCAGCTTCACCCCAAAGGGCACCGACTGGCAGACCTTGCACCTGCCGCTGGCCGACTTCCGCGCCAGCTTCCGTGGACGCGAGGTCACCGACGCACCACCGCTGGCCCCCCGCACGCATCCGCCAGGTCGGCTTGATGATCGCGGCACGCCAGGCCGGGCCCTTCGAACTCCGCATCCGCCAGATCTGCCTCGCCTGACCCGGCCGGGCAACATTGAACGAACAATGGGCACGTCCGGTGTACCCGCAACTCCAGTCATAGGGAGAACAGGCTGCCGGGTGGCTGCCAATGCTGCGGAACTTCAGCCTGAGAACACGGCGAGCGCCGACCCGCCAGCGGCCTGACATCCACCTCCTGCGCAGGTATTGTGCGAATCAACGGCGGAACGCCTGGGCTATTGCCGAGTCCACCGCCGCCAGCGGCCGCGCCAGCCGCGCCGCCGCGCCGCCCGGCACCTCGTCGCGTTGAGCCGCCGCCCACACGGGCGCCGGGAAATGGCTGTCCCAGTCGAAGCGGGCGATGACGTGCCAGTGCAGATGCGGCACGACATTGCCCAGCGTCGCGAGGTTGACCTTTGTCGGCGCGAGCATGGAGCGCAGCACCTGCTCGATCACCACGACGGCGTCCATGCAGGCGTGCCTGTCCGCCGGGGACAGATCGCTGAACTCGGCGACATGCGCCGTCCAGATGAGGCGGTAGAAGGCCGGGAAGCGCCGCGCCTCGTCGCCATCGATGACGCGCACGACGCGGAACTGCGGCATCCGGGCGACGACGAGGCCGGCATCGGTCGTGCAGAGCGGGCAAGTCATGTGATCAGCCTTTCAGGACCCAGCCCAGCGACAGCACATAGCGGCTGCCGCCCTCCACGCGCGTCACGCTGTGCTCGCAGGCGTCCGGGCGGAAAAACTTGATGCGCCGGCTCTGCCAGATGGGAGTGGCGCAGACGAACTCGCCGCCGCGCGGCGAGGCCTTCAACACGACGTTGAGCCGGTAGTGGCGCCCGGCCTGCACCGGGTCGGTGTGCGGCGGGATGGCGCTGCCCGCCGGGTAGCGGATCAGGTAGCTGTCGAACGGAAGCGGCCAGCGCGCCGTCAGCAGCAACATCTTGTCGTAGCCGCTGCCCTGCCGCCCGCTCTGCCATCGCAGGGCAGTCCGCAGGTAGCCGGCCAGCGTCACACCAGCACCCGCTCGATACCGCCGTTGTTGGCCTTGGCGACGTACTCCGGCATCCAGTTGGGGCCGAGGATCTGGTTGGCCATCTCGACGACGATGTAGTCGGCTTCGAGCAGGCCGTTCTGCAGGTCGTTGCCATAGCGGCTCAGGCCCTGCAGGCAGCTCGGGCAGGAAGTGAGGATCTTCATGTTCTCGTCGGCGCCGACCTTGCCGCTCTCGCGCAGCTTGGTCTCGGTCTTGCGCAGCTCCTCTTCCTTGCGGAAGCGCACCTGCGTCGAGATGTCGGGCCGCGTCACGCCCAGCGTGCCGCTCTCGCCGCAGCAGCGCTCGTTCTTGACGACGTTCTCGCCCACCAGCGCCTTCACCGTCTTCATCGGCTCCTGCAGCTTCATCGGCGAGTGGCAGGGGTCGTGGTACAGGTAGCTGGTCTTGGAGCCGAGCGTGATGCCCTTCTCCAGCAGGTACTCGTGGATGTCGATGATGCGGCAGCCGGGGAAGATGTCTTCGAACTTGTAGCCCTGCAACTGGTCGTAGCAGGTGCCGCAGCTCACCACCACAGTCTTGATGTCGAGGTAATTCAGCGTGTTGGCGACACGGTGGAAGAGCACCCGGTTGTCGGTGATCATCTTCTCGGCCTTGTCGAACTGGCCCGAGCCGCGCTGAGGGTAGCCGCAGCACAGGTAGCCGGGCGGCAGCACCGTCTGCACGCCGGCATGCCAGAGCATGGCCTGCGTGGCCAGGCCCACTTGGCTGAACAGGCGCTCCGAGCCGCAGCCGGGGAAATAGAACACGGCCTCGGTCTCGCTCGCCAGCGACGGCGGGCGAATGATGGGCACGTAGTCCTTGTCCTCGATGTCCAGCAGCGCCCGCGCCGTCTTCTTGGGCAGGCCGCCGGGCAGCTTCTTGTTGATGAAGTGAATGACCTGTTCCTTGATCGGCGCGGCGCCGACCGTGGCGCGGGGCGCGGCCGTCTGCTTGCGGCCGGCCGGCTTGAACAGGTCCACCGCAAAGCGCTGCGCCTTGAAGCCGATGCCCACCATGGCCGTGCGGGCGAGCTTGATGGTCTCGGGGTTGGTCGCGTTCAGCATGAACATGGCCGCCGCGTTGCCAGGGCGCCAGGTCTTCTGGCCCATCTTGCGCAACAGGTTGCGCATGTTCATCGTCACATCGCCGAAGTCGATGTTGACCGGGCAAGGCGTGAGGCACTTGTGGCAGACCGTGCAGTGGTCGGCCACGTCCTCGAACTCCTGCCAGTGCTTGATGGACACGCCGCGGCGCGTCTGCTCTTCGTACAGGAAGGCCTCGACCAGCAGCGAGGTCGCCAGGATCTTGTTGCGCGGGCTGTAGAGCAGGTTGGCGCGCGGCACGTGCGTGGCGCAGACCGGCTTGCACTTACCGCAGCGCAGGCAGTCCTTGATCGACGCGCTGATCGCGCCGATGTCGCTCTGCTGCATGATCAGCGACTCATGCCCCATCAGGCCGAAGCTCGGCGTGTAGGCGTTGCGCAGGTCGGCGTCCTTGAGCAGCTTGCCCTTGTTGAAGCGGCCTTCCGGGTCGACGCGTTGCTTGTAGGCCGTGAAATTGGCCATCTCGTCGTCGGTCAGGAACTCCAGCTTGGTGATGCCGATGCCGTGTTCGCCGGAGATGACGCCGTCCAGCGAACGGGCCAGCACCATGATGCGCGCCACGGCCGCATGGGCCGTCTGCAGCATCTCGTAGTTGTCGCTGTTGACGGGGATGTTGGTGTGCACATTGCCGTCGCCGGCATGCATGTGCAGCGCCACCCAGACGCGGCCGCGCAGCACGTCCTTGTGGATGCGGCGCACCTCTGCCAGCAGCGGCTCGAAGGACGCGCCGCTGAAAATGCCCTGCAGGGGCTTGAGGATCTGCGTCTTCCACGAGGCGCGCAGCTCATGCGTCTGCAGGCCCTCGAAGTAGCCGGTGTCGATGCCGTCCAGCCAGCCTTGCCACAGCTCGCCCACCTCGCGCAGCAGCGCCAGCGCCTGCTGCACACGGTCTTCCAGCAACTCGGCGCTGGGGATGTCGCCGGCGTCGTCGCTCTTGCCCAGCGGCAGCTTGCCGGTCGTGAACAAGGCCTGCAGCGCCGTGATCAGCGCCAGCTTGTTCTGCAGCGACAGCTCGATGTTGATGCGCTCGATGCCCAGCGTGTACTCGCCCATGCGGTGCAGCGGGATCACCACGTCCTCGTTCACCTTGAACGCGTTCGTGTGCTTGCTGATGGCCGCGGTGCGCTTGCGGTCCAGCCAGAACTTCTTGCGCGCATCGGCGCTGACGGCCACGAAGCCTTCGCCCGAGCGGCCGTTGGCCAGGCGCACGACTTCCGACGTGGCACGTGCCACCGCGTCAGCGTCGTCGCCGACGATGTCGCCGATCAGCACCATCTTTGGGAAGCCGCCGCGCTTGCTCTTGGTCGCGTAGCCCACGGCCTTCAGGTAGCGGTCGTCCAGATGCTCCAGGCCCGCCAGCAGCACGCCCGTGCCGGCGATCCCGAACATGTAGTCCTTGATGTCGACGATGCTGGGCACGCAGTCCTTGGGGTTGCCGAAGAACTCCAGGCAGACCGTGCGCACATGGGCCGGCATCTTGTGCACGATCCAGCGCGCGCTGGTGATGAGGCCGTCGCAGCCTTCCTTCTGGATGCCCGGCAGGCCGGCGAGGAACTTGTCCGTCACGTCCTTGCCCAGGCCCTCCTTGCGGAAGACGCGGCCCGGGATGTCCAGACGCTCGGTCTTCTCCAGCTTGGTGCCCGAGGCGTCGAAGTAGCGCAGCTCGAAGCTCGCCATTTCGACGTCATGGATCTTGCCGAGGTTGTGGTTGAGGCGGATCACCTCCAGCCACTTGGCCTCGGGTGTCACCATCTTCCAGCTGGCCAGGTTGTCCAGCGCCGTGCCCCACAGCACGGCCTTCTTGCCGCCCGCGTTCATGGCCACGTTGCCGCCGATGCAGCTGGCCTCGGCCGAGGTCGGGTCCACCGCGAAGACGAAGCCATGCTGCTCCGCCAGGTCGGCCACGCGTTGCGTGACGACACCGGCCTCGCTGAAGATGGTCGGCACCTCGCGGTCAAGGCCAGGCAGCACCAGCATCTCGACGCCGCGCAGTGCTTCCAGCTTCTCGGTGTTGATGACGGCGGTGTTCCACACCAGCGGAATCGCGCCGCCCGTGTAGCCGGTGCCGCCGCCACGCGGGATGACGGTCAGCCCCAGCTCGAAGCAGGCGCCCACCAGGCCGGCCATCTCTTCTTCGGTGTCCGGCGTCAGCACGACGAAGGGGTACTCGACACGCCAGTCGGTCGCGTCCGTCACATGGGACACGCGCGACAGGCCGTCGAACTTGATGTTGTCCTTGGCGGTGTGCTTCGCGAGCGTCTTGGAGGCACGCTTGCGCAGCACCGCCACGCGCTCGAACATCGTCGCGAACTCGGCCACGGCGGCCTTGGCGGCCGTCAGCAACTCGCCCACGGCGGCGTCGCGCTGGGCGTCGGCGGCGGCGTCACGGCGCTTCTCCACCTCACCGAGGCGGTGATGCAGCGCCTCGATCAGCTGGCCGCGACGCTTGGGGTTGTCCAGCAGGTCGTCCTGCAGGTAGGGGTTGCGCTGCACCACCCAGATGTCGCCCAGCACCTCGTAGAGCATGCGCGCGGATCGACCCGTGCGCCGCTCCAGCCGCAATTGGTCCAGCAGCTGCCAGGCACGGGAGCCGAGCAGGCGGATGACGATCTCGCGGTCCGAGAACGAGGTGTAGTTGTACGGAATTTCGCGCAGGCGGGGGGCGTCGCCAGCGTGGAGTGTGTCGGTTGCGGCAGCGGCAACCGGCATCAGGGGATGCGGGGCGTTCATAGAGGGGAGGGATCGTATCGCAGGGGGTTTCACCTTCAGAATCTGCGGGATGAAGCCCTGGCCCTATCCACTTTGGCTCGCCCACCGCGGCGCCGGCAAGCTCGCCCCGGAGAACACGCTGGCGGCGTTCCGCGTCGGCGCGGGTTTTGGCTTTCGAGCCTTCGAATGCGATGTCAAGCTCAGCCGCGACGGCGAAGCCTTCTTGCTGCATGACGACACACTGCAGCGCACGACCAGCGGGCGGGGCTCGCCGGCCGACATCGATTGGGCCGAACTGAGGCGCCTGGATGCCGGCGGCTGGCACAGCGCGCCGTTCACGGCCGAGCCGCTGCCCACGCTTACCCAGATCGCCGCCTTCTGCAAGGCCAACGGCTGCGCGCTGAACATCGAGATCAAGCCCTGCCCCGGCGTCGAGCGCCTGACCGGCGAGGTCGCCGCCCGCGAGGCCGCGCGGCTGTGGGCCGGCGCCGCCGTGCCGCCGCTGCTGAGTTCCTTCAAGCCCGAGGCGCTGCAAGGCGCCCTCACCAGTGCCCCCGCCCTGCCCCGCGCGCTGCTGCTGGACAAGCTGTGGGACGGCTGGCCCGAGGCCGCCGCGGCGCTGGGCGTGGTCGCCGTCATCACCAACTGGCGGCTGATGGACGCGGCGCTGATCCAGCGCCTGCATGCCAAAGGCTGGCGGGCGCTGGTCTATACCGTCAATGACGCCGACGTGGCCGAGCGGCTGGTGGCCGACGGCATCGACGGGATCATCACGGACGCGGTCGACCGGCTGGGGCCCGGCGGGGCGTAGCCCTCGCCGGGGCCGCCGCCCCGCCAGCCGGCATCGGCCATCACCGGCATTGCAGCGCCGCGATCCGCGCCGTGTCGCCGCTCTTCACTGCCGCGCTGCAGACCTGGCGCTGCTGCTCGGCGCCTCGCTCCTGCTCGGTCATCGCTGGCGCCTGACTGGGTGACAAGGTGACCGGCGCCATGGGTGCCACGGTGAGGATCTGAGGCGACGCATAGGCCCCCAGCACATTGGGCGCCACGCCGCCACGGTCGACCACGCCGGTGAAGAGCGCCGTCACCCCCGGCGTGCTCGGCACCACGCTGATCGGCACCGTCGTCGCCGTCACGCGGGCGATCGCCTCGATGGGGCCCCAAGGCGTGTCGTTGAAGAAGTACGGTGCACCGAACAGCGTGCTGTTGACCCGCGAAGCCACCAACGCCCCGGTGGATTCACCCAGGCTGCCGTACATCTGCGCCGAGGCGGCCGAGATGACGGCCAGGCTGCCGAGGTTGACCTTGCTGGCGGGGTCGGCGTCGGCCAGGCCGAGGCTGAGCACGCCGCTGCCGGCCGTCAGCGTCAGCGCGGTCGACGGGCCCGACAGGCCGCGCAAGGTGATGTTGCCCGCGGTGCTGATGCTGGCCGTGCCGGCCGGCAGGGACGCCGGTGCGCCGATGCTGATCGGCCCGGCGGTGACGGTGATCGTCGCCGGCAGCAACACCGAGGCGCCGCCCGTCTGCGTGAAGCCGGTGGCGGCCTGCACCGGGCCGTCGACCGCGAAGGTGGTCGTGCCCGACGCGTGGGTATTGGTCAGGGTGATGCCGCCGAGCGTGGCCGTCACGGCATCGCTGAAGGCGAAGCTGTGGCCCGTCAGCTGCAGCCCCTGGGCGCCAAGCGCCGTCAAGGGGCCATTGACGCGGAACATGCCCAGTGCCTGCACAGCGCCCACCGCGCCGCCCAGCGTGGTGTCGCCGTTGATGGTGGCACCCTGCCCGCCCGCCGTCGTCGCATCGAGGCCGCCGGCCAGCGTGACGCTGCTGCCGGTCAACGTGACGTCGGCGGCCAGCACGCCGCGTTCGCCATAGCTTTGCGCGCCGGTGGTGTCGACCGTGCTGGCCAGCACCAGGCTGCCCGCTGCATCGGTAGTGAGCGATGCGGCGCGGATGGGCGCTGCCAGGCGGGTCTCGCCGCTGGTGTTGATGACGACTGCGGCCAGGCGCGTCTGGCCGCCCACCGCGTGATCGAGGCGCACGCCGCCCGCGCCGCTGCGCAAGGTCAAGGCGTGGGCGCCATCGACCGTCGCGCCGAAGGCGATGCGGCCGGCGCCGGCATCCAGCACCTGGTTGCCCTGCAGAGTCACGGCGCCGCCGTAGGTCTGGTCGCCGGTGGTGGCGACCGAGCCTGCGTTCAGCGCGCTGGTGCCTGAGACGGACAGGCTGCTCAGCGCCTGCTGCGCGCCGATGGCGCCGCCCAGCTGGGCGTTGCCGGCGAGGGTCAGGGCTTGTGCGCCCGCTGTGCTGGCATCCGCGCCTTGCGACAGCGTGAGGGTGCTGCCGGTCAGCGTGGTATCGGCAGCCAGCACGGCGCGTTCGCCATAGGTCTGGGCGCCGGTCGTGTCGACCGTGCTCGCGAGCACCAGCGTGCCTGCGGCATCGGTGGTCACCGACGCGGCGCGGATGGGTGCCGCCAGGCGGGTCTCGCCGCTGGTGTTGATGGCCAGCTGGCCCAGGCGCGTGCCGCCGCCGACCGCGTGGGTGAAGGCGACGTTGCCGGTGCCCGAGTTGACGGTGAGGTCGTGAGCGCCGTCGACGCTGCCGCCGAAGGTCAGGCCCGATGCGCTCAGCACGCTGTTGCCGGTGAGCGTGAGGGCGCCGCCGTAGGTCTGCGTGCCCTGCGTCGTGACGTTGCCGCCCAGCACCGCGTTGCCCGCGATGACGAGCTGCTGTGCGCCTGCGGCCTCCGCGCCGGCGGCCAGCGAGACCGTGATGCCGGTGAGCGTCGTGTCGGCGCCCAGCACGGCACGTTCGCCGTAGCTCTGGTTGCCCGTGGTGTCGACCGTGCCGCCGTCAATTTGCAGGCTGCCGGCAGCGTCGGTAGCCAGCGAGGCGGCCCGCACCGCCGCGCCGAAGCGGGTGGCGCCAGGGGTGTTGACGGTCAGCCCGCCGAGGCGGGCGGTGGCGCCCACGGCGCCGGTAAAGGTTGCGCCGCCGGCGCCCGCGTTGACGATAAGTGCCTGTGCGCCGTCAAGGCTGCTGCCGAAGTCCACGCCGCTCGCCGTGAGCGTCGCACCGGTGCTGAGCGTCACGGCGCCGCCGTAGGTCTGCACACTGGTCGTGGTGACCGAGCCGCTGTTCAGCATGCTGCTGCCGGTGATGGCCAGGCTGCTCAGCGCCTGCTGCGCGCCGACGGCGCCGAGCTGGGCGTTGCCGGCGAGGGTCAGCGCATGCGCGCCATCCACACCTTGGGACAGCGCGACGCTGCTGCCGGTCAGCGCCACGTCGGCGGCCAAGACGGCGCGTTCACCGTAGGTCTGGGCGCCCGTGGTGTTGACGGTGCTCGCGAGCACCAGCGTGCCTGCGGCATCGGTGGTGACGGAGCCCGCGCGGATGGGCGCCGCCAGGCGGGTTTCGCCGCTGCTGTTGATGACGAGCTGGCCCAGGCGCGTGTTGCCGCCCACCGCGTTCGTGAAGGCGACGTTGCCGGCGCCCGCGTTGACGCTGAGGTCATGCGCGCCGTCGATGCTGCCGCCGAAACCGAAGCCCGATGCGCTCAGCACGCTGTTGCCGGTGAGGGTGATGGCGCCACCGTAGGACTGCGTGCCCTGCGTCGTGACGTTGCCGCCGAGCTGGGCGTTGCCGGCGATGACCAGCTGCTGTGCGCCGTCGGCACCGGCCGCCAGCGAGACGGTGCTGCCGGTCAGCGTCGTGTCGGCGCCCAGCACGGCGCGTTCGCCATAGCTTTGCGCACCGGTGGTGTCGACCGAGCCGCCGCTGAGTTGCAGGCTGCCGGCCGCGTCGGTGGCCAGCGAGGCTGCACGCACCGCTGCGCCGAAGCTGGTGGTGCCGGAGCTGTTGACGGTCAGTGCGCCCAGTCGGGTCGTGGTGCCGACAGGACCGCTGAAGGTGGCGTCGGCTGCGTTGACGGTGAGCGCCTGCGCGCCGTCAACGGCGCTGCCGAAGTTGACGCCGCTCGCGGTGAGCGTCGTGCCGGTGCCGAGCGTGACATTGCCGCCGTAGGCCTGCGCGCCGGTCGTCGTGACCGTGCCGCCGTTCAGCGTGCTGCTGCCGGTGATGGCCAGGTTGGTCAGCGCCTGCTGCGCGCCGACGGCGCCGCCCAGCTGGGCGTTGCCGGCGAGGGTCAGGGCTTGCGCGCCCGCTGTGGTTGCATCTGCACCTTGCGACAGCGTCAGGCTGCTGCCGGTCAGCGTCACGTCGGTGGTCAGCACGGCGCGTTCGCCGTAGGTCTGGGCGCCGGTCGTGTTGACCGTGCTCGCGAGCACCAGCGTGCCCGGCGCGTCGGTCGTCAGCGACGCGGCGCGGATGGGCGTTGCCAGGCGGGTTTCGCCGCTGCTGTTGATGGCGAGGTTGCCCAGGCGCGTGTTGCCGCCGACCGCGTGGGTGAAGGCAACGTTGCCGGTGCTCGCGTTGACCGCGAGGTCGTGTGCGCCGTCGATGGTGCTGCCGAAGCTCAGGCCGGAGGCGCTCAGCGCGCTGTTGCCGGTGAGGGCGACGGCGCCGTTGTAGGCCTGTGTGCCCTGCGTCGTGACGTTGCCGCCCAGCGTGCTGCCACCGTTGACGGTGAGGCGGGCCAGCGCCTGGTTGGCGCCCAGCGCGCCGAGCACCGCGTTGCCAGTGATGGCCAGCTGATGGGAGCCGTCGGCGCCGCCGGTCAGCGACACGCTGCTGCCGGTCAGCGCGGTGTCGGCGCCGAGCATGGCGCGTTCGCCGTAGGTCTGGCTGCCGGTGGTATCGACCGAGCCGCCATTGAGCTGCAGGCTGCCGGCCGCATCGGTGACCAGCGAGGCTGCACGGACCGCACCGCCGAAGGTGGTAGCCCCGGCGCTGTTGACGGTCAGCGCAGCCAGGCGGGTGGTGGCGCCGACGGCGCCAGTGAAGGTCGCAGAGCCCGCGTTGACGGTGAGGGCCTGCGCGCCGTCGACGGTGTTGCCGAAGTTCACGCCACTGCCGGTGAGCGTCGTCCCGGTGCTGAGCGTCACAGCGCCGCCGTAGCTCTGCACGCCGGTCGTGGCGACAGAGCCTGCGGTCAGCGTGCCCGTGCCGGTGATGGCGAGGCTGCTCAGCGCCTGCTGCTCACCGACGGCGCCGAGCTGGGCGTTGCCGGCGAGGGTCAGCGCATGCGCGCCATCCACACCTTGGGACAGCGCGACGCTGCTGCCGGTCAGCGCCACGTCGGCGGCCAAGACGGCGCGATCGCCGTAGGTCTGCGCGCCCGTGGTGTCGATGGTGCTTGCGAGCACCAGCGTGCCCGGCGCATCGGTCGTCAGCGAGGCGGCGCGGATGGGTGCCGCCAGGCGGGTCTCGCCGCTGCTGTTGATGACGAGCTGGCCCAGGCGCGTCGTGCCGCCGACCGCGTTCGTGAAGGTGACGTTGCCAGCGCCCGCGTTGACGCTGAGGTCGTGCGCACCGTCGATGCTGCCGCCGAAACTGAAGCCGGTCGCGCTCAGCACGCTGTTGCCGGTGAGGGTGATGGCGCCGTTGTAGGCCTGCGCGCCCTGCGTCGTGACGTTGCCGCCGAGGGTGCTGCCACCGTTAACGGTGAGGCCGCCCAGCGCCTGGTTGGCGCCCAGCGTGCCCAGCACCGCGTTGCCGGTGATGGCGAGCTGATGAGCGCCATCGGCGCCGCCGGCCAACGAGACCGTGCTGCCGGTCAGCGTGGTGTCGGCGCCGAGCACGGCGCGTTCGCCGTAGGTCTGGCTGCCGGTGGTGTCGACCGTGCCGCCATTGAGTTGCAGGCTGCCAGCCGCATCGGTGGCCAGCGAGGCCGCGCGAACGCTGCCGCCGAAGGTGGTGGCGCCAGCGCTGTTGACGGTCAGCGCGCCCAGGCGGGTCGTGGCGCCGACAGGACCGGCGAAGGTGGCGCCGGCTGCGTTGACGGTGAGCGCCTGCGCGCCGTCGATGGCGCCGCCGAAGTTGACGCCACTCGCGCCGAGCGTCGTGTCGGCACCGAGCGTCACAGCGCCGCCGTAGGTCTGCGCGCCGGTGGTGGTGATGGCAGTCGCGTTCAGCGTGCTGCTGCCGCTGACCGACAGGCTGGTCAGCGCCTGCTGCGCGCCGACGGCGCCGCCCAGTTGGGCGTTGCCGGCGAGGGTCAGGGCTTGCGCGCCGTCAGCACCTTGCGACAGCGTCAGGCTGCTGCCGGTCAGCGTCACGTCGGCGGCCAGCACGGCGCGTTCGCCGTAGGTCTGGGCGCCGGTGGTGTTGACGGTGCTCGCGAGCACCAGCGTGCCCAGCGCGTCGGTGGTGACGGATGCGGCGCGGATGGGCGCAGCCAGGCGGGTTTCGCCGCTGCTGTTGATGGCGAGCTGGCCCAGGCGCGTCGTGCCGCCCACCGCGTTCGTGAAGGCGACATTGCCCGACGTCGCGGTGATGGAGAGGTCGTGTGCGCCGTCGATGGTGCTGCCGAAGCTCAGTCCGGAGGCGCTCAGCACGCTGTTGCCGGTGAGGGCGACGGCGCCGTTGTAGGCCTGTGTGCCCTGCGTCGTCACATTGCCGCCCAGCGTGCTGCCACCGTTGACGGTGAGGCGGGCCAGCGCCTGGTTGGCGCCCAGCGCGCCCAGCACTGCGTTGCCGGTGATGGCGAGCTGATGGGCGCCATCGGCGCCGCCGGCCAGCGAGACCGTGCCGCCGGTCAGCGCGGTGTCGGTGCCCAGCACGGCGCGCTCGCCGTAGGTCTGGCTGCCGGTCGTGTCCACCGAGCCGCCATTGAGCTGCAGGCTGCCGGCCGCGTCGGTGGCCAGCGAGGCCGCGCGCACGCTGCTGCCGAAGGTGGTGGTGCCTGCGCTGTTGACGGCCAGCGAGCCCAGTCGCGTGGTGGCACCGACGGCGCCGGTGAAGCTGGCGCCGCCGCTGCCCGCATTGACGATCAGCGCCTGCGCGCCGTCGACGCTGCCGCCGAAGCTCACGCCGCCTGCGGTCAGCGTCGTGCCGGTGCTGAGGATGACGGCGCCGGTATAGGTCTGCGTGCCGCTGGTGGCCACGCTGCCGCTCAGCGCGATCTGCTGGCCTTGCAGGGCGAGGCCCGAGCGGCTGCTGTCGGCGCCCAGGTTGCTGAAGGCCTGCGTCAGCGTCACGTTGCCGCCGGTGGAGGTGAGCGCGACGTTGCCGCTCTGGCCCGCGGTCACGGCGCCGGCCGTGATGTTGCCGGCCGCCGTGATGGCGATGTCGCCATCGTGGGTGGACAGGTTGCCCAGCGTCAGGGCCGAGCCAGTCGACAGGTAGATGCCGCCGGTGCCGGTGACCTGCGCGCTGACGTTCACGGCGTTGACGCCGAAGGCGGCGCCGCTGCTGCCGATGCCGTTGCCGGCGGTCAGGTCCAGCGTACTGGCGGTCAACGTGGACGAGGCACCCGACAAGCTCCCTTGCGCCGCCGACAGCGTGATGCTGCCGTTGCTGCCGGCGTTGACGGTGCCCACCGTCAGGTCGCCCGAGGTGGCGGTCAGGCTGATGGCCCGCCCGCTGCCGCCGGCAACCACCGAGCCGGCCGTCATGCCGGTGCTGCTGGTGGCGGTGATGTCGCCATCGGCCGTGGCCAGCGTGGCGCCGGTGAGCGTGCCGGTGTTGTTGACGGTCAGGTCGCCCGCGCCGCTGAGCGTGGCGTCAATGCTGCCCACCGAGGTGGTGAGCCTTGTATCGCCACCTGCCGCACCGCTGGCCAGCACCAGGCTGCTGCCGCTGACGTGCAGGTCACGCGCCGCAGCGCCGCTGCCGCTGGTGAGGATGTCGGTGCTGCCACTCAGGCGCACCGCGCCGGTGGTTGAGATCGCCGTGGTGGGCAGCAGCAGCGTGCCGCCGGAGCTCAAGGACAGGTTGCCGTTGGCCAGCGTGATGCCGGCGCTGACGTCCAGGTCGCCAGCCGTGCTGATGTAGGCCGAGCTGCCGCTGCCCAGCGACAGCGCGCCGCCGCCCAGGCTGAGCGCCGTGCTGCCGGTGTTGAGCACCGAGACGACGCGGTTTGTGCCGCTGGTGCTCAGCGCGGTGATGGCGCCCACGTCCAGCTTGATGGGCGTGCCGGCGCCGGTGGTGAGGTTGGTGACGGCGCCGATGTCCGCGCCCGCCGCCAGCGTGACGCTGCTGCCGCTGATGTGGGTGCCGCTGCCGCTGGCCAGGATGGAGCCGGCGGAGGAGACATTGACCGCGCCATGGTTGGCGCCTGCGCTGACGCTGACGAGCGTGAGGTCGCCGCTGCTGGTGGCCAGCGTGACGTTGTTGCTGGCGCTGTCGGCGCTGGCCTGCACGAGCGTGGCCACGGTGGGGCCGGCGCTGCCGACGGCCACGGCGCCGCCGGTGGCGACCACGGAGGCCAGCGTGACGCCCGCGCTGCGGCTGTCGTCGATGTAGATGCCGTTGCCGCTGCTGGCGTTCAACGTGGTGGCGCTGGTTTGCACGGACAGCGAGGCAGTGCCCACGCCGCCGCTGCCGGTCAGGTTGACGGTGCCGCCCGCGACGCTGGTGTTGCGGTCGCCATCGTCCAGGATCTTCGCGCCCGAGCCGGTGGTGCTGAGCGTCAGCGCGCCGCTGCCGGCGTTCAGGTTGCCGGCGGTCAGGTCGGCGTTGGCCGTGGTGCTGGTGACGGTGATCGCGCCGCCGCTGGACAAGGCATTGGCCAGCAGCAGGTCGTCGCTGTGGGTGATGTTGATCGCGCCGCCGGCCGATTGCACGGCGGTCAGCACCGAGGGCGTCGCCGCCGTCAGGTAGATGGCGCCGCCGCTGCTGCTGACCTGCACGCGCTGGCCATTGGCAGCCACGCGGTTGGTCGTGTCGCCCACGCCCGTGGCGCCGTGCAGTTGCACGTCGAAGGCTTCCAGCGTGGCGCCGGGAGCGGCCAGCAGGCGCCCGGCATTGGCAGCCAGGTCAATGGCATTGAAGTTCGCCCCGGCGCCGCCCGACACGCTGACCATCGTGATGTCGCCGGCGCTTGCCGTGACGCGGATGTCGTTGCCCGCGGCGTCGGTGCCCGAGCTCATGGCCGTCAGCTTGATGTTGCCGGCTGCGGTCACCGTGGTTGCGCCGTCATGGACGGACGTCGTCAGCCCGCCATTGAGCGTGCTCAGGCTGTTCAGATACAGCGAGCCGGTGCCGGTAACGCTGGCATTGACCGTGTGGCCGGCCGAGCCGTTGACGAGGATGGGTGCCGCTGCCGTGCCGATGCCATTGGCCGCGCTGAGCGTGATGGCCGCGTTGGCGCCGCTGCCGGCCAGCGTGCCGCCACCCGCGAGGATGCTGCCGCCGCTGGCGGTCAGGCTCAGCGTCTTGGCGCTGCCGTAGCTCAGCGTGCCCAGCGACAGGTCGCCACTGGTGGCGGTGACCGCCAGGTCGCCGGTGGTGGCCAGGCTGGACAGGTTCAGCGAGCCGGCCTGCCGCAGGTTCATGCCGCCGGTGCCCGAGCTGGCCGTGAGGGAGCCCACCGCCAGGCCCAGGGCCGTGCCGCTGCTGCCGATGCGGCTGTCCGTGCCGTAGGCCTGCAGCGTCAGGCTGCCTGCGGTAATCAGCGAACTGCTGTTGATGGCGTTGATGTTGCCGTCGCCGTTGTCGAGGTAGGCCTGCAGCAGCATGCTGCCGGCGCCGACGTTGAGGCTACCCACCGACAGGGAGCCTATTCCCAAGTAGGTGAAGTCCAGCCCGGTGCCGTCGGCCAGGCTGGTCAGCGTGGTGGTGTCGCTGCTGTCGGTGGCGCTGAAGGTCAGGCCGCTGGCCACGACGCTGAGCGTGCCGCTGCTGCCGGCGCCGGTGTAGTTGGTGCGGTCCACCGTCAGCAGGTTCAGGTCGGCGCTGTTGGTCACATAGACGCTGCCCGGCGTGTTGAGCACCAGCTGCGGCGTGTTCACGTTCAGGCGCACGTTGCTGTCGCCGATGCCGTTGCCGGTGCCGTAGGGGGCCGACAGGGTGACGCGGGTGCCGGTGATGGCATTGCTGCCGCTGCCGTAGATGCCACCTTCCGATGAACTCAAGGCCACTGCGCCACCACTGGTGATGGTGCCGGCCAGCAGGCCGTAGCCGCTGCTCAGCGTCACGGCTGCAGGCGCCGTCACGGACGAGGCGAACAGGTTGTAGCTTTCGCTGATGGCGATGCTGCCGATGGCGCCATGCGCCGCGCTGGCCGAGGCCGTCAGCGTGGTGGTGCCGGCGCTATTGGCTGAGGTGTTGATGGCGCTGGTGTTGCCGATGGAGCCGCTGGCCGTCAGCGCCACCGTGGTGGTGTTGCTGATCGAGCCGCTCAGGATGGAGCCGCCCTGGTTGTTGATACTGACGGCATTGCCGTTGGCGTTGATGAAGCCGAGCGCGATATCGCCCTGGTCATTGGCCAGGTTGATGCCGCCGGTGCCGGAGATGCTGCCCAGCAAGGTGCGGCCGTGCAGGGCCAGGTTCACGCCGCCGCCCTGCGCGGTGGCGCTGACCGAGTTGACGGTGGCGTCGATGCCGTTGCCGCTGCCGGTGGCGCCCACGGCGCCGCCTTGGCTCGTCATGCTCAGGCTGGCGGCCTGGATCAGCGTGTTGGAGTCGCCGTCGCCAAGGATGCCGCCGCTGCCGGTGCCCGTCAGCGCCACCGTGCCGGTGGTGCCGAGGTTGAGCGTGCCCACCTGCATGCCAGCGTCGCTGGTGAAGCTGAACGCCAGGCCCTCGGTGTCGACCAGGCTGGTGAGTGCTGTGCCGGTGACGCTGTCGGTGGCGGTGAACAGCGCATAGGCTGCACCGCTGATGGGCACCGAGACGATGCTGTAGGTGCCGCCGTAGGTGACGGTGGGGTGGGTGGTGCTGATGCTGAGGCGGTCGATGTGCGTGTCCGACTCGACATTCAACGCGCCCGTCGGCGCGAAGCTGGTCAGCGGTGCCGACAGGCGGATGGGATTGCCCACGCTGCCGATGGCCCCGCCACTGCTGGCGTAGAGGGTCGCGCTGGCGGCGCTGATGCGCTTGCTGCTGTCGGAATCGCCCAGGATGTCGCCGGCGCCGGTCAGCGAGACGGTGCCCGAGCGGCCGACGTCGATGACGCCCACGGCCTGGTCGCGCTGTGTGTTCAGCACGAAGTTCAGGCCGGTGCTGTCGGCGACGTTGTTGATGCGCGTGGTGCCGTCGTCGGTGATGTCAAAGCTCAGCGACGGTGCCGTCACCTGGTAGACCGGCGCGGAGCCGCCTGCGGCCTGGGTGCTGGTCAGCGACAGGCTGCTCAGGTCTTGCGCGTTGTCGGCAAATGCATTGGCGCCGGTGGCCAGCGTCAGGCCCAGCGCGTTGGTCTGCATGCGCGTGCCGCTGCCGCCGGCCGCGCCGACGGAGCCGCCGGCCGACAGCGTGATGCTGCCGGCGGTCAGCAGGCTGCTGCCGTCGTTGGTGATGGACGTGGTGCTGCCGGTGCTGTAGAGCGCCAGCGCGCGGCCGGCCTGGGCGTTGACGGTGCCCAGGTTCAAGGCCACGTCGGTGCTGAGCGTGAAGTCCAGGCCGGTGCTGTCCTGCAGGTTGCTCAGGTGGTACTGGTTGCCGCCGACGCTATCCGTCAGCGCCAGGGCCAGGCGCGGGGCCGCGACGGCGATGGTGTTCTGCACGCCGGGCGTGGCGTGCGTGGAGGTCATGGTCAGCGCGTACAGGTCGGACGCGTTGCTGACATCGATGTTGCCGCGCGACACCAGCGTGAGCCGGCGCACGTCGGTCAGCAGGGTGGCGTTGCTGCCCAGGCTCTGGTTGGCGTTCAGCTTCAACACGGGCGTGGTGAACAGGCCGCCGCTGCCCTGCAGCAGCGAGTTGTTGCTGCTGGCCACGTCGGCCGAGCCGCCCACCATGTTGGTCTTCAGCGTCAGCGCGCCGGCGTTGGACAGGTAGAGCGTGTTGC
Organism: Pelomonas parva; assembly: GCF_043555835.1. Lineage (NCBI taxonomy): Bacteria > Pseudomonadati > Pseudomonadota > Betaproteobacteria > Burkholderiales > Sphaerotilaceae > Roseateles > Pelomonas parva. The sequence continues at coordinate 163,187 of NZ_JBIGHV010000007.1, read as the reverse complement.
TAAGGTTGCTGCTCAGCGTGCTGGCGGCCGTGTACAGCGGCGGGCTGCCCTGGTAGCCGAAGGCGCTGCCACCGTTGAGCGTCAGGTCGCCGGTGGTGATGCTGGGGCTGCCGGCGCTGGCGCCGCTGCCGCCCTGCACATAGCTGCTGCTTTGCAGCGTGACCTTGCCGCCCGCACCGGTGTTGACGCTGCTGGCGGTGATGACGCGGTCGGCCTTGATCGACAGGTCAAGGCCGCTCTGCGCGATGTTGCTGAGCTGGAAGGCGTTGGTGCCGGTCGTGTCGCTGATGCTGAAGGTCAGGCCGGTCGCGCTGACGGAGTAGCTGTGCGTGCTGCTGCCGCTGGTGTTGTGGCGGGCGTCGAGTGCCAGCGAGGTCAGCGTGCCGGCGTTGCTCACGCTGACGTTGCCGCCGGAGGCGATGCTCAGGTTCTGCGTGGCGGTGCTGACGGTCGCGCCCGCGCCCACACCGCCGTTGCTGCCCACGGCCGACAACGTGATGCGACCGGCGGTGAGGGAGCCCGAACTGCGGTTGATCTGCGCGCCGGTGCCGGTGGGCGCGCTGCGCGACGTGAGCGAGATGGAGCCGGTGCTAGCGGTGCCGGCGTCGAGGGTGGCCAGGCTCAGCGCGCGGTCCACGCTGTAGCTGAAGTCCATCGCGCCGCTGACGGCCAGGCCCAGGCTTTGCGTGCTGCCGTCGGTGACGGCGAACGAGCCGATGTTGCCAGCCGTCACGTCATAGCCGAACGTCGTGTTCGTGCCATGCGTGAGCGTCATGTCCAGGCGGGCCAGGTTCTGCGCATCGTCCACGTAGACGTTGGCGCTGCCGGACAGGATCAGCGTCGGCGTATCCACGCGCAATGCGGTGCCGCTGCTGCCGATGGAGCCGCCGCCGGCCGTACTGGAGGTGGCCGTCAGCAGCACGCGGTTGCCGGCGATGGTGCCCGAGCCGGCGTCGCTGCTGATGTTGCTGTTGGCCCCGCCGCCCGTGGTGGTGAGCGTCACATCGTTGGTGGCCGTGATGGCGCCCACCTGGATGTTCTTGCGCGTCGTGAAGCCGGTGTTGGCGAGCGCCGTGCCGGTGAAGTTCAGGCTTTGCGTGGTGCCGCTGTCGGTGATGCCAAAGGTCTGGTTGAGGCCGCCGAGGCCGAACACGCTGGCCGTGCCGGCCACCGTCGTGGTGTTGGTGCTGGTGATCGTCAGGTCGGTCAGCGCCGCATCGCTGCTGGCGAAGAAGTTGCGGCCGGCGCTGAGCGTCAGCGCGGTCGTGCCTTCCAGGCTGATGGCGTTGCCGCTGCCGGTGGCGCCGATGGAGCCGGCCGAGCCGGCCGTCAGCGACACGCTGCCGGCGGCGATGCTGGAGCCGGACACGCCGTCGTTGATCAGGCTGGCCGCCGAGCTGATGCTGGCCGAGCCGGCAGCGCCCACGCCGATGTGGCCGATCTTCACGCCGCGCTGGCCGGAGAAGCTGAAGGCCAGCGGCGTGTTGCTGTCCACTGACTCCACGTAATGGTTGCTGGCGTCCTCGGAGAGCGTGAAGCTCTGGCCGGACACGCCGCTGATGGCCAGGCTGCCGGTCGAGCCGCTGCCACGCGTGATGGACAGCGTGTCCAGCGCGAGGCTGTCCGTCACCGCGACGGCGCCGTTGGCCGTGAGCAGCAGCTTGGGTGCAGCCACCGTGAGGGCCGTGCCGGCGCCGATGCTGCTCTGCGCCGCGCTCAGCGTCACCTGGTTGGCGCGGATGCCGGTGGCCGGGTCGGCGTCGTTCTGGATGGCGCCGGTGGTGGCGGTGATGGCCACCGTGCCGCCGGCGGTGGCATCGACATGGCCCACGGTGATGGCGCCGCTGCTCTGCGTGTAGCTGATGCCTGCTGCTGCCTCCAGGCTGGACAGGGTCACCGGCCCGTTGCCGCTGAGCCACATGGACGTGCCGGCCTGCGCCGTCAGCGTGGCGCCGGCGCTGCTGGTCAGCGGCACGGTGCGGTCGCTGGCGCCGATGGCCTTGGCGGCATCCAGCGTCAGGCTGCCGGTGCCGATGGCGATGCTGTAGCCGCTAGGGCTGAGGATGGAGCCCTGCTGGGCCGTCAGCGTGACGGCCTGGTTGGTGGCGGTCATGAAGCCGCCCAGCGACAGGTCGCCCTCCACGGCCGTGATGTTCACGGGCCCGGTGGCCGTGATGGTGCCCAGCGTGACGGTGCTGGTGGTGTTGCTGCTGCCGGTGGGCATGGGCAGCTGCACATAGACGCCGCCCGCGCTGGCCGTGGCGGCCAGCGTGCCGGTGACGACGTCCATGTGGTTGGCCCCCGTGGCGCCCACGGCGAGGCCGGACAGCGTCGTGCTGTTGGCCAGCACGCGGGTGTTCTTGTCGCCGTCGTCCTTGATGACGCCGGCCGAGGAGGTGAAGCGGGCCGTGCCAGTGTTCGTCACATCCACCTGGCCCAGCGTGATGTCGCGGTCGCTGGTGAAGGTGAGCGACAGCGAGGAGTTGTCGGTCAGCGTGGCCACGTTGTGCCCGGCCGCCGAGTCGGTGACGGCGAGCTTCAGCGACGGCGCAGTGATGCCCATGCCGTGGCTGGTGGTGGTGTCAGCGTGGTTGCTCGTCAGCGTGAGCGTGCTCAGGTCGGTGAGGTTGGAGACGTAGAGGTCGCCGCGCGTGGTGAGCGCCAGACTGGACGTGTTGGCGCCAATGGCGTTGCTGCTGCTGCCCACGCTGCCTTGCGCCGCGCTCAGCGTCAGCGTGCTGCCGGACGTGGCGCGCGTGTTCAGGTTGCCATCGTCCACCAGGTGGCCCTGGGTGGCCGTCAGGCTGACCGAGCCGGTGGCCTGCACCTGGCCGATCTGCACCGTCTGGTCGCCGCTGAAGGCCAGCGAGCCCAGCGGCACGCCGACGAGGCGGTTCAACGAGAACTGCGTGCCGCTGTCGGTGACGTCGAAGGTCAGGTAGGGCGAGGTGACCTGCAGCGTGTTGGCCACGCCGGGGCTGGCGTGGCGGTTGGTAATGCTCAGGCTGGTCAGCGTCGCGTCGGCGTTGGTGACATACAGGTTGCCGGTGCTGGTAGCCGACAGGCCGGTGGCCTGGGTCTGCACCGCATGGCTGGCCGTGCCGATGGCGGCGCCGGCATTGAGCGTGGCCGTGCCGGTGGTGATGCGGGTGGCGCTGTTGCCGTCGTCAAGGATGGCGCCAGCAGAAGCCGTCAGGCTGACCTGGCCGCTGGTGGACGTGCTGACGTTGCCGACCGTGATGTCACCGCTGCTGCTGGTGACACTGGCTGTGGTGCTGGGCGTGGCGATGCGGTCCAGCACCACGGACCCGGTCTGCGTGATGCTGATGCTGCTGGAGCCGGCCTGCACGTCCAGGTGCGCGGCTGCTGTGCGTACCGTGACGCTGCCGCTGTTGGCGGCGTTCAGCGTGACGAGGTTGCCGGTGATGAGGCCGCTGTTGCCGAAGATGGAGCCCGAGGTCGTGGCCAGCGTCACGTCACCCAGCGCCCCGGCGTTGACGGTGCCCACGCTCAGGGAGCCCGAGCCGGTGGCCGTGACGGTGATGTCGTTGCTGGCCGACGAGGTGCTGGAGGCCAGCGAGGTGAGCGTGGTGCTGCCGCCGGTGGTGATGTCGATGGCGCCATCGCCGGAAACGATGGACGACAGCACGCTGGACGTGGCCGTGGTGCTGGCGTAGATGCCGCCCAACGCGGCGTTGGCCGAGATCGTGCTGGCGTTGGTGGACAGCCGTGTGCCGCTGCTGCCGATCGCGCCGCCCGCCGTCAGGTTGAGCGTGCCGGCGGTGATGCGCGTGGCGGCGCTGCCGTCGTCCAGCACGCTGCCGCCGCTGGAGCCCAGGGCCAGCGTGGCGCTGCCGACGCTCACGTCCCCGGCCGTGAGCGTGCCAGTGGCGGAGACGTTGGAGCTGCCGGTCGTGCTCAGGCGGTCCAGCGCCAGCGCGCCGGTGTTGGCCAGGTAGGCGCCGCCACTGCCGGAGGTGGCGTTCACATGACCGGCGGTGGTCAACAAGGATTGGCCGCTGCTGCCGATGGCGCCGTTGTTGCCGTTGCTGCCCAGCGCGCTGAGCGTCAGCGAGGCGGCGGTCAGGGCCGTGTCGGCGGCGCCCAGCAGGTTGCCGCCGGTGGAGCCCAGCGTCAGCGTGCCGCTGCCCACGTTCACGCTGCCCAGTTGCAGGGAACGGTCCGACGTGAGGCTGAGGTTCAGGCCGGGCGACTGGCTGATCTGCGTCACCGCCAGTGCCGCGCCATCCGTGAGCAGGAAGGCCAGGCCGGGCGCGCTGACCTGGTAGACGTTGGCATCGGTCGGCGCCACGTGGCCCGCCGTGATGGACAGGTTGCTCAGTGCCGTGTCGCTGCTGGCCACCAGGTGGCCGCCGGAGGCCAGCGTCAAGCCGGTGGTGTGGGTGGCGATGGCATTGCCCGCCGAGCCCACATGGCCGGCGAGCGCCGACAGGCTGACCGCGCCGCCGCTCAGCAGCGGCGTGGTGGATTCGGCATTGCTGATCGAGCCCACCGTGCTCTGCGCGGTCACCGCGCCGGCACCGGCGTTGATGTTGCCGGCCAGCGTGATGTCGCCCGTGGCACGCAGCGTCACCGCGCCGCCGTTGGTGGTGAGCTTGCCGATGTTGCCCAGCGTGCTGCCAATACCCAGCGCCTCCAGCGTGATGGCGCCGCCCTGCGTGCGGATCTCGGTCTGCGCGTCGACGAAGCGGATGCCGCCCGACTGCGTGGACTGCAGCGTGAAACTGTGGCCGTTGGTCGTGGCGAGGTCGATGAGGCCGCCGGCCATCGCGTCGACGGTGATCTGGCCGGTCGCCTGCAGCAGGATGTTGGCGCTGCCGGACAGCGATTCCAGCAGACCGCGCGAGACGGTGTTGAGCGTGGCGCCGGAGCCCTGGTTGGCGTCGCCTGCGGCCACGCTGGTGTCGGTGGCATTGCCGTCCTGGCTGCCGCCCGAGGCCGCGTCGGTGATGCGCAGGTCGGTGGGGTCGATCAGCAGCAGGCCGCTCTTGCCCAGCGGCGCACGCAGGTCGACGCTGCCGCTGAGGCCAATGTCCTTCAGGCTGGACACCTCGGCGAAGCCGCCGTCGCCGCCCTGGCTGCCGCCGCGCGCCGACAGCTTGCCGGCGAACACGGTGCGGTCGGTCGACCACATCGTGATGTTGCCGCCACGGCCGTTGCCCAGCGCGTCGGCATGCAGCTGCGCACCGGCGTCGACGACGACGCTGTGCGACTTGTTGCCGAAGCGTTCGGCGGCATCCGTGAGCCCCGTGCTGCCCAGCGCGATCTCGCCGCCGCCGGTGAGCCCCGAGGCGTTGATGCGGGCCGTGGAAGCGACGGCGATGTGCTCGCCGGTGGCCATCACCAGGCCGCCCTGCCCCGTTGCCGACGACGCATCGACCGTCCCGCTGATGGCCACGCTGCCGGCGCTGCCGCCCGACAGCACGATGCGGCCGCCGCTGCCGCTCACCGACGTGGCGGCGATGATGCCGCTGGTGTTGATGACGTTGTCGACCACGCCCTTGACGGCTTGCGCGGTCAGCAGCACGTTGCCGCCCTCGGCACGGATCGCGCCGCTGTTGTCGACCAGCGCGTCGCTGACCGCCGAGCCAGCGCCGAAGCTGAGCAGCCCGTCGCCGTGGAAGTCCAGCGTGAAGCGCTGCGCGGCGCCCAGCGCCACGCGGCCCAGGCGCGCCTCGATGACGCCCGAGTTGCGCACGCGAGGCGCCACCAGCGCGGCCAGGCCGCTGTCGCGGATGCTGATGTGGCCGTGGTTGACGACGCTGGCGTTCAGGTTGGGCGAGGCCTGGCTGAAGTCGTAGCGGCCGACTATGAAGTCGTGGTCGCGCACGTTGGCCGTGGTGGCCACCAGCCCGCCCACGTCCACGCGCGCCGTCTTGCCGAAGACGATGCCGTTCGGGTTGACCAGCATGACCATGCCGTTGGCATTCATGCGGCCGAAGATCTGCGAGGGGTCGTTGCCCAGCACGCGGTTCAGCGTGACGCTGCTTGCCGAGGGCTGCAGGAAGTTGACCGTCTCGCCCGCGCCAATGCCGAAGCTCTGCCAGTTGATGATGGCCCGGTTGCTGCTCTGCACGATGTCGGTCGTGCCCGGCGTGCTTTGGTTGATGCTCGCCGTGCCGCCCACCACCACGCCACCCGTCGGGTTGGCGTAGGCCATCGGGCTGGACATCAGCCAGCCGACCACCAAGGCCATCTTCGACAAGCCCACGGGGCTCGCGCGACGCGCCATGGCGCGCTGCAGCGAACGCTGCAGGCGGCGGGCGCGGAGGGCGGCGCGGCGGAGGACTTGGCGAGAGGCTTGGGCGGTGTGGTTCATGGGCGGGTACTCAATCTGGCGTTGGGTCAGGCGGGGAGGGTCGACAAGCGTCGAGCTCAGAACTGCGCCGTGACGGTGACGAAGGCGCGGGCGTTCTTGTCGCCCCGCGTCCTGACCTCGGTATTGATCGGCTTGGCGATTTCTAGCGTCGCGAAGACGCTGCGGTTGAGGCTGGCGCGCACACCGCCACCGGCCGAGGCCAGCTTGGGCCGCGTCACCGGCGCACCGCCGTCGGCGGCCCAGACACGGCCGGCGTCGACATAGCCGTAGAACTGCACGTTGTTCGACCAGACGGCCGGCACATGGCGCAGCTCGACCGTCGCGGCCAGGCCGTTGTCGCTGGAGACCTCGCCGTCGTCGAAGGCACGGCCGAAGCTGGCGCCGCCCAGGCCGATCTCCTCGCTGGCCAGCAGCGGACGGCGGCTGAGCTGGCCGGTCAGGCTGGCAACCAGGCTGGTGCGCTCGCCGAACTGCTGCAGCCGGGTCAGGTCCAGCGTCAGCTTGGTGAAGTCGCTGCGGCCGTTCACGCGCGAGGCCAGCGCCGAGCCGTTGGGCGAGGCGCCCAGGCCCGACAAGCCCTGGTGCAGCGTGCCGCGCACGGTGGTGATGCCGTTGAAGCTGTCGCTGCGGTCGTAGCTCAGGCCTGCGCGCACGATGCGCAGGCGGTCGCGGGTAAAGCCGGTGCCGGCGATGTCGGTGCTGACGTCGCGCACCTCCAGCTGGCCCATCGCGCGCAGGTTCTCCTCGCGGCCGCGCAGCAGCGGGTGGGTGAAGGTGATGAGGCCGCTGCTCACGCGGCTGCGTACATCCAGCGCCTCCAGCTCACGGCCCGGCTTGGAGCGGGCATGCGACAGCGCCAGGCCCAGCATGCCGCCGGCATCGGTGACGAGGGCGTCGTAGCCGGCGCCCAGCGAATGGCTGCGCTCGAAACGCAGCGAGCTGCGGGCATTCAGGCTGAGGCGGTCGGCGCGTTCGCCCAGGCCGTTCCAGGCCAGGCTGGCACTGACCTGTCCGTCGCCGAGGTAAGGCGAGATGCGGTTGTCCAGCGTCGCCGAGCCTTCCATGGCACGGCGCTCGACGCGCACGACGAGCAGCGAGCCGCCGACCTCGCCGGGGGCCTGCTCCAGCGTGCCGCGCACGGTGATGCCGGGCAGGTCGTTCGCGAGCAGCAGGCGGCGCTCGATGGCGGCCAACGTCACCGGGCGCAGCCCGCGCAGGCTGCCCATCAGGCGCTCGACGGCGGCGCGCGCCGGGCCGGTGTCGCCCTGGTAGACCAGGTCGGCCACGAAGCCTTCGACGACGACGATGCGAAAGCGCCCATCGGCGACGGTCTGCTGCGGCACGATGACCCGGGAGGTCACGTAGCCGGCATTGCGGTAGCGCAGCTCGATGGCGTTGGCGGCCTCGAACACCTCGGCCACCGTGACCTCGCGACCCAGCAGGCCGGCGTAGAGCGGCCGCAGCGCGTCGGCGGGGAAGGCGGTCGCGCCCTCGATGAGCAGCTCGCGCAGCGCGAACTTCGCCTCCTTCGCGCCGGGCGGCGCCTCGGCGGCCGAGCTGCGCGGCACCTCGATGCGCGGCATGCCCAGCGAGGGCTGCGGCATGACCGGGGTCAGCGTGCCACGGCCCGGCTCAGCGCCGGGCGGCAGCTGCGGCGGCGTGGTCTGCGCCACAGCCGATGCCAGGCCGCAGGCCAGCAGCGCGGCCAGCGCGGGGCGGGACCAGGGTGCGGCACGGACGGGGTCGGAAGGGGAGGAGGTGCGGACGGTCGAAAGGCGTGGCTGGCTCGCGGCGGTCAACAAGATCATGGGGGCACCAGTTCAGAAAGTCGGCTGTCCCTGCGGCGGATGCCGCCAGGGCTTGAGAAGTTGCCGGGGCTGTCGGAGCTGCTGTCCGAGCGCACTTCACCACCAAGCACCATAGCCAGGCTCGGCCCGCTGCATTGGCAACAACTGCGACCGGAACACGCCGCAATTTGCCCTGCAACAGAAGGCCGGGAAACCCGGCCCGGAGCGCCGCACGCGCAAAACGACGGGCGCGCGACGCCGAACCTGACAAGGAAAAAAGCTTACGGCGCTTGCGCTGGCCGTCTGTGTCAGCCGCGCCGAGCTTGCGCACCAAAACGTGCAGTTTTGCCGGCCATCGCTGAACGGCTTCGCGGCATCGGGCAGCGCGGAACAACAGACCCTTTCCCTCTGCGCCCTCGCTGCTCTCGCCGCCCTCCTGCCGGGCGCCTGCCAGAAACGCAAGCCCGAACTGGCCAAGGGCGCCCCGCCCGAGGTGGGCAACGATGTGAATCCGGCCTTGTCCGCAGCTTTGAGGATGCGCCCGAGGCGCCTGCTGGCGACCCTAGGCGCCGCGCCTCAAGCGCCGGGGCGAAGGTTGAGTTGCCGTGCCTCACGCAATCTATCGTCCCCATCCTCGCCAGAAGAACCAGGCGCTGATCCAGTCGCTCGTCCATCCGACCAGCAAGAACGCGATGTTCGAGGCCTGCACCGCGCACCGCCAGGACTTTTCTCCGAGCCTCTATCTCGAACTGGACTGGCAGCGCTTGCGCCCGGATCTCACTGACCGGAATCACCAGCAGATCCTCGACTTCATCCACAACCTGCTCTTCATCATCGGCTTCCCGACCAACCTGACGGCCCGCGACCAGGGCCTCGGCGGCATGTCCCTCAGCCGCGCGGAGGCCACCACGCTGGCGCCGATCTACGACGCGTGGCAAGACACGTGGATGAGCCCCGAAGGGCAGCGCGTGCTCGATGCCTTCGACCGCTTCGCTGCAGGCCTTCGCACCGCGCCTCGGCGCAAGGTGGAGGTCGAAGCGCGTGTGACTGCACTCCAGCGCCTGGACGAGGCCTTGGCCAAGCTGACCGACGCGCGCAGCCTGGCTGCGGTGGTCGATCAGGTGCTCTGCAACGCGCTGTTCGCGTTCCTGGACATCCCGTGGACCCGGCGACCGATCCGGGCCTTGCTGGTTCACAACAGCGAACCCGGTGGCTTCATCTCGGTCGTTCCGGCGAGCCTGCGCTCGGCGCAGGAACCCCGGGCGCTGTCCGCTCACCTGCGTCGGCAGGCAGACAAGGCGGTCGCTCCGGGAACCGAGGAATGGGCGGCACTGCTGAAGGCTGCGGCCGACCGGATCGATGCTGTCGATCCGATGCGCCTGCGCGGTGATGACGGCGAGTGGACCGCCAGCTTCGGCCCCTGCGGCCGCTGCGCCATGTGGTTCGCGAGCAGGACGGCTGCGGCCCTGGACGACCAGGTGAGCTACGCGCAACGCCTGGGCAACCACATCGTCTACCTGCCGCAGCACCTGATGGTCAGCCGCTGCCCCTTCTGCGGGTTTCTCGCACCGAACAATGTCCCGGCCCTGTTCTTCTCCGAGGCGCGGGGCCAGGTGGTCTACCTGGCGCCCACCAATGGTTCGATGTCGGCAGACCAGGCCATCGCGTTCTGGACGCCTGCCATCGTCGACCTGCAAAAGCGCTACCTGGCCCGCCGTGGCGGCGCTGCGAGCGAGAGGTTCCGGGCCGCGCCCGAGCTGGTGACGCACGACGTGGTCGGGTTCTTCTATGCGATACAGATGGGCGAGACCATTGCGGAGGACCACGTGTTCAACCTGGTCGGGTTGGCCGATGGCTCGGCGTTGATCTTTGACGGCGAAAAGCGCTTTGCCCGGGTGGTCACGCCCATCGAGGCGCAGATGCTGCGATCACAGAACCGCACGGAACCCTGCGCGCCCGCGGCCGCAGGGCCGGCGGCCAAGCTGGGACGCATCCTGACGCTCGAAGAGGTGGACGGGCTGCTCAGAGAGATGGCCATGGCCAATGACGACTTCAGCGCCAGGCTGGCGGGCCTGAAGACGGCCATGGCCACTTGAACCGGGACGGGAAGGAAAACCAGGATGCTTGACTTCATCAACTCGAAGACCGGGGCGTTCGCAGCCATCAGCACCGTCGTCGCGCTCGCCTACGCGCTGTGGCGGTTCTGGACCGAATACCAGAAGCGCGAGGCCGACAAGGTGGACGCTGACAAGAAGCGCTCTCTCGCGGCACAAGGGCTGGCAATCGCCGACGTTCACCTGTCGGCGCTGGACCCGGCGGCCAATGCCTGCAGGCTGCAGTTCGTCGTCACCAACATGGGGTCCGCGCAGCACATCATGAGCACGCTGCGTCTGCATGTCACCGCACGGCGTGAGATCGACACCTCCGCGCCCAGCGTCACCATGGCGCCCCTCAACGTGCATCAGCATCGGGTGTGCCTGCTGCCCGACAAGGACGTCTACGACATCCGGGAACGGGTCTTCGACAAAGACAACCCGCCCTTGACCTTAGCGCACGCCGAGACGGAGGCCTTCGTGGTCAAGCTCGTATCGGAGGAGACGATGCGCTTCGTGTTCTACGTCGAGGTCGGCTGGTACGCGGCGGCCGAACCCGGCAGGACCGGGACAGGGCGGACGGACTCGCTGGAAGTCGCCTTCCCGAAGCGGATCAGCGTCGGCCCCATGCAAGGCAGCCTGGGGACTTGACGGCGCGGACTGCGTTTCGATCAAACCAGCGTCACGCCGCCGTCACGTCCGTTGCGCACGATGCGGTCTTCATTGCTGGAGAGAACCCGTGCGCCTCAAGATTGCCCTCATCGCTTCGATCTGCGCCGCCGTTGCCGGCGCGTCGCAGGCCCAGACCCTGACGCTGAACGGCACGACGCTCGTGGTGCAGGAACTGGCGGGTGTCGGTCGCCTGGCGGCCAACCTGCGTGACGAGCATGGCGAGACCTTCGGTTCGATCTCCGGCCTGGTGGCCGACAAGTCGACCTGGGCCAGGACCGGCAACACCTACAGCGGCATCTTCTACGCCTCCCCGGACCGCGGCTACAACGTGGCCGGCACCATCGACTACACGGCGCGCGTCAACCAGATCGCGCTGAGCTTCACGCCCGCTGCCGCCGGCAGCACCGGGCTGGCGCAGAACCAGATCGGGCTCAGCCTGACCCAGTCCACGCTTCTGTACGAGACGCTGGCCGGCGGCGGCACGCGACCGTTCAGCGGGCTGGACCCCGTGCCGGGCGGCGTTGCCACCGGCGGTGCACGCCCGGCCATCGGCTCGCTGCCGCAACTGCCCCAGGCCCACAACGGCAAGCTGTCGCTGGACGCCGAAGGCATCGTCATCCTGTCGGATGGCTCGCGCCTGATCAGCGATGAGTACGGGCCGTCCATCTACCGCTTCGCCGCCAATGGCCAGTTCCTGGGCGCCCTGCCCGTGGCCGCCTCGGTGCGCCCGGTGCGCAACGGCGTCAACGACTACAGCTCCAACAACCCGACCGTCGGCCAGCCCGCGCCCAGCCCCGCCAACCCGACGGCCGGCCGGGCGAACAACCAGGGCTTCGAGGGCCTGTCGCTGTCGCCGGACGGCCGCACGCTGTTCGTCGCCCTGCAGAGCGCCGCCCGCCAGGACGGCGGCACCAGCCCGGCCACGCGGGACACGACGCGGCTGTTCACCTACGACGTCAGCAACCTCGACCAGATCGCGCTCAAGGGCGAATACGTCGTGCAGCTGCCGAAATTCCAGCAAGGCAGCAACACGCTGGTCGCGGCGCAGAGCGAGGTGCTGGCGCTGTCGGACACGCAGCTGCTGATCCTGCCGCGCGACAGCAACGGCCAGAGCGTCGGCACGCAGCAGTCGCTGCTGCGGCACGTCGATGTCATCGACATCAGCGGCGCGACCAACATCCTCGGCCAGGCCGGTGAAGCGCTGGTGGCGCCGGGCGGTGTGCTCAACCCCTCGATCACGCCGGCCGCCTACAAGGCCTGGCTGGACATCAACGACAAGGCCCAGCTGAACCGCTTCGGCCTGACCAACGGCGTCACGACCGGGTTCGACAACCTCTCGGAAAAATGGGAAGGCCTGGCCCTGCTGTCGGCGCTGGACCCGACTCGCCCGGACGACTACTTCCTGTTCGTCGCCAACGACAACGACTTCGCTACCACCGACGGCTTCCAGGTCGGCTCGGCCTACAACGATGGCAAGGACCTGGACACCATGTTCCTGGCCTACCGCGTGACGATTTCGGCGGTGCCGGAGCCGGCAACGACGGCGCTCTGGTTGCTCGGCGCAGCCGCGCTGGGCCTCACGGCGCGGCGCCGTCGGGCAGATGCAGCGCCGTCTGCTGCATCATCGACGAATGAACACGGCCACCCGAACCAGCCTGTCTAGCAGGCTCAAACAGGAAACACGTCCACTGCACACGCGGGTCGAGCAAAGCGGTGTCATGGCGGCGCTGCTGCGGGGGCGCCTGAGCCTGCCCGGCTACTGCGCGCTGCTGCGCAATCTCCATGCGATCTATGAAGCGCTGGAGGCGGGCCTGGGCCGGCATCCGGTGGACGCACGGCTGTGGCGCCCGGAGCTGAGCCGCGTCCAGCCGCTTGAACAAGACCTGGACCGCTTGCACGCCACCCCCTGGCGGACCCATGGCCCCTTGATGCCGGCGACGGTCGCCTACGTCGAGCGCCTGACGCTGCTGGGCCGCACGGAGCCAGTCCTGCTGTTGGCGCATGCCTACCTGCGCTACCTGGGCGACCTGCATGGCGGCCAAGTGCTGGCCCGCCTGGTCAGCCGGCAGTTCGCGCTCGACGGGCAGGCGGGAACCGCCTTCTACGCGTTTGGCGACCCGGCACAGGTCGAGGCGCTGAAGGCGGATTTCCGCGCCGGCCTGGATGCCTTGCCATTGACCACCGAGCAGGCAGACGCCTTCGTCGCCGAGGCCTGCCAGGCCTTCCGGCTGCATCGGCAGCTGTTTGAGGAACTGGCCCGTTAGCCGCAAAAACTGCGGATCTGCGCGTACAGCCCGGCGGCGCGGCGGGTCGAGGTTTCCAGCTCCTGCAGCAGCGGCGCCACCGGCGGGCCGCCGCGCGCGTCGGCGATGTCCATCGCGGCCAGGCTGGCGTTGGTGAGGATGGCGGAGATGACCTCGTCGGCCTCGCTGGCGCCGCTCTGCGCGGCCAGGCGCAGCGCGCTCTCCAGGTTGAGCCGCGCGGTGTCGGCCCGGCGGGCTTCGCGCAGGTCGATGAGGGTCAGCACGAAGCCCAGCAGCTTGCCGTCGCGGCCGCTGACCGGCTCGGCGTGCACGGTCATGGGCACGGTGCCGCCGTCGCGCACACGCAGGTCCAGCTCGCGCCGCCAGCCATGGTGGGAGGCGCGCATCTGTTCCAGCGCCTGCTGCACGGCAGGCCCGGCGCAGAACAGCGCGCTGATCGGGCTGCCCTTGTCAACACCCTCGCCGCGCAAGGCCAGCAAGGCATCGTTGGCGAAGACGGCCTCGCCTTGCGCATTGGCCACCAGCACCGGCTCGCGCGAGCCGGCCACGGCGCCGCGGATCTGCACCAGCTGGTGCTCGGCGATCAAGAGCCGCACCGCATGCACCTGCACGATGATGTCCACCAGCGCCACACCGATGCCGCGCGCCAACGCCAGCTCGGTGGTGGACCAGGGCACGGCCGTGCCGCGCACGATCTCCGACCAGGCCGCGAACGAGCGCCGCGGCGACAGCTCCAGCGGGTTGTTGGCCACCATGGGCTTGGACGGGTCGCCGGCCCAGGTGACGCTCTGCAACTGCTCCTTGCGGAACCAGATCAGCCAGTCCGGGCTGTTGGTGGACAGGCGCACCGCCAGCACACCGCTGGCCGTGGGCGTCACGCTGGCGAGCGCCGGGTTGGCCTGGCCCACCGATGAGCAGGCAAAGGGCGCATCGCCCTGCTCCGGCTGCTGCTGCACCCAGGCCAGCAGTGCGCGCAGCTCGGGCGTGGACGGCGCCTCGCCGGTGGTCAGCACCTCGCCTTCGCAGAACAGCGCAGCGCCGGTGGCATCCAGCGGCTGCAGCAGCGTGCGCGGGTTGCGGAACAGCGCATAGCGCCAGTCGCCCTCGGTCGACGTGGCTTCCACCAGACGCTGCTCCAGCCGGCGCACCATCAGCGCGACCTGGGCGTGGGCGTAGTTCTCGATGGCCGAGATGCGCGTGGACGCCACCTCGGCCAGCAGGTCGGCCGCCGCGCGCACGGTGCAGCGCAGGTAGCGCGGCGAGTAGTGGTGGCAGGCGATCAGGCCCCACAGCTGGCCCTCGCGCACCAGCGAGGCGGTCAGCGTGGCGGTCACGCCCATGTTGCGCAGGTATTGCAGGTGGATGGGCGACATGCTGCGCAGCTGGCACAGCGACATGTCCAGCGGCGTGTCGGTGGCAGGCATCAGCGGCGACTGCACCGCGTCCACATCCACCAGCATGCGCACGCGGTTCAGCAGGTACAGCGCCCGGGCGCGCTGCGGGATGTCGCTGGCCGGGTAGTGGTGACCCAGCAGCGATTCCAGCCGCGGGTGGCGGGCCTCGGCGATGACCTTGCCGTGGCCGTCGGGGTCGAACTTGTAGACCACCACGCGGTCATAGCCGGTCAGATGGCGCAGCACCTCCACCACCGCATCCGCCAGCACACCGACCGAGGGTGCGGCGCCGAAGCGCTGCAGCGCGCCGGACAGGGTCGTGGCCAGCACGTCGGGGGCCAGGTCTTGCAGCTCGACGCCATCGGGCGCGGTCGCAGCGGGCTCCAGCTCCAGCACCAGCGCACCGTCAGACAGCCGATGCAGCGCACCGTCGAAGCGCCGCTGGGCCGGGCCCAGCCGGCACTGCAGCGCAACGGCCTCGTGCAGGTCGGCGCTGCGCTGCAGGTGCGCCACGCGCTCGGCCACGTCGCCACCCAGCGCGGCCAGCGGCCGCTGCAGCAGCGTGTCGGGCTCCACCCCCAGCAGCCGCGCCACATTGCCGCTGAGCTGCAGCACACGCAGGTCGGCCTCGGCCAGCACCAGCAGCGCGCCATGCGGCTGTACCGAACCGGCGAGGTGGATCAGCTCACGTTCGCAGTTGGTCAGGTCGGCCTGACCGAAGGCAGGTGCCGTATGCATCGTCAATTGATGAGCGGTGGCGCACCGCCGCCAGCCGGATAGCCCAGCCCGGCCAGTCCATGGCGCTGGATGCGCAGCTCCAGCGCCTCGGGCGTCATGCCCAGCGCATGGGCCGCCGCCGCACGCTGGCCGCCGGTGCGCAGCAGGGCACTCTCGATCAGCTGCCGCTCGGCGCGGTGGGCCACTTCGACCAGCAGGTCGGCCAGCGGCACGCGGCCGACCTGGTCCAGCAGCCCGGCCAGCACATCGTCGCCCGCCAGGTGCGCCGGCAGGCGCAGTCCCGGGCGCAGGATGAAGCCCAGGCAGGCCTGCTCGCCCTCGGCCATCAACGCGGCCGACACGCGCACGCTCTGCGGGCTGCCGTCCAGCGAGCCGACCTCCAGCGCCGCGTTGGACACCATGCCGGCACCGCGCACGCGCGCCACCAGCCGCGACCAGCCGCCGTCGGCGTCCAGCAGCAGGTTGGACAAGGCCTGGCCGCGCAGCCGCGTCTCGTCGGCCTGGCGTGTCAGGCGCAGGAAGGCCGGGTTGGCCATCAGGATGCCGCCCGACGCATCGGTGATGACGACCGCATCGGGGGTGGTCTCGACGAACTCGGCCATGCGCGACAAAGCCAGGCTGTCGACGGAACCGGCGGTCGCGTCATCGTGGCGGGCGCGCAGCAGGATCTGCTGCTGGTCGTCGGCCAGGAAGGGCGTGGCCGAGATGTCCAGCACGCCGGGCAGGGCCGGCGCGCGCACGCGGATCTCGCCGGCGCGGCCGGTGCTGCGGGCGTTGGTCAGCAGCTCGGCCACCGCCGCGCGCGCCGACGGGGGCAGGCTGTCGGTCAGTGGCCGGCCCTGGATGAGGCCCAGTTCATGCCCCAGCAGCAGCGCGCTGGCGGCGTTGGCCTCCAGCACATGCAGGCTGCCGGCGTCGATCACCAGCACGGCGTCGTTGGCGACCTGGAACAGCAGCTGGTAGCGGTTCTCGGCCTGGCGACGGCTCCAGTAGTGGCGCTCCATGTCCTGCTGCGCCTCGACGAAGCGCTGCTGGATGGCCGCCACCGCGCGCAGGTCCCGGCCCACGGCCAGCACCGGGCCATCGGCGCCCAGGCGGATCGCGGACCAGGTGACGGGGAGCTCCTCGCCGCCCTGGGCGGGGTGACTGACCTCGCGCCGGCGCGACGCGGTGCCGCTGCTGGCGACTTCGTCCAGCAGGGACTGGATCTTGGGGCGGGTGCTGGCGCTGACGGTGTCGACCCAGCGCTGGCCTACCCAGTGACCACAGCCATGGGCCTGCACGGCCGCGCCCTCGGCCACGGAGGAGATGACGCCGTCCTTGTCGATGACCAGCGCGATGTCGCTGGCAACGCGCGCAATCGTCGTCGCCAGCTCGGTGGCCAGCGGCGACAGGGCGCTGAGGTCGGGGGCGGGAGGCGTGGACACCGTGGCAGTCTCGATCAGGTGATGGCGCCACCGGGCGGCTCGCGGCCCAGTGGCGCCATGCATTTTGACAAACGCGCTGATCGTAGGCGCCTGCGGCGCCGCCCTCCCCTGGCTAAACCCTGGGCGGTGGGTGCGGTTCAGCCCGGCGCAGCCGCCGGCTTGGTCTCGGTCTCGGCTGCGGGCAAGGTCTGCAGCGCCTTCATGTCATCGGCCGTCAGCGCGGCCACGCCCGACGCCGCCGTGGCAGCAGGCATGGCCTTCACCAGCAGTTCCGGGTGGTGCTTGGCCATCTCGGCGCCGTACAGCGGCTTGTGCGCACCCTGGTGGCAGGTGGCGCAGTTGACCTTGGCGACGTCGCCGCCCGGGCCCAGGCGGTTGGCCGGGAAGGCGGTCGTCAGCGGCACCATGAACTCCAGGTTCAGCTCGCGCGCCATGCGGATGCCATGCCAGGCACTCAGCCGCGGCGGCGAGCTGTTCTCCCACGAGCCCAGCGAGCGGGTGTTGTGGCATTGCGTGCAGTTGACGCCCAGCGATTTGGACATGTGCATCATCAGCCCGTAGGTCCACTCGGCCTGCTTGGTGGACTGGCGATTGCCGGCCGGCAAGGCCTCGGTGCCGGCCACACGGATGTTCTCGTCGCCAAGCAGGAAGGGCGTGAACGGGTCGTTGGGCAAGGCGCTCAGCCCGACGCTGTCGGCCGGCGCGTTCTGCCCGGCCTTTTCGCCGGCGAAGTCGTTGGCGCCCTTGGGCAGCAAGGGCTGGAACCAGACTTCCTTGGGCACCGGCTCGCCGCGGTGGCAGGTGAAGCAGGTGACGCCGGTCTTGGCGACATGGGATTTCCAGTCGCTGTTGATCTTCTGCGTCATGACGAGCATGCGCCGCGCCACCACCTTGGTGTAGAGCGAATCGTCGGCGAAGTTGGCCGCGTTGTGGCAATGCACGCAGCCCTGCTTGGGCGCGACCCAATTGGTCATCGCCACCATCGTGCGGTTGAACTCCGCCACGCTCTGGTTGCCCAGCACCTGGACGTTCTGGTAGATCTGGCTGGCCTTGGGGCCGTCGGGCGAGGCCGCATCCAGCGGCGCGGGCGCCTCGTTGCCGGCGGCCTGCTCGGCCAGCGTGCGAGGGTTGTAGACCTGCTCCATGCCGGTGCCGCGGTAGCCCCGCTGCACGGTTTCGACGGGGGGCCGCTCGCAGCCGGCCAGCAGGGCGCAGGTCAGGGCCAGCAGGCCGAGCAAATCGAGATTGCGGCGGCTCATGCTTGCACTCCTGGCTGCGCGGACGCCGGGCGGTGGGCGGGCAAATGAGCCTGGATGCTGAGGCCCACGGCCGGTGCGCCCAAGGCCTGACTCAGGCTGGCCCACAGCGGCGCAACCCAGCGCTTCAGTTGTTGACGGCTCATCACTTGACTCCCAGCAGTTGCAGGGCGGGGTCCACCACCGGCGGGAACACGGCCGGATACATCGGCGCCAGGCCGTGCTTGACGCCCCAGAGGTACCAGTTGTCCACCACGGTGCCGGTCAGCAGGATGCCGATGCCGCCGGTCAGCGGGCACAGCACCGCGAACCACCAGGCCCAGCGGTGGATGGACTCCATCGTCGCGTTGAAGCCCATGGTCCAGCGCCAGAACAGGGCCGCGCGTTCGCTGGCGGTGCCGCGGTCGGTGATCTGCTCGATCTCGCGCTCACCGCCGAAGCGGCTGACCGCCAGGATGGTGGCGCCGTGCATCGCGAACAGCAGCGTCGACCCGTACAGGAAGGCGATGCTGAGCATGTGAAAGGGGTTGTAGAACAGGTTGCCGTAACGCAGCGAGAAGGCCGCCGTCCAGTCCAGGTGCGGGAAGATGCCGAAGGGCACCGCCTCGCCCCAACTGCCCATCAGGATGGGGCGGATGAAGCCCAGCACCAGGTAGAGCCAGATGGCCGCCGCGAACGCCCAGGCCACGTGCGTGCCCATGCCCAGCTTGCGGGCGCGGCGGTACATGCGCACCCACCAGAGCAGGATGGACATCGTCAGGAAGAAGCCGGCCAGCAGCCACCAGCCGCCCTGGTTGAGCGGCGGCAGGCCCAGGC
Organism: Pelomonas parva; assembly: GCF_043555835.1. Taxonomy (NCBI): domain Bacteria; kingdom Pseudomonadati; phylum Pseudomonadota; class Betaproteobacteria; order Burkholderiales; family Sphaerotilaceae; genus Roseateles; species Pelomonas parva. The sequence goes on along the minus strand of NZ_JBIGHV010000007.1, from coordinate 144,400 downwards.
CGTAGGCGGGCGGCGGCGGCTCCAGTGCCAGCCAGAACAGCTGACGGGCGAACTGCACCGGGTCCCAGCCGACCGAGGCCCACATGTTCAGGCCGATGATCTCGATGGCGATGAAGCCGCAGATCAGCGAGCAGATGCCCAGCCAGCCCAGGTAGATGGGGCCGATCTGCGCATCGCCGAGGCGGCCCAGCCAGTGCACGTGCAGGCCCTTGCCCTCGCGCTGGTACTCGTCCCGGCCCAGCGGCACGCCAGGGTAGGAGGGTGCAGTGACCTGCACGCTGGTGAAGAGGTTCTGATATTCAGCCATGTTTTGTGCTCCTCACTTCCACACCGGCAGGTTGAGCCACCAGCTCCACCATTCGGGCCAGCCACGCGTCCAGAAGGGGCCGCTGATGACGATGCAGACGGCGCTCCAGAAGCCGGCGGACAAGGCCAGGAAGAGGCCCAGGCGGTGGATGCCCAGCGTGCCGATCGAGTAGCCGATGGCATCGCGGAAGAAGGTGTTCTCGTGCTCGGGCGTCTTGACCACCTCGCCCTTGCCGGGGTTGGTGGCCGACAGGATCAGCGCCCCGTGCAGACTCAGCGCGAAGGTGGTGGCGAAGAAGAAGCTCACCGCCAGCATGTGCGCCGGGTTGTAGTGGAAGTGCAGGTACTGGTAGCCCGTGTTGGACACCCAGTCCAGGTGGCTCATGATCCCGTAGGGGAAGCCATGGCCCCAGGCGCCCATCAGCAGCGGCCGGATGATGACCAGCGTGACATAGGCCAGGATGGCCACCGAGAAGGCGAAGGGCACGTGGTAGCCGATGCCGAGCTTGCGGCAGATCTCGACCTCGCGCAGCGCCCAGGAGATGAAGGCCCCGGTGGCGCAGACGGTGATCAGCTGCCACAGCCCGCCCTCCATCAGCGGCGCCATGCCCAGCCCGTATTTCAGGTCGGGTGGCGCGATGCTGATCTGCCAGAGGTTCCAGGTGCCACCCTGCGACGCGCCCCACACGATCAGCAGGATGCCGACCAGCGAGAAGAACGCCGTCGTCACACCAAAGAACCCGACCCAGAACGGACCGACCCAGAAGTCGAACAGGTCACCCCCCAGCAGGGTCCCGCCGCGGACGCGGTACTTTCGCTCGAAGTTCAGCATGGACATGCTTGCCACCCCCACAGTCGCAGCAACGACAAGGCCGCTGCGCCTGAGTTCATTCGAATGGGTACGCCGGGCCCTGAGGCCGGCGCACCGCGAGTTGGGCCTTGCGGCCCGGCCGGGCCTACTTGGGCGCAGGCGCCGGCATGGCCGAGTTCTGGCTCACCGCCTGCGTGCGCGGTCCGTCGAGCCAGTTGAACTTGTTGGTACTCAGCAGCACGAAGTGAATCACCAGTGCCAGTACGAACAGGAAGGCAAACAATGCGACCAGCGCTCGGCGCGGGTCGAACAGCAACCAGATCTTCCACATGCTTTTCTCTCCTAGTTCAGGTGGGACAGGAAGGTGTAGACACCCGACCGCACACCCTTGATCAGCGATTTCTCGCCTTCTGCGCCAGGCAACCACGTGCGCCACTTCAGGAACAGCACCTGAGCGACGAGCGCGATGAAGAACACGAAGACAAAACTCATGAAGAACAAGGCCTCATAGGTCTTGGAGTCCTGCAACGCAGCGTTGCTCACAGGGACAGTCGTGATCTCAGCCATGGCGACAACCTTTCAAACAGGGCTTAAAGCCAGGGACGCCACATCCACACCAGCACATGGGCCACCACGGCAATCGCCGTGAAGCCAATGAAGCTGGTCATGAAGATGCCGTGGAATTCCCGGGCCTCGTTTTCAGTCAGCCCGGATAGCGAGCCTGTTCTGTGTTCAGCCATATCGATAGCTCCTCAAAAAAGCCTTGCGGCCAATACCGCGCAGCTCCCGCGCGGCAGGGACTTCCAGGGCAGAGCGCCCCCGGCAAGTCGTTCAGGGCAGGCGCTCACGCCAATGCCCCGATGGCCGCCGCGGCCAGCTGCCGCGTATGACCTTCAATGTCTTCAACTGCCACGGCGGAGGCACCACGCGCACGCGCAGCCGCCTCGGCCCGGTCACGCAGCCGCTTGGCGGCGGAGATGCGCACCAGGACCGGCTGCGCCTCCAGCAGTTCGTCCAGCAGCTCCTTGGCCTCCGGGCTCCAGCTCATCTCGGCGAGCGCGCGGGCGGGCGTCGGGTCGACCCGGTCCAGCTCGGTGCCCAGCGGCAGGATGTGGAAGAGCGCATCGAACAGCGCGTTGCAGAACTCCTGCACCAGGTAGGTGGCGCCGGCATAGCCCATGAAGGGCGTGCCGGTGGCGCGGCGGATCAGCGCGCCGGGGAAGGAGGCGGGAATGAAGACTGGCTTCATCGGACCCTTGGCGCCGGCCTCCGCCAGGTACATGCGTTCGTTGAAGCTGCCGTACATGACCAGCGGCGCCTTCTCGTGCACGAGGGCGCGGATGGCCGCGTTGTCGGTCTTCTCGCCAGGCTTGCGGGCGACGGCGAAGTTGCAGGGCAGGCCCAGCTCGTCTTCGAAGAAATGGCGCAGGCCGCGCGAATAGGTCTCGCTGGCCACGACTGCAAAGGTGGCCGTGGCGAAGAAGTCCTGCGTGACCGAGCGCCACAGGTCCCAGATCGGCTTGATCGTCGTGTGCTTCTCGCGCTCGATGAAGGGCTCGGGGTCCAGGTGCAGCAGCTCGCCCAGCTGGCGCAGGAAGGCCGTGGTGCTGTGCAGGCCGATGGGCGCCTGCAGGTAGGGTCGGTCCAGTGCCTCGCACAACATGCGGCCGAACTCGCGGTACATGCAGACGTTGGCATCCGCGTCGGCCAGCTTGGCCACATCGGCCACATGGCTGCCCAGCGGGAAGGCCATGTTGACCTCGGCGCCTATGCCTTCGATGAGGCGGCGGATCTCGTGCAGGTCGCTGGCGCTATTGAACTGGCCGTAGCAGGGGCCAATGATGTTGACGCGCGGCTTCTCGCCTACGGGCCGGTCGGCAAAGGCTTTGCGCGCCGGCACCTTCTTGACGCCGTATTCCGTCCACAGCCAGAACATCGCGCGGTTGGCGCATTGCCACTGGTCTTCGTCGATAGTGCGTGGCAGGAAACGCGCGATGTTCGTACCTTCGGGCGTCACACCGCCGCCGATCATTTCGGCAATCGACCCGGTGACGACGACGCTGGGCAGGTCCGGGTCCAGCGCGGCGTGCGCGCGCTTCATGGCGCCCTCGGTGCCTTCGCGGCCCAGCTGTTCCTCGGCCAGGCCGGTGACGACGATGGGCAGCTCGTGCGGCGGCAGCGCGTCGGTGTAGTGCAGCACCGAGGTCACCGGCAGGTTCTCGCAGCCCACCGGGCCGTCGATGACGACCTGCAGACCCTTGATGGCGGTGAACACGTAGACGGCGCCCCAGTAGCCGCCGGCACGGTCATGGTCGAGCACGAACATCAGATCATCTCCTCCGCCTTGCGGCGCTTCATGATCTTGATGACCTGGCGTTTCGTCTCGGCGCGGAACTCAGGCCGCAACATGGGTACTTCGGTCCAGACACCGGCGCGGTCGCCCTTGCCGGTCTCGCCGAAGAACTCGCGCATCGTGTCGAAGCGCGCCTGGTTGGCGATGGCGCCGTTGATGACCTGGGCCAGCGAACCCGCGCCGGCCGGGCCCATCAGCGGCCGTGCCGAGATGAGGTTGGTGAAATACAGCGACGGGATTGCCAGCTCCTTGCAGGCCTGCACCAGCGGCGTGGTGCCGATGGCGAGCTGAGGGCGGTGGCGGTGCACCGCCGCTAAGTCTTGCTCCAGCGAGGCGCGGTACTGCACCTCGCAGCCGCGCGCTTCCAGCCAGGCGCGGTCGGGCTCGGACCAGGGCGTGCGCGGGCAGGCGGTGCCGACATAGGGCACGGTCGCGCCGCTTTCGACCAGCAGGCGGGCGACGAGCAGCTCCGAGCCCTCGTAGCCGCTGACCGTCACCTTGGCGTTGATGGGCGACTTGGCCAGCGCGCCGCGGATGGCGGGCAGGATGGCGGCAATCGCCGCTTCGACCTGGGCAGACGGCACCTCGGCCGCCTCGCCGATGGCGCGCAGCCAGGCGGCCGTGCCGTCTGCGCCCACCGGGGCCGAGCCGACGATGGGCCGGCCGGCGGCCTGCAGCTCGCGCACGCTGGCCGTGTAGAACGGGTGGATGGCCGCAGCGACGGTGCAGTCCAAAGCCGCGTACAGCTCGCGCCATTCGCGGGTCGGCACCGTGGGGCCGACCTTCAGGCCCAGGGGGCCGAGCAGCATGCCGATGACCATCGGATCGGCCGGGAACAGCTCTCCCAGCAGGCTGACCGTCTTGGCCGCGTCCATGCCCTGCTCGCGCCAGCCCTTGGGCGCCGTCACCGGGCCGGCCTCGGCCTCGCTGCGGGCACGCTGCAGCATGGCGCCGGCCAGCACGTCCTTGGCCTCCGCATGCGTGGGCACGCCAAACCCGGGCACGTCGATGCCGATGATGCGCACGCCGTTGATGACCTTGGGCAGCAGCTGCAGCGGCACGCCGCTGGCGGTGGGCACACACAGGTTGATGACCACCAGCGTGTCCAGCTTCTCGGGGTCGGCCTGGGCATGCACCGTGTCGCGGATGTCCTCGAACAGCTTGCCGGTCACCAGGCTTTCACTGTTGAAGGGCACGTAGCCGACGCTGCGCTTGGCGCCGTAGAAGTGGGACGTGAAGGTCAGGCCGTAGACGCAGCAGGCCGAGCCGCTGAGGATGGTGGCCGTGCGGCGCATGCGCAGGCCCACGCGCAGCGCGCCAAAGGCGGGGCACATGCTCTGCGGCTGGTCGTGCGGGCCCTTGGGATAGTCGGCTGCGTAGCGATCCAGCGTCTCGCGCGTGGCGGCGCTGGTGGCTTGCGCTAACTCGACGGTGGCGTGGCAGTTGGACATGGTCAGGCCGCGTCGTAGACCACTTCGAGCGTCGGCTTGATCTGCTCGTTCTTGCCGACCATGTCGAACAGCGTGGCCGGCTCCATCTTGAAGTCGCGCCCGGTCACCTCGGCCGAGAACAGTCCCAGCAACTGGTCCTGCGTCTGCGGCTTTGGCCGCACCGGCGGCGCTTCGCCGACGTTGGTGGCCAGCGTCTCGAAGAGGGACGCCCACTGCGTGCCGGGCCGACCGATGATTTCGTAGCTGGCGCTCTTGCGGCGGATGTCTTCGTTGGCCGGAATCGCGGCTAGCACGGGGATGCCGACGGCTTCAGCAAACGCGGTCGCCTCGCCGGTGCCGTCGTCCTTGTTGATCACCATGCCGGCCACGCCGACATTGCCGCCCAGCTTGCGGAAGTACTCCACTGCGCTGCAGACGTTGTTGGCGACGTAGAGCGATTGCAGGTCGTTGCTGGCGACGACGATGACCTTCTGGCACATGTCGCGTGCAATCGGCAGGCCGAAGCCGCCGCAGACCACGTCGCCGAGGAAATCCAGCAGCACGTAGTCGAAGCCCCAGTCGTGGAAGCCGAGCTTCTCCAGCGTCTCGAAGCCGTGGATGATCCCGCGCCCGCCGCAGCCGCGGCCGACCTCGGGGCCGCCCAGCTCCATCGCGTAGACGCCGTCGCGCTTGAAGCAGACATCGCCAATGGCAACTGCTTCGCCAGCGAGCTTCTTCTTCGAGCTGGTCTCGATGATGGTCGGGCAGGCCTTGCCGCCGAACAGCAGGCTGGTGGTGTCGCTCTTGGGGTCGCAGCCGATCAGCAGCACCTTCTTGCCCTGCTGGGCCATCATGTAGCTGAGGTTGGCCAGCGTGAAGCTCTTGCCGATGCCGCCCTTGCCGTAGATGGCGATGATCTGCGTGGTCTTGGTGACGGGGCCGGTGGCGACGGCATCGGGTTCGATGGCTGCCTCCGCACGAAGCTGCTGGAAGCGCACAGGCGCCTCAGCCGGGATGGTCGAGGTGCTCATGCGTGGTGTCTCCAGTCCAGGACCATCTTCAGACAGCCGGCGTCGGTGAACGCCTGCTGGTAGGCGTTGCCGGCGTTGTCGGCCGGCTCGCTGTGGGTGAGCAGGCCGTCGAGTGACAGCCGGCCGGCGTGCAGCAAGGCGTTCACCGCCAGCATGTCGGGCCGCTTCCATTCGGCAGCGACGCGGATGCGCGCTTCGCGCATGAAGGCCGGCGCGAAGTTCAGCGACAGCGGCTTGGAATAGAAGCCCGCCAGCACCACCTCGCCGCCATAGCCCAGCCGGCCGATGAGGCTGTCGAGCAGGGCAGAGTCGCCGCTGACGTCGTAGATGGCCTTGTAGTCGCGGCGCTTGTCGTCGTCCGGGTGCACGACGGTGTAGCCGACGGCGCCGTCCGCACGCGCCGGGTTGGTTTCCCAGACGGTGAAATCGGTGATGCCGGCCGCCACGTTCATGCGCGCCAGCAGGCGGCCCAGCACGCCGTGACCCACGATCAGATCGGGCGGCGTGTGCGAGGCGCCCTGCCCGCCGCCGGCCACGCTGTGATACGCGGTGGCTGCCAGCGCCAGCAGCACGGCCTGCTCGCCCAGCTTCTCTTCGACCGGCACGACCTTGTTGCCCGGCACCACCAGCCGCGAGGCCGAGCCGCCGAACAAGCCCTTGACCTCGCCGAAGCAGCGCGCCCCGGGCACGAAGACCCGTTGGCCCACCCAGTTGGAGCTGGCCGGCCCGACCGCCATGACGCGGCCCACGGCCTCGTAGCCCGGCACCAGCGGGTAGCCCATGCCCGGGAACATCGGCATGGTGCCGGTCCAGATCAGGCGCTCGGTGCCGGTGCTGATGCCGCTCCATTCGACCTCGACGACGACGTCCTCGTCTTCCATCACCGGCAACCGCAGGTGGCTGAGGCTGAGGTGCTCGGGGCGGTCGATGACCACGGCCAGCGTATTCATGAGATGGCCTCCTGAGCTGCGGTGCGGTTTGTCGATCCCATGAGAGTCATACTACGCTTACACAGTCAACCGTCAACTACGATTTACACTTATTTGATCAGCCGGCGTCGGCGACGAGCACGCTGGCCTGCAGAGGCAGGTGGGTAGCCAGCCGGCGCACGCGGGTGAACCCGGCCTCGGCCAGCAGCTCGCGCAGGCGCGCCTCGCTGCGCGGCTGGCCCCGGCCCATGGCGAGCAGGTAGAAGCCGAAATAGGCATGGCCCATGGCCTCGGCGCCGGGCGTGTCGGCCAGCGGCTCGGCCAACAGCAGGCGGCCGCCCTCGGGCAAGGCGCGGCGCACGGCGCGCAGCAGGCGCAGCACGCGTTCGTCGTCGTGGTCATGCACCACGCGCAGCAGCGAGATCAGGTCGGCGCCGGCCGGCAACTCGTCGCGGAAGAAGTCGCCGCCCTGGGCGCTGCAGCGCGCGGCCAGGCCAGCCTGCTCAAAGCGCAGCGCGGCGCGCGCCACCACGCCGGGCAGGTCGAACACCTGCACCTGCAGCGCGGGGGCATGACGGGCGGCGGCGCAGGCGAAAGCGCCATCGCCCCCGCCCACGTCCAGCAGCCGGCGGTGGCGCTGCAGCGGGTAGGCCTGCAGCACCTGCTCGGCCACCAGCGGCTGCGACGCGGCCATCAGCGTCGAGTAGGTGGCGACCTGTTGCGCTGGCAGGGCGTCCGGCATCTCGGTGCCCGCGTAAGGCCAGAAGCCGGCCAGCTCGCGCGGCCCCGCCTCGCCGCGCAGCAGCGCCAGCGGGTCGGCCAGGTCGCGGTACAACGCGGCGTGGTGCTCCACCATGGCCGCGACCCCCGCATTGCCTACCAGCGGCGCGCCCAGCGGGCCCAGGCCAAAGCGGTCATGGGGCCGGGCCTCCAGCAGCTTCAGGGACACGGCGGCCAGCACCAGGCGTTCGGTCCCGGCCAGCGGCAGCTTCAAACGCAGCGACAGCGCGGCCAGCGTCTGCGGGCCCTGGGCCAGCAGGTCGAACAGGCGCAGCTGCACGCAGGCCAGCAGCACCTGGGAGTAGACGAAGCCGGCCACCAGGTCGAACACTTGGGCCGCACGACGCCTGGCAATCCAGCGCGTTGGCACGAAGGCCTCGGCCCAGCGCCGAAAGCGTGCACTGCCCAGCAGCCGGTCGCGCCAAGCAAGCGGCGTGTCGCTCCAGTGCGCGGCAGCCACGGGCGTCATGCGATGGCGGCAACCCGCTCCATCAACTGCTGCGGCACCAGGCGATTCGCCTCATGCCGGATCAGCTGCCGGAACTGCGACGCGCCCGGGCAGACGGGCACGGTCAGCAACGTCGCCTGCACCAGGCGGTGGAACTCGGCCAGCGCACCCTCTAGCCCCAGCTCGCGCGCCGTGCTGGGCCGGCCCAGGGCCACGTCTTGCCCACCGGGCTTGCCCAGCGCGCTGGCGTCCAGCATCACGTCGCGGATGTCGTCGGCGACCTGGTAGGTCTGGCCGAGCTGCTCGCCCAGCGCGCGCCACGGCGCGCCGTCGGCGCCGGCCGCCTGCGCACCGGCCATCGTGGCGGCGGCGAACAGCGCGCCGGTCTTGGCCTGCTGGTAGTCGCTCAAGGAGATCTGCGGCTCGGACTCCCAGGCCTGGCCCGCAACGATGCCCATGGGCATGCCGACGCCATGGCACACGGTGCGCAGCAGCACCGGCAGCCGCGACAGATGGCGCCGCGCGCTGCCACCCAGCACCTCGAAGGCGGCCACGATCAGCGCGTCCCCGGCCAGCACGGCCAGGCGCTCGCCGAAGGCACGGTGGACGGACGGACGGCCGCGTCGCGTCTCGGCGGCGTCGAAGCAAGGCAGGTCGTCATGGACGAGGGACGCGCAGTGCAGCAGCTCGATGGCCGCCGCCACGCCATCGCTCAAGGCCGGGTCGTCCTCGCCGCAGGCCATGGCCACGGCCAGCGTCAGCTTGGGCCGGATGCGCGCGCCGCCGGGGAACACCGCGTGCTGCATCGCCGCCGCCAGCTTGGGCGGGTGGCCGGCTTGCAGGGTGGGCGCCAGGCTGGCCCGCAGAGCCCGCTCGATCCTGTCTTCATGCGGCATAGAGGCCTTTGCGAAGAGGCATTCGAGGCTTGTCGCCGTCGAATTACATTAATATGTGTCAATCAGAATAGACACAAGCAGGATTTGCGTCAATGCGTGCCCCGCCCGACCGCCTCCGCCCACCGCATGTGCTGGTGATCGGTGCCGGCGTGGGCGGGCTGACGGCAGCTGCGCTGCTCGCGCGCAGGGGCTTCGACGTGCAGGTGGTCGAGCGCGCCGAGACGCCGGGCGGCAAGATGCGCCAGGTCGAACTGGGGCCGCAGCGGCTGGACGGTGGGCCCACGGTGCTGACCATGCGCTGGGTGTTCGACGCGCTGTTCGAGCGCCTGGGCTTGTCGCTGGACCGCCACCTGCATCTGCGCCGCTGCGACGTGCTGGCCCGCCACGCCTGGGGGCCGGGCGAGCGGCTGGACCTGTCGGCCGACCTGGAGCTGAGCGTGGACGCGATTGCCCACTTCAGCAGCGCGGCCGAGGCCCGGCGCTACCGCGCCTTCTGCGTGCGTGCGCGGCAGGTCTACGAGACGCTGGACCGCCCGTTCATGCAGAGCAACCGGCCCACGCCGGGGTCGCTGGCTTGGCGGGTGCTGCGCCAGCAAGGCCTGCCCGGCCTGCGCCAGTTGCTGCGCATCTCGCCGTTCACGACGCTGTGGCGGGAGCTGGGCCGCTACTTCCACGACCCGCGCCTGCAACAGCTGTTCGGCCGCTACGCCACCTACTGCGGCTCCTCGCCCTTCGACGCACCGGCCACGCTGATGCTGGTGGCCCATGTCGAGCGCGAGGCAGTCTGGCAGGTCGAGGGCGGCATGTTCCGGCTCGCCCAGGTGCTGGCGGGCTGCGCGCAGCAGCAGGGCGTGCGCATCAGCTATGGCTGCGAGGCCAGCCAGCTGCTGATGGAGCGCGGCCGGGTCAGCGGCGTGGAGCTGGCAGACGGCCAGCGCCTGCACGCCGACGCGGTGCTGTTCAACGGCGACGCCCAGGCGCTGGGCAGCGGCCTGCTGGGCCAGCCGGTGCGGGAGGCGCTCGGCGCACCCGCGCGGTCGCAGCGCTCGCTGTCGGCGCTGACCTGGCATTGCCAAGCCGAGACCAGCGGCTTCGAGCTGTCGCACCACAACGTCTTCTTCGGCCCACCGGCGGGTTACCGCGCCGAGTTCGAGGCCATTGCCCAGGGCAGCCTGCCTGCAGCGCCCACGGTCTACGTCTGCGCCCAGGACCGTGCCGGCGACGCCCGCCCCACACGCCACGGCCCGCGCCGGGCCGAGCGGCTGATGTGCCTGGTGAACGCCCCGGCCGCCGACGGGCGCCCCCTCACGCCAACGGAGATCGCACGATGCGAAGAGCAGATGTGGACCCAATTGAGCCGTGCTGGCCTGCAGCTGAAACCCGGCTCGCCGGTGCCGGTGCTGACGCGCCCGCAGGACTTTGCGCAGATGTTCCCGGGCAGTGGCGGGGCGCTGTACGGCCCTGCCAGCCACGGCTGGCGGGCGAGCTTCTCGCGCCCGGATGGCCGCACGCGGGTGCCGGGGCTGTGGCTGGCCGGCGGCTCGGTGCACCCGGGGCCGGGCGTGCCGATGGCGGCGCTGTCGGGCCAGCTGGCCGCCGAGCAGATCTGCACGGCCCTGCGTTCGACATCGCGCTCGACGGCGGCGCTTATGCCTGGTGGTATGTCGACGCGCTGAGCGACCCGCAGCCCGACGGCAGCGCTTTCGCACTGACGTTGATCGCCTTTGTCGGCAGCGTCTTCTCGCCCTACTACGCCTGGGCGCGGCGCCGCAACGGCGATGCCGGCGCACGACCCGAGGCCCATTGCGCGCTGAACCTGTCGCTGTACCGCCGCCCGGAGGGCCGCACGACCTATGAACGCCTGTGGGCGATGACCGAGCGCGGTGAGCAGCAGCTGCAGCGCAACGACCGCCAGTTGCAGATCGGGCCCAGCCGGCTGGCGTGGAGCGCGGATGGCGGCCTGCACATCGACGTTGACGAATGGACCGCGCCCTGGCCGCAGCGCCTGCGCGGGCGCATCCATCTGCAGCCGCAAGCGCAGCCGGGCCAGGCCTTCGCGCTCGACACGGCGGGCCGCCACCACTGGCAGCCGATCGCCCCGCGCGCCCGCATCGCGCTGGACTTCGACGCGCCGCAGCTGCGCTGGCAAGGCGACGCCTACCTCGACGCCAACCACGGCACACGGCCGCTGGAGCGGGACTTCGCCAGCTGGCAGTGGTCGCGCAGCGCCCTGCCCGGCCACGGCAGCCGCGTGCACTACGAGGTGCAGACGCTGGACGGCGCCGAGCGCGCGCTGGCGCTGGACATCGACGCCGACGGCCGCATCCAGCCCCGCCCGCTGCCGCCGCGCCACGCGCTGCCCGGTACCACCTGGGGCCTGGCCCGCAGCAGCCGTGCCGAGCAAGCGCCCGAGCTGATCGCCACCCTGGAAAGCGGGCCCTTCTACAGCCGCTCGCTGCTGCGCGACCCGGCAGACGGCTCGCTCGCCATGCACGAGAGCCTGTCGCTGCAGCGCTTCAGCCAGCCCTGGGTGCAGGCCCTGCTGCCGTTTCGCATGCCACGCCGGGCTCGCTGATGCCGCAGCGCGTCTTCATGCTCGGCGCCACCGGCACCATCGGCCAGGCCACCGTGCGGGCGCTGCTGCGGCGCGGGCACGAGGTCGTCTGCTTCGTGCGCCCGCGCGCTGGTGTCGGCGGGCGGCTGCAAGCGCACGACACCGAGCGGCTGCTGGCCGGTGCGACGCTGCGCTTCGGCGACGTGTGCGACCCGGTCTCGCTGGCCCACGCTGGCTTTCGCGGCGAACGCTTCGACGCCCTCGTCTCCTGCCTGGCCTCGCGCACCGGCGCGCCGCAGAATGCCTGGGCCATCGACCACCAAGCGCACCTGCACGCCCTCGCCGCCGCGCAGCAGGCGGGCGTGACGCAGATGGTGCTGCTGTCGGCGCTGTGCGTGCAGAAGCCGCTCCTGGCCTTCCAGCAGGCCAAGCTCGCCTTCGAGGCCGCGCTGATGGACTCGGGTCTCGCCTGGTCCATCGTGCGGCCGACCGCCTTCTTCAAGTCGCTGTCGGGCCAGGTGGAGCGGGTACGGCGGGGCAAGCCCTTTCTCATCTTCGGCAACGGCGAGCTGACCGCCTGCAAGCCCATCAGCGACGACGACCTGGCCGACTACCTCGCCGACTGCCTGCACCTGCCCGAGCGCCACCACCGCATCCTGCCCATCGGCGGCCCCGGCCCGGCGCTCACCGCACGGCAGCAGGGCGAACTGCTGTTCGCCGCGCTGGGCATGGCGCCGAAGTTCAAGTCGGTGCCGGTGGGGTTGATGGACTTGATCATCGCCACGCTCACCACGCTGGGCCGCGTGGCGCCCAGGCTGGCCGACAAGGCGGAGCTGGCGCGCATCGGCCGCTATTACGCGACGGAGTCGATGCTGGTGCTGAACCCGTTGACTGGTTGCTACGACCCAACCGTCACGCCCTCGACGGGCTCGCAAACGCTGGCGAACTTCTACTCCATGCTGGTCACCGGCGCGGTGCAGTCGCCGGAACGTGGCGATCACGCGGTGTTCTGAGAGGATGCAGGCCAACGCCATGAGCCGATACGACATCCACAGCGACGAAGGCGAGTTCCAGCCCGGCTCCAACGGCCTGGTGCTGCGCAACCTGCTCGATATCACCTTGCCCGGCGACATGGACGAGTTGGAGCTGGAGCTGCTGGCACAGCTGTACAAGGCAGTGCTACTGGACCTGCTGCACTTGCCCGACCGGCGCATCACGGTGCAAGACATCAAGACCTGGCACCGTCAGTGGCTGGGCAACGTCTACAGCTGGGTGGGTGGGCCAAGAGCGCTCGGTGAACATGGGCAAGGGCGGCTTCATGCTTGCCGCTGCCCCGCAGATCCCTTGCTTGCTCGCGACCTTTGAACAAGATTGCCTGTCGCGGTGGACGCCCTGCAACGGCATGGCGGCACCCACACTGATTGAGGCCATCGCAGTCACGCATGTGGAGTTCATCCTGATCCACCCTTTCCGCGAGGGCAATGGCCGCCTGTCGCGCCTGCTGGCGGACGTGATGGCCATTCAGGGCGGCCATGAAACCTTGGACTACAGCACCTGGGAGACGCGCAAGGCCGACTACATCTCAGCCATCCATTCCGGCCTGGCCGGTGACTACGAGCCCATGTGCGGCCTTGTTGCCGCAGCCATGCAGGCGTCAGACTCTCGGATCAGCGAGTCAACGTGATGTGAGCGAAGCGTCGCGCCGGATTGCGCAGCTTGGCTTCCAGCGCCTCGATGCTCTGGCCGGTCTCGATGGCCGTGGAGCTGGCAACAGAGCGTCGCACCGACTGCTCGCTGGGCTTGCGGGCGGGTTGAGGGGGCTGCGGAGGCTTGCGCATGGTGATTCGTCGGAGGCTTGAATTTTAGCCGTGGCTTCACTGAGCCCCGCCCAAGCTGGCTCGCTGCTCGTGCAACAAGACGGACAGGATGCCATCCAAGGCCTGCATCGTTCTTTGGCGGTCGATGCGCAGGTTTTCCAAGGTTTCCGCGAGTTCCGTCCTCGCACTCAGCCCCGCCCATAGCGCCACCTCTGCAGACGTGGCGCTCACGTAAGCCATCTTCCAGTTCGCGAACGCCGCCGCATCCACGGCCTGCGCCTGCAGCACCGTGACGTTCTCGTGGCGGAGGTCGACGGAGATCCTCTCCATCAAGCCTTGCACCGCGCCCTCCTCCCCTTCGAGCACCTGCAGAAAGCAGCCATCCACGTAGACCAGAGCGCCGGTGACGCCCGAGCGGGCGTTGTTGCGTTGTGCCCGCTCAAGGATGTCTTCCAGATCCTCCTGCTGCATGGGCGTGGAGGACGTGGACGAATAGATCAGCTGATGCGGCATTGCGATCCCAGGCTGTTGCATTCCATGCGGAGTCAGGCGTCGCGGCTATTCGTCCAGATCGCGCTGTTCAAGCCGCTTGCGCTCCTGCGTCTTGCGCCACCGCCACCAGTCCCACCACTGCCAGCCCGCCCAGCCCAGCACCAGGCCGAACACCAGCAGCAGCTCGATGAGGCCGAACCAGTGACCGGGCACGGGATTACTCGCGCACCGCAGCCGGCCGCAGGAAAAGCTTCTCCACCGAGTTCATCCACTGCGCATGCGCCGGGCCCGCGCTGCCGTGCAGCTCGCTCAGGGCGCCGTGCAGCATCTTGCGCGTCAGCGCTGCCGACAGCGTTTCCATCACGGCGTCCACGTCCTGCCCCCTGGCCAACGCGCGCCGCGCCTTCGTCAGCTCAGCCTGGCGCCAGTCCTCTGTCTGGCGTTGCAGCGCCTGGATCAGCGGCACGGTGGCGCGCTGCTCCAGCCATTGCGCGAAGCTGCTGACGCCGGCGCTGACGATGGCCTCGGCCTGCTGCACGGCGGCCTGGCGGCGCTCGCCGCTGGTCTGCACATGGCGGGCCAAGTCGTCCACGGTGTAGAGGAACACGTCGTCCAGCCGCGCCACCTCGGGCTCGATGTCGCGCGGCACGGCCAGGTCCAGCATCAGCATCGGCCGGCGCTTGCGGGCCTTCATGGCCCGCTCGACGGCGCCCAGGCCGATCAGCGGCAGGCTGCTGGCGGTGCAGCTGATGACGATGTCGAAGTCCTGCAGATGCTGGCCGAGGTCAGCCAATGGCAGCTGCTGTGCATGCAGGCGCTCGGCCAGCAACCGGCCGCGCTCGGCGCTGCGGTTGGCCACCGTCATCTGCAGCGGCTTCTGCGCCGCGAAGTGCGTGGCGACCAACTCGATCATCTCGCCCGCGCCGACGAACAACACGCGCGCGTCGCCCAGGTCCTCGAACACCTGCAGCGCCAGGCGCACGGCCGCCGCCGCCATGCTGACTGCATGCGCGCCGATCTCGGTGCTGCTGCGCACCTCCTTGGCCACGGCAAAGCTGCGCTGGAACATCTGGTGCAGCGTGGCGCCCAGCGCGCCGGCGCTATCGGCCTCGCGCACGGCGACCTTCATCTGGCCGAGGATCTGCGGCTCGCCCAGCACCATGGAATCCAGCCCCGCAGCGACGCGGAAGGCGTGGCGCGCGGCATCGGCGCCCTGCAGGAAGTAGCTGTGGCTGCGCAGGCTGTCGGGGCTGGTGCCACCGTGCGCGGCCAGCCATTCGATGGCCGGCTCGGCCAGCTCCAGTGCATGGCGCGGGCAGGCGCTCGGGGGCAGGCCGACGTAAAGCTCGGTGCGATTGCAGGTGGACAGGATGGCCACCTCTGGCTGGGCGCGCGCTAGGTGGCTGCGCAGCCCCTGCACGCTGCGGCCCAGCGCCTCCAGCGGAATCGCGAAGCGCCCGCGCAGGTCCAGCGGCGCGCTGCCATGGTTCAGGCCCAGGGCCAGCACACTCATACGGCGCTCCGACCCAGCGTGGCCTGGCGATCCTGGCGGCCGAGCCGGTCGAAGAGGTCGATGACGAAGTCGACCTTGCGCACCGGCTGGGCGGCCGGCGTCGCCGCCACGGCCGCCAGCAACGGCAGGTTGGCGGGCAAGGGCGGCTCGCCCAGGCGGCCGGACGCGGGCCACAGGCTGACTGCGGCGCGCAGCAGCAGGCGCTGCTTGCGCGCGCGCGGCACCACGGCCCGGCGGCTGACCGAATCGCAACCGGCACGCGCCACCTCGTGGCCCACGGCGGCGTACATCAGCCGGGCGGCGTTGATGCCAGGGCGGCAGGCCAGCGGCAGGCTGGCGACGCCGGCTGCAGCCCGCGCATAGAGCACATCGGCGGCGTCCAGCAGGCGCTGCACAACAGATGCCAACGCCGGATCGAAGCGCGGCGCGGCCAGCCACGCGGCGGGGTCCAGGCCCACCTCGCGCAGCCACTGGCGCGGCAGGTACAGGCGCCCCATGCCGGCGTCCTCGCCGACGTCCCGCGCGATGTTGGACAGCTGCATGGCCACGCCCAGGTCGCCGGCGCGCGCCAGCGCATCGGGCGAGCGCACGCCCATCAGCAGACTCATCATGGCGCCCACGGTGCCGGCCACGCGGGCGGCGTAGTCCTGCAGGTCGTCCAGCGTCTCGTACTCGCGGCCGTCGACGTCCCAGCTCAGGCCTTCCAGCAACAGGTCCAGCAGCGCGCGCGGGATGGCGTACTGCGCGACGACGGCAGCCAGCGCGCGGTCGGCGGCCACGGACTGAGGCCGGCCCTCGAAAACGCGGTCCAGCCGGCGGCGCAGCTGGCTGATCGCCAGGCGCCGGCCGCCGCCGACGTCCACCGTGTCGTCGGCCAGCCGGCAGAAGCCGTACAACACCGTGGCCGGCGCGCGCACACCGGGCGGCAGCAGCAGCGAGGCGGCGTGGAAGGTCTTGGAGTTGCTGGCCAGGCTCGCCCGGCAGGCGGCGAGGTCGGCCGCCAGCAGCGGCGGGGTTTCATGCAGTGCGGACATGGGCAAAACCTTCCTCGGCCAGAGGTTGATGGGGGCGCGGCAGGTCGCGGGCGTGCGGCACGATGCTGTCCAGCACCCGGGCCGACGACAGCACGCCCGGCAGGCCGGCGCCCGGGTGCGTGCCGGCGCCGACGAGGTAGAGCCGCTCCACCTCCTCGCTGCGGTTGTGCGGGCGGAACCAGGCGCTTTGCGTCAGCACCGGCTCCAGCGCGAAGGCCGCGCCCTTGTAGGAACTGAGCCGGTCCTGGAAGTCCTGCGGCGTCAGCATCAGGGAGCTGACGACTTCCTGCTCCAGGCCCGGCAGCAGCGTCTCGCTCAGCCGCTTGGCAATCGCCGCACGGTAGGGCTCGGCACGCAGCGCCCAGTCCACGCCGGCGTCCAGATGCGGCACCGGGGCCAGCACGTAGAAGGTGTCGCAGCCGGGCGGGGCGAGGCTGGGGTCCGTGGCCGTGGGCCGGTGCAGGTAGAGGCTGAAGTCGTCGGCCAGGTGCTTGTTCGTGAAGATGTCGTCCAGCAGCCCTTCGTATCGCGGGCCCAGCGAGATGGTGTGGTGGGCCACGTCGCGGTACTGGCGCCTGGTGCCGAAGTACCAGACGAACAGGCTCATCGAATAGCGCGCCTTGGCGATGCGCTTGTCGGTCCAGCGGCGGCGCAAGCGGCCGGGCAGCAGATGCTTGTAGGTCCAGGCGGAATCGGCGTTGGAGACCACCACGTCGGCTCGCAGTTGCTGGCCGGTCTGCAGGCGGACACCGCAGGCCGCGCCCTCGTCCACGAGGATCTCCTCGACCCCCTGCCCGCACAGCACCCGCCCGCCCTGCCCTTCGATCAGCCCCACCAGCCCACGCACCAGCGCGCCGGTGCCGCCCATCGCGAAGTGCACGCCGAAGCGCCGCTCCAGAAAGGCGATCAGGCAGTAGACCGACGTGGTGGAGAACGGATTGCCGCCCACCAGCAGCGACTGGAAGGTCAGCACCACGCGCAGCTTCTCGTCTTTGACGTGCTTGCTCGCCAGCCCGTAGACCGTGCGGTAGCCCTCCAGCTTCAGCAAGTCGGGCAGCACCTTGGCCATGTCGGTCCAGCGCTCGAAGGACACGTGGCCCAGCTGCTCGAAGCCGACCTTGTAGATCGCCTCGCTGGCGGCCAGGAAGCGCTCGTAGCCGGCCACGTCGCCGGGCGACAGCTTGGCGACCTCGGCGCGCATGGCCTCGGCGTCGCCGCTGTAGTCGAACACCGTGCCGTCGTCGAAGCGCACGCGGTAGAACGGCGCGACCGGCCGCAGGTCCACGTCGTCGGCGAGCTTTTTGCCGCACAGGGCCCACAGCTCCTCGAACAGGAAGGGCGCAGTGATGACAGTGGGGCCGGCGTCGAAGGTGAAGCCGTCCTGCTTGTGCACATAGGCTCGGCCGCCGGGGGCGTCGAGCTTTTCCAGCACCGTGACCCGGTAGCCCCGGGCGCCGAGGCGCACCGCCGCCGCCAGGCCGCCAAAGCCGCTGCCGATGACCAGCGCCTGCGGGCGCGGGTCGCCTGCCGTGACGTGCGAAAGCGACTGGCCTTGTGTCAACATGAGCCGGATACTACGAGTGTCTAGTTTGATTGACAACCGGGTTTTGGATGAGCCCTGACAGTGCCCTGCCCTTGGAGCTGCAGGCCGGCCGATTGCGCTGGCGGCTGCTGCGCATGGGCAATGAGGGGCCGAACCTGCTGCTGCTACACGGCACCGGGTCGTCGCTGCAGTCCTGGCGCCCCTGCCTGCCTGCGCTGGCGGCGCACTTCAACATGCTCATCCCCGACCTGCCCGGCCACGGCGGCAGCGAAGGCTTTGCCGACCGCCAGGCCAGCCTGCCGCGCATGGCCGCTGCGGTCGGCGACCTGCTCAACGCGCTGGACTGGCAGCCCGCGCTGGTTGCCGGCCACTCGGCCGGCGCGGCGGTGATGGTGCAGATGAGCCTGGACGGCCGCCTGCCCCAGGCGCGCGGGCTGCTGGCCGTCAACGGCGCGCTGCAGCCGCTGCCCGGCCTGATGGGCCTGGTGGCGCCGGCCGTGGCCAAGCTCGCGTCACGCAGCGCCTGGCTGCCCGCCTGGGTCGGCCGCCACGCTGGCCAGCCGCGGGCGCTGACAAACCTGATCGCCTCCACCGGCTCCCGCCTGGACGAAGCCGGCGTGCAGCACTACCGCGAGCTGCTGAAGCAGCCTGAACACCTGCGCGGTGTGCTGGACATGCTGGCCAGTTGGCAGTTGGAAGACCTGCAGGCCCGCCTGCCCGAACTGCGCACGCCGCTGTGGCTGGCGGCGGGCTTGGCCGACCGCACGGTGGCGCCGGTGCAGTCGCTGGAGCTGGCGCGGTGGCTGCCGGGGGCGAGCTTTCACCCGCTGCCGGGGCTGGGGCATCTGGCGCATGAGGAGGCGCCAGAGGTGGTCAACGCGTTGCTGGTGGCGCTGCGGGACGCGACCCGCAATGCGCGTGAGGGGGCTGTCAGTGCAGTTCGGCCGGGGCCCCGCAGCACTTCTTGAACTTGTTGCCGCTGTTGCAGGGGCACGGCTCGTTGCGGCCGACCTTGGTGCTGATGCGCTGCGCCAGCTCGCGCTCGCTAACCGCCTGCCGCAGCGGCAGCCAGAACGCATGGATGCGCAGCAGACTCTCCTCGATCTGCTCCGCCAGCGCCGCGCGCTGCTCGGGGGTGCGGGTCAGCTCGTCCTGGTCGGGCGAGAAATCGTCTTCGCCCAGCAAGCCGATGGGCCGGTACCAACGCTGGCCGTCCGGGTGCTTGAACAGCGCCTGCCACGCCGCCGGGCTGAGACGCACGGCGTCCGTGAAGCCAAAGGTCCAGGCTTCCGCATCCTCGAATTCCTCGTCGGGACCGTACTGAACCGTGTGCCACAAGGGCGCTAGCAGCGGCGGACTGTGGTCAAAGCCAGCCACGATGTTGTTGAAGTGGCGCATCACCAGGCCCAGCAGGTGGTTGGCCTGATCCAGGTCGTCCACCGGCGGCAACATCGCGCCTTCTTCCTGCCCCCACACCCTGGGCAGCCATTGGCTGGGCATCACCGTTTCCGGCCCGATCGCCAGCGCGTGCAGATAGCCGTCGAGCATGTCCAGCGTCATGCTCTCTTCGGCTTCCAGCTCCAGCAGGAACATGTCCAGCTCTTCAAGTTCCTCCTCCGACAGCGGCGTCATCATGGCTTGCATGCCGGGCGGCATAGCGGGACGCTCGACCTCCGACAGCCGACGCAACAGCTCGGGCTCGGCTTCTTTGGCCGCCTGCTGGGCGTCGGTCACGAAGGCATGAATGCCCTCCGCTTCGATCGCCTCAAAGGCCGCAGCCAGGGCAGCGGTGTCGGTTTCGAATCGGTCGTCCCACACGGTGGACGTTCCAAGCTCGTCCTCGATTTCCAGAATCCACGGCTCGCCCGCGCCACGGTAGATCTCGATGCGCAGCGTGTGCCCCTCGGCGCTGTGGGTCTGCGACAGCGGTGAGTAGATGAGTTCGATGTCGTCGTCGGTCATAGGGTGTCGTCTGGGTCTGCTGCGCCGGGCGCATCGGGCAAATCACGTTGTGCGCCGATCAAGCGCTTCTCCCGCTCGATCTCGGCAATCAGTTCGGCCTCGGTGGGCAGCACCCGCTGATACTTGGAGGCGAAGAGCTGCTGGCTTTCCTTGATGACCGAATACTTGACGACGGTCTCATCCTTGCTGTCGCACAGGATGAGACCGATGGTCGGGTTGTCGTCCTCGCCGCGCTTGAGGTCGTCGAACATGCGCACATACATGTCCATCTGGCCGATGTCCTGGTGGGTGAGCGTGCCCGTCTTCAGGTCGATGATGACGAAGCACTTGAGCAGGTAGTTGTAGAACACCAGGTCCATGAAGAAATGGCTGGTCTCGGTGCTGATGCGCATCTGCCGCGCCACGAACGAGAAGCCCTTGCCCAGCTCCAGCAGGAACTTCTGCAGCTCGTCGATGATGGCTTGCTCCAGCTCACTCTCCCGGAGCCGGGCCGATTCCGGCAGCTGCAGAAACTCCAGCACGTAGGGGTCCTTGATGAAGTCGCCCAGCGACTCAAGGCTCGCTGCGCCGCTGGCTTCGGTCTTGCCTTGAGACGACAACAGGCGTTGGAAACTGCGGCTCTGCAGGTTGCGCTCCAGCTGCCGCACGGTCCATTGCTGCGCAGCGCCCTCGGCCAGGTAGTAGGCCCTGGCCTTGGGGTCGTCCTCCCGCATGATCAGCCGGTTGTGGCTCCAGCTCAATTTGCTACACGCTGTGTAGCAAATCTCCCAGTCGGGGTAGGTCAGGTAGAACTGGCGGAAATTGCGCAGGTTGGCATAGGAGAAGCCTTTGCCAAAGTTCTCGGTCAGCGCCCGAGACAGGTTCTCCAGCAGCCGCGCGCCGTACTGGGCCTTGTGCTGCCCCTGCTGCTCTTCCTGCACGATGCGCTGGCCGATCAGCCAGTACGCCTCCACCATGGCCGAGTTCACCGCCGAGCGCGCCTTGCTGCGGGCTTGCTCCAGGATGGACTTGATGTCGGTGTGGAAGGCGGTCAGTTCGGTCATGGGTCGATGTGTATGTGCCATCGAAAAAACGTCGCCCGAGCATGCAAAACGGCGTGTTGGACATGATGGCTGAGTGGCGGCTGTCGCAGTCGTGAGATCAGCGCTTGTCGTCTCAATGACGCGACCCAGCGGTCGCCTGTCAGAACGGAACAGGGCCGGCCACCTGCCAACGCTTGGTTCCCGAGGCTGCTGCTCGTTTGGCTTTGCATACCCGTGTGCGAGCAGAACGTGCAGGCAGTTTCGATTTCGCGGCGGCCAACAGCCTCACGCTGTCGGCGGCCATTCGCTTGTAACGGACGTCCAAGAAGGCAGCCTCCCCCAAAAGACCACACAGTTTGGCGGCCAGCAGCGCGCGCTTCTGACAGTCCTTCTCCGCGTCAAATGCGGCTCGAATGGCGCGGGCCTTGCGAAACCGGGTGTGCGGCACACGCAGTGCCCCGCCCGCGATGACAACGCCGGTGACATGCTTGGGACGCCCGGGGCCGAAGAGCCTAGTCTTATCCCCAGACAGCTTATGTCCATGGCTCTCGACGATGCCTTCCATTTGGTCAGTCAGACTGCGCGGGATCGCGTCTCCAGACAGAGTGATGTCGTCGACATAGACCGACAGCTTCAGCTTTAGCTCTTTACCGCGTCGATCAACTGCTTCGAACAAGCCTCGATTAGCCCAGTAGGCCAGGATCGGGCTTGACGGCGCGCCGGTGGGTAGCGCGCGCCTGTAGGTGCAGAGATCTGTAAGGAGTCCAGCCACATCCGGTGCGCACTGCAAATCCTTCAGGAAGAAGCGGAAGACCTGTTTCGACGATGTGGATGGGAAAAATTCCTTGAGGTCGAACGTAGCGACTGACCGTGCGCCGACATGAGCCAGAGCGTTAGATCGGTATGACCGACCAGGTGTCGCGCCGTGGCAGTAGTCCGGAGATTGGATACGGGAAAGCAGCTTGGCTATCCGCGCAAGCACGATCTTCAGATCGGGGACCGGGTTCTGCACCCATCGCGCCTTTCGCGTCCTACCGGTGAACTCACAAACCTGTGCTTCGAGTTCGAAGATTTCGAAATTGCCATCGTCAACCGACAGCCTCGTCAAATCGCCGGCACTGACTTCGAGGATCTGCGCCAGCCGCTTCTTGGAGCCCACCTTGTAGAGGGCACACTGATTCAATGCGTATGACTTGCGCGCCTTACCTGGCGCTGGATTCGGACTTGCTGACACTTTTTGCTTCAACCCAATGAAGTAATGCCAAAACTTTCTTTGCGGCTCCAACGCGCAGATTGCTGGTGAGCCCTGTTTGGTGAAGATTCTCCGAAAAGAACAGCAGCGACGAAACCGGAATATCGAAATGCTCGCTATATCTGTTCAACATCTCGAGTGTTGGCTGCTTCTTGCCAGACTCAATCTCCGACAAATAGGAGTTGGAGATACCCAACTGGGCGGATAGCTCCGACTGCGAGAGGTCGTGATAGGCCCTGACAAGCCTTAGCGCTTCGTTCAACATCATGGTCCTGGCAGTAAAAAGATCAGGAGTAGTCGTCTTCACAGGAAGTCGACAAACCAGTCACGAAGCACTTGCCAGTGCTCCTTGACCCAGTTCCAACGTCCATCCACCAGGTTGAACACCCGGTAGAGGGTTGCTGCCCAGCCGAGAACCTCCTTGAGGATCACGACCTTCGACTTCTTCCGTTCCGTCGACGGACACGGTTTTGCGGTTTCTTTGGTTGTCATTTGGGGCCTTTCACGACGCGACATCAACAACCTCAGCGGGACCTCCCGCCTTAGCCTGATGCCTCTCGTACGCTCGTGATGGAAACAACCTGGAGAAAACCGCGCTTTTCCCCCTGAGCCAGTTACCCGAGTCCGGCTCTCGTCGGACTCGGCTATCCCCTGCCTGCCGGAGAGCCGTGGTCGTGGGACCGCGCCGCCGTCTGGTCTGGGATTGGGTAGGGGCTGTAACACCCCCGCAGGGCCGAAGCCCCCATTGCTACGAGACATAAATCTCCGCAACCGCGGCGCGAGTGTAGCCGGACCACTGCTTCGGCGTCAAAACAATTTTCGCCAACAGCGAATCTCATGCGCCCACAGCGAATGACGATTCGAGCGTTCAACAAAGGTTGGTGCGGCCGAACCAACCTAGCAGTTGCATGCCCGCTAGGACGCCCTCGTTGTATTGCAGCCCGCTCAACCCACCCTCGCCACCGCCGCATACACCTGCGCCGCCTGCCCCTGCGGCAACGGCACATAGCGCGCCGCCATCGCCTGGGCCAGCGCCATCGCGGCCGGCTGGGGGCGGGGCGAGGTGTCGATGAGCACGCTGGCCAGGCCTTCCGCGCGCAGGCGCTGGGCGGCGGCCAGCGCGTCTTGCATCGCAGCCCCCCTGCCGGCGCTGCCGTCGCGGGCGATGTTGGCGCGGGCATCCGTCAGGAAGACGAGCACCGCCC
This sequence comes from Pelomonas parva, assembly GCF_043555835.1. Classification (NCBI taxonomy): domain Bacteria; kingdom Pseudomonadati; phylum Pseudomonadota; class Betaproteobacteria; order Burkholderiales; family Sphaerotilaceae; genus Roseateles; species Pelomonas parva. The sequence goes on along the minus strand of NZ_JBIGHV010000007.1, from coordinate 121,022 downwards.
GGCCGCCCTCGCGCGACTGCAGGCTGCTGCCCAACAGCCAGGCCGCCTCGATGCCGGCCGCCAGCGGCGTGCCGCCGCCGCCAGGCAGGCCGGACAGTGACCGCCGCGCGCGCACCAGGGAGCGGGTGGGCGGCAGCAGCACCTCGGCGCCTTCGCCGCGAAACGCGATCAGCGCCACGCGGTCGCGGCGCACATAGCAGTCGGCCAGCAGCAGCTCCACCGCGCCCTTGGCCTCGGCCAGGCGGTTGAGCGCCTGGGAGCCGGAGGCGTCGACGACGAAGACCGTCGTCGTCTCGTTGGGGCGGCGGTAGCGCTTGATGTGGAAGTCATCGCGCCGCAGCAGCAGGCGGGCCGATGTTTGACCAAGAACGGGGGCCAGGCCTTGCTGCTCGCGCTCCAGCATACGCAGGCGCTGCCAGGGGATGGCGGCGCGCATGGTGGCGAGCAGGTCCAGCCGGCTACCGGCGCGCAGGCTGCCACGCCGCGACGCCAGCGGCCGGCCGCTTTGCGCCGGGCGGGCGGCAGCACCGCGCCGGCCGGCGCCCGCGCCGCCTTTCGTGGGCACGCCGGCCAGGCTGGCCAGTAGGCCGGGCGGGATGGCGGCCTGGGCTGCAGCGATCATTTGTTCCTGCAGTTGCTGGGCCTGCTGCTCGCCTTCGCTGGGCTCGGGTGGCGAGGCGTCGGCGGCTTCGGGTGCTGACGGCTGTGGCTCGGGCGAAGCTGAAGGCTCAGGTGCCTGCGCTGATTCGGCCTCAGCCTGCGCCTGCGGCAAGGCGCGCGCACGCGGCGCCAACACCAGCCGAGCGGCCAGTTCGGCATCGGCCTGCGTCACTGCATCCCGCCCCGCAATGGCCGCCGCCGCGCAGGCCGCGCGCCAGGCCTGCCAGGGAGCGCGCAACGACTGCAAGCCCAGCGCGGCAGCCGTGCCGCACAGCGCCTCCACGGTGGCGTCGTCGTAAGGGATGCGAGCCAGCCGCTGCCGCGCTTCGGCCAGATCAAACGGCAAGGCCTGACCCTCGCTCAGCCCCGCCAATCCCGCCGCAAGGTCGGGCGCAGCCGGGCTCGCGATCAACGCCAGCCGCTCCAGCAGGCCGGCCGGCAGTTGCTCTTCGGCCGACTGCCCTTCGTCCAGCGCCACGACGCAAAAGCGCGACGCGCCCTGCTCCAGCGCCGACGCCAGCTTGGCCGCCAGCCCGGCGTCCACTCGCTCGGCCATGGGCAGCAGCAGCACGCCGCCATCGGCCTCGGCCAGCAGGCCGGCTTGCGCCACGGGCCGGCCGGCGGCCAGGCTCAGGCCCAGGTCCAGGCCGCCCAGCAGGCGTTCATCGTCGACCTGCAGCGGCAGGCGGCGCCAGGGTGTTTCAGCCGGGAGCAAACGACGAAGCGTGGCCAGCAGCGCATCACGCGCCGGGCCAGCCGCGCCACGCAGGCACAGGCCGCCAAGGCCTTGTGGGTCTACCGCCAGCAGACAGATCGCCTGCAGCCCCGGGTCGAACTCGGTCAAGTCCACAACTCGGCCACCGCACGCTCGATGCGCTCGCCCGAGCCGGTGTCGTCCAGCGGATTGCGGCGCAGCCGGTGGCGCAGCGCGGGCACGGCGATCTCGCGCAGATGCGCCAGCGTGACCTCCGGCGCAGCCTGCAGCGCGGCCAGCGCGCGGGCGGCACGCATCAGCGTCAGCTCGCCGCGCAGGCCGTCGCTGCCCACCGCCACGCACAACTCGGCGGCGCGGTGCAGCACGGCGTCGCTGACGGCGAGGTCGGTCAGGCGGTCGCGGGCCTGCAGGATCTGCCGGCGCACCTTCACGTCCTGCTTGGCCCACGTCGTCGTGAAGGCGACGGGGTCGCGCTCGAAGGCGTCCCGGCGGCGCACGACCTCCACGCGCTGGGCAATGTCGGTGGGCGTCTTCACCTCGACCGACAGGCCGAAGCGGTCCAGCAGCTGCGGCCGCAGTTCGCCCTCCTCGGGGTTGCCGCTGCCCACCAGCACGAAGCGCGCGGGGTGGCGCACGCTCAGGCCCTCGCGCTCGATGACGTTCTCGCCCGAGGCGGCCACGTCGATGAGCAGGTCGACGAGGTGGTCCTCCAGCAGGTTGACCTCGTCGATGTACAGAAAGCCGCGGTGGGCGCGCGCCAGCAGGCCGGGCTCGAAGACCTTGATGCCCTGCGACAGCGCCCGCTCCAGGTCGAGCGCGCCCAACACCCGGTCCTCGCTGGCGCCCAGCGGCAGGTCGACGACGGGGACGGGCAGCTCTTCGGTCTTGAGGCGGCCGGCCGACTTCAGCCGCGCGCAGTCTTCGCAGGCGGAAGACACCGCCGGGTCGCAGTGGTAGCGGCAACCCTGCACCGCGCGCATCTTAGGCAGCAGCGCAGCCAGGCCACGCACGGCGGTGGACTTGCCGGTGCCGCGGTCGCCCAGGACCAGCAGGCCGCCGATGGCGGGCTCAACGGCGGCGATCAGGATGGCGCGCTTCATCTCGTCCTGGCCGACGATGGCAGAAAAAGGAAAGGGTGTGCTCATCGGTGTTCAGACCGCCTCGTTTTCACGCGCGCGGCGCCGCGCCTTGCGCACCGCATTGAAGGCCAACAGCGCCAGGACCGGCACGCTCAGGCCCACGAACAGGTCGACGTCAAGCGGTGCGCCCAGCGAGCGCCCGCCCTTGGCGACGTAGCCCACCACGCCGGCCATGTAGTAGACGATGGCGGCGATGGACAGGCCCTCGACCGTCTGCTGCAGCCGCAGCTGCATCTTGGCGCGCCGGTCCATGGAGGCCAGCAGCGCGTGGTTCTGGTGTTCGCGGGCAATGTCGACCCGCGTGGACAGCAGGTGACTGGCCTGGGCGACGCGCTCGGACAGATCGTGCATGCGCTGCGACACGGTGGCGCAGGTGGCCACGGCAGGTGTGAAGCGGCGGCCCATGAATTCGTCGATGGTCTGCAGGCCGCTCAGCCGCCGCTCGCGCAGCTCGCCGATGCGGGTTCGCACCAGTTCGGCATAGGCCCGGCAGGCGCCGAAGCGGAACTGGCTGGCGGACAGGCCACTCTCCACCTCGGCCGCCAGACGGGTCAACTCGTGCAACAGCTTCTCGTCACGCCCCCCGTCGCGGGCGATGTCATCGGTGAGGCCCGCCAGCGCGCGCTCGATGGCGAGGATGCGCGGCGACAGGCGGCGCGCCACCGGGAAGGCCAGCAAGGCCATCATGCGGTAGGCCTCGATCTCGAACAGCCGCTGCAGCATGCGGCCGGCCATCAGCGGCGTGAGGCCCTGGTCCACCAGCAGCATGCGGCCAAAGCCGTCGGGATGGATGAGGAAGTCGGAGTAGGCCAGGCCCGCGCCATCGCCCACGGCGCTGCCGACGACTGCGTTGCCAGCGAAGAACTGCTGCTGCAGGTCGGGCAGCGCGGGCGCGTCCTCGGCCTGCAGCAGTTCGGCATGGCCGGCATAGACCGTCATGCCCGGCACGCCAGCCAGCCAGCCGGGCGGCAGGTTGGCAGCGGCGGAGTCGACAAACGGCGCGGTTGCGCGCGCCGCCATCAGCAGCGTGTAGCTGGAGAACTCGCCATGGCGCTCCCACTTGAGCCGCAGGCCGCCGATCAGGCCACTCCAGTGCACCGCATCGGCGGCCGGCGGCGCCTGGCCGTGCGTTCGGCACAGCCGGGCGAGGTGGGCCAGCTCGCGCTCGCGCTCGTCGGCGTCCACCAGCACCGCCGCATAGCTGGCACGGCCAGGCGCCGCCAGCGGCTCCGACGGCCGCGCGTGCACCTCCAGCGAGAGGGCAGCTCGCTCGGGCAGGTCGGCCGGGAGCAGCCTCATGCGACGTTGCTTTCAGCGACTCAAGGCTTTTTTGCGTAAGCGCTGCACCAGCCCTTGGCCGCCACCTGCTTGCCCGGGAAGATGCCGCAGGGCCCGGACGCCGCACCGGCCTTGCCTGTGTAAAGCGCACAGGTGCTGCAGGCCTGGCCGGCGGCGTACTTGGGGTATTTGGTCTTGTTGGTCTTGGTGGCGTCGGCCACGTAGCCGAGAGAAGCGGCCATCGCGTCTTTCTCGTCAACCATCGCCTGGGACCAGGCCGTACCGGCCAGCATGCCGGCGCCTGCAATGGGGACCAGGCGGATGAAATTGCGACGTGTGCTCATGGTGATTGCCTTCCTTGCCCGAGGGGCTGGGTGGGTGTGAAAAGTCCGGGGTGGCGTCGGCGCGCCCGCAGGTCCAGCAGATGGGCCAGGCCCGCAGCGGCCAGGCAGAGAACGATCCAGGCGTGGTTTGAGCCGACAAGGCTCAGGCGCAGCGCCAGCGTCAGGCTCAGCCCGGCCAATACATTGGGCGCCAGATTCGTGAACCCCGTGGGCCGGCGCAGCAAAAGCCAGAGCAATTCGATCAGGCTGACCGCCAGCACCAGGTCCACCAGGTGGCGCAGCAGTCGGGCGTCGAGCAGGTTGTCCATCACACCCGCGCCAGCCCGAGCAGATGGGCCATGTCCTTGAAGAAGATGCGCGCGTGCGCCATGGGTTTGGCACGCACCAGCCGCTTGTGCATGTAGGCGTCGAAGGTGAGCTGCTGCACGTCGCGGTCGCGGCAGATGCTGACGAACCGCTCGCGGCGCTTGTCGCTGCTGTACCAGAAGCGCTGCATGATGCCGAGGACCCAGAACACCCGGCCGTGCTCGCGCATGAAGCGCTTGCGGGCCAGGGCCAGGGACTTCGCATCGCCGGTCTGCAGCAGCAGCTGCACGGCCTCGGCAGCAAGGCGGCCACCCAGCATCGCGTAGTAGATGCCCTCCCCCGACGCAGGCGCGACGACGCCGGCCGCGTCACCGGCCAGCACCACGTCGCGGCCGTTGTCCCAGCGGGGCAGCGGCTTCATCGGGATGGGCGCGCCCTCGCGGCGCAGCGTGCGCGCGTGGGCCAGGCCGGCCGATGCGCGCAGCTGCATGACGCCCCGGCGCAACGAGAAGCCCTTGTCGGCGCTGCCGGTGCCGATGCTGACGCTGGTGCCGTGGGGGAACACCCAGCCGTAGAAATCGGGGGACAGCTCGCCCCGGTAGTGCACCTCGCAGCGGCTGCCGAGGTAGCCGGCGGGCGGCTGCTCGGGTACGGCGACGATCTCGTGGTACGCGAACACGAAACGGCCCTTGTCGGCGCCGGGGACGGCCTGCTGCGCCACCTGGGACCGGGCCCCGTCGGCACCGATGACGGCGCGAGTGCGCACGCTTTGCGGGCCACCGTCGGCGCTGTAGTGCACGACGCTGATGCCGTCCGCATCGCGGTCCAGCCGCTCGAAGCTGCCGGTGCGGCGCTCGGCGCCATGCGCGGCGGCGCGCTCGCGCAGCCATTCGTCGAACTGCTCACGGTCCACCATGCCGACGAAGCCGCCTTCGATCGGGATGTCCACCTCCACCGCCTTGGGCGAGACCATGCGCGCGGCCGTGGCGCGGGCCACGAGCATGTGCTCGGGGATGGCGAAGTCCGCGATCAGGCGCGGCGGGATGGCGCCGCCGCAGGGCTTGATGCGGCCGGCGCGGTCCAGCAGCAGCACGCGCTGGCCCTGGCTGGCCAGGTCGTCCGCCGCCGTCGCACCGGCTGGGCCACCGCCCACCACGACGACATCAAAGTCCACCGGCTGGCTGTGGTTCATACCGCTCTCCCAAGTTGGCGCGCGAGGACCTGGCGCGAGGTTCCACGCGGGCAGCCAGACGGGCCGCCCCGATGAAGAGCGCGGCGTCGAGCAGGAAGACCAGCGCATAAGCCAGGCCGACATCGGCGATGAGCCAGCGCGTCAGGTCGCTGGCCGCCGTGCCCAGCACGCCGCCCAGCGCAAACGCCATGGCCTGGGCCGCGCCCCACAGGCCCATGCGCACGCCTTCGTGGCCCGCCTCGCCGGCGCCGGCCAGGCCCATCATGGAAGCGATGGCCGCGATGGAGAACGCGCCGGTCGCCAGGCCCAGCGCAAAGACATTCGCCTGCAGCGGCCAGGTCGGGCCCACGAGACCGGCACACACCAGCCCGCCCAGCGCCAAGGCCGAGGCCACGCAGCCGCAGACGGTCCAGCTGCGCAGCGAGCCCCAGTGCCGTCCGGCCCAGCGGCTGCCCGCCGCAGCGGCCAGCAGCATGCCGACCAGCGCGCCGCTGTGCTGGGTGCCGGAAAGCTTGGTGGTGGCGCCCGGCGTCAGGCCGAACACCAGGCCGGCGAAGGGCTCCAGGATCAGGTCCTGCATGCTGAAGGCCAGCATGGAGACGAAGACGAAGACGGTGAATCGGCGCGCGCGCGGCTCGGCCCAGGCGTCCTGCAGCGCTTGCCTGAAGTCCACCGGCGCGCAGGTTGCGGCGATCGCTTGCGCCGGCCCTTCCAGGCCGATCAACGCCAGCGCGGTCAACACCACGGCCGACAGCGCGACACCGCCTGCGACCCACATCAGCCGGCCCGGCGAGAACGGGTCGAGCAGGCTGCCCGCCACGCCGGCCGTCACGACGAAGCCGGCGATCATCATGATCCAGAGCGTCGTGGCCGCTGTGGCGCGCTTCTCGGCCGGCACGCGCTTGGCCAGCAGCGCCAGCAGCGAGGTGCCGCTGGCGGCCACGCCCAGGCCAATCAGTGTGTAGGCCACCAGGGCCAGCGCGATGCCGGCGGCCGGGCTGCTGCCCATCCACACAGTGGCCAGCGCGGCGAGCCAGCCGCCGGCCGCCAGCGTGACCATGCCGCCCATGATCCAGGGCGTGCGGCGCCGGCCCAGGTCCGAGCCATGGCCCATGCGCGGGCGGCTGATCTGCACGACATAGTGCAGCGCCAGCAGCAGGCCCGGCAGCAGCGCCGGCAAGGCCATCTCCACCACCATCACGCGGTTCAGCGTCGACGTGGTGAGCACGACGATGGCGCCCAGGCTGGCCTGCACCAGGCCCAGCCGCAGCACGCTCAAGGCACCGAAAGGCCTGCTCATGTCACGATCCCGCGCAAGGCAAAGGCGCTGACCAGCATGCCCGACACGAACAGCGGCACGCCCGCGCCGCTGTACCAGACGGCCCGCGCCAACGGCTGGGCCACGAAGCGCTTCATCATCAGCAACTGCACGGCCAGCAGGCCGGCCACCGCCAGGCCGTGCCAGCCCTGGCCCCAGTGCCACAGCAGCAGCGCGACGATGACTTGCGGCGTCGCCATCACGATGGAGGCGACATAGGCCGCACCCGGCGCGCCGAGCATGACGGGCAGCGAGTCGATGCCCATCTGCCGGTCGCCCTTCATGGACTTGAAGTCGTTCAGCGTCATGATGCCGTGGGCGCCCAGGCTGTAGAGCAAGGCCAGCGTCAGCGATCGCGCATCGGGCCAGCCGCCCATGGCCATCACGGCCGCGCCGGTGATCCAGGCCAGGCCTTCGTAGCAGAGGCCGCAGGCGGCATTGCCCCACCAGCCGTTGCGCTTCAGGCGCAGCGGCGGCGCGCTGTAGGCCCAGGCCAGCAGCAGGCCGACCAGGCCGGCCAGGAAGCCCGCCGGGCCGAGCTGCCAGGCCAGCAGCAGCGACAGCAGCGTCCAGAGGATGGCGATGTACAGGCCCCAGTGGCCGGGCATGCGGCCGGAGGGGATGGGGCGCTGCGGCTCGTTGATGGCGTCCACATGGCGGTCGAACCAGTCGTTGACCGCCTGGCTGGTGGCGCAGACGAAGGGGCCGGCGAGCAGCACGCCCGCCACGATCAGCGGCCAGCGCCCTTCGGCCGGCATGCCCGAGGCCACGACACCGCAGCCAAAAGCCCACATCGGCGGAAACCAGGTGATGGGCTTGAGCAGTTCGGCGACAGCCGAAAGAGCGGGGCGCTGCATGCAGCCTATTCTGGGCTGACGCAGTTCAATGTCAAGTTAGATTTACACTTACTGCCGACGCGGCAGGCGGACGCTAGTCGCCGCCAGCCGGGCCCATGTCTTGAATGCCGTAGCGGCGCAGCTTCACGTACAGACTCTGGCGAGACAGCCCGAGCATCTCGGCGGCAGACGCACGGTTATCTCGGGTGAGTTCAAGTGCCGCTTCAATACACAGGCGCTCGATCAGGTCAGTCGTCTCGCCGACGATGTCCTTCAGCGGCAGCCGGCCCACCAGCCCGGTGAGCTGTTCGGCCGAGCGGGGCAGCTGGCGGTTGGAGCGGCCCTCGGCGGGCAGGCGGCGCGCCACGTCGCGGATGGAGAAGCCCAGGCAGGCCTGCGGGCCATCGGGCACGGCCACGGCCGAGATCTCGACCGCGCCGGGTTCGCCATAGCCGCTGCGCAAGGTGGTGGGGAACAGGCGCAGCACGCCGTGCTGGCGCAGATTGCCGATCAGCACGTTCAGGTCCACCGACGAGCGGCCCAGCCAGCGGTCCAGCGACTGGCCTTGCACGGATTCGCCCACGGCCAGCTGCAGCATGTCGCTGAAAGCCTGGTTGGCGCTGAGGATGCGGCCCTGCATGTCGGTCAGCACGAAGGCATCGGGCATCGCGTTGACAACGTTCAGCAGCGATGGCACCTCGGCCGCGCGGTTCAGCGGCTGGCCCGGGATCGCCGCATTCGCAGGTGACAGGCGCACCAGCAGCGAGGTGGTGCTGTCCTGCTTGAAGACGGTGGCAGCCAGCTTCAACTCGGTGCTGCCATTGGCGAGGCGCACCAGCATGTCCTCGCTGCGGCCGGCGCTGCGCGCCTGCGAGAACTTGGCATAGGACTCGGCCTGGCTCTCCACCGCCAGCAGCTCGGCGAAGCTGCGGCCGACGATGCGTTTGGCCGAGTCGCCCAGCACGCGGGCGGCGGCGGCGTTGTGCTCGAACACGATCAGCGAGGTGGCGTCGAGCACCAGCACGGCCTCGTCGACCGCCTCGAACAACAGGCGGTAGCGGGCCTCGGTGTGGCGCAGGCGCAGGTAGTCGCGCTCCATGGACTGCTGGGCGTCCACCAGGCGCTGCTGCACGGCCGCCACCTCGCGCAGGTCCCGGCCCAGCGCCAGCACGCGGCCCTGCACACCCATGGGCACGATGCTGTAGCTGACCGGCAGCTCAAGGCCGCCGGCCAGCGGGTGATTGACCTGACGCTCCGGCCGCTGCCCCTGGTTCTCGGGGCCGGCGCCACCGGCCGCAGCGGCCAGCATGGAGTTGACCTTGCCCCGGTTCTCGATGGTGACCGTCTCGACCCAGCGGCGGCCCACCCACTGGCGCAGCTCGCCCAGCTCCTTGGTGTGGCTGGTGCCCAGGGAGATGTCGCGGATCACACCCTGGCTGTCCAGCACCAGGGCCAGATCGGCAGCGGCGGACACCACGGCCGCGAGGACGTCAGCATTCAGGTCAGCGAAATAAAGCTCGGGAGCTTCAAACAGCTGGTCTGTGGCTGCTGTGCCGAGGTTGCGCATCGGGCTCCCTGAGTTGCAAGGGGCAGCATCCGGATGCCGCCGCAGGACATAACGACAGTCGGTGTCGGCGGGTGGGGTGTCAGGTCACATGGCGTCAAGCTCTCTTGACACGTGCGCCGACACCGCAGTTGGCGGCTTCCACCGCACTGCAGGCCTCGCTGGCCATCGCATCGGCCCCGCAAAGCGTTGCCAAGTCCGGCAATTGGGCCGCCATCGGCCCCCCAACCATCACGAAAACATCGCGATTGGCTGACGCTTCTCGCATGTCAAGAATAGCAGACGCCACATGGGGGATGCTGTCGCCAGTCGCGATTGACAGCCCGAACATGTCGAACCAGTTGCCGGTCAGGCGGGTCTGCAGATCGGCCCAGGTGGCCTTGGGTTCACATTCGACGTCCCAGCCGGCCCGGCTGAAGAACTCGGCCGCCATGACCACACCAAACGTGTGCTGCGCGCCCGGCACGGCGGCCAGCAGGGCGCGATGGCTGTCAGCGTCGGGGCGCGCCACCTGATTGAAACGGCTGCCCTGCTCATGCAGCACCCGCTGCAGCCGCCACAGGCCAATGGTGACCTGCGAGAAGTCGTAGCGGTCGTCCTCCCACAGCTCGCCCATCCAGCGGGCACAGGGCGCGAGCAGGTCCAGGAAGACCTGCTCCTGGGACGCGCCGGCATCCAGCAGCGCGCGCACATAGCTGCTGGCACTGTCGGCGTCGCCCTCGGCGGCCAGGCGGGCCAGCGTGTGCACATGCTCCGTCGTCAGCGCCAGCGGTGGCAACGGCGGCCGGTCCTGCAGCGGCTGGGTGCTGTGCATCAGCATCAGGCGCGGGATGATCTCCAGCTCGACGATGCGCGACAGCTGCATGTCCTGCGAGGTGTTGCTGGACACCAGATGCGGCGCGGTCAGCCGCGGCCGCTCGTCATCGCCCAGGGGCGCGAGCTTGGCCGAAAGCTCGGCACTCTTGATGGCCAGCAACTCGGCCAGAGTCAGCGGATCGGCCTGGAACAGCACCTCACCCTTTGCCGCGCCTCGGGAAGCCGCAGCCATGGCGCGCGGCGCCTGCTGGCGCTTGGCCAGCCGATTGATCGTCCATCCAGCCACCACGTGTCTCCTCGTGGGCTGATTGGCAGCAAGGGTTCCATGTGAGCGGCCGGAGAGCATCGGCTCCGGTCCTCGGCGCTGGGCAGCGTCAGAAATCGCTACTGCTAACCGTTTTGTTTCGCGTGATCTGCGTTCTTGTTGAGGACTGCGACAGGTTCAGTCAGCTTGCGTTGACAGACCGTCCAAGCAATGTCGGCGTCGTCTCGGCTCGAGTCAAGCTGATTTTCCCGATCGCGCAAGAAATGTCTAGTTTTGTTTACGTCAATTCCGATTGACAGTCGCAAACCGCAGGCCTAGATTCGCCCCATGCCCCACCAAGCCGCCTCGCCCACCCCCCTGAGGCAGCGCCCGGTACGCGCCCCGCTGTACACGCCGCAGGAGCGCGCCCGCCGCGACGCCAGCGTCTGGACGCTGATCCAGGGCGTGCTGGCCCCGGTGCAGTTCGTCGTCTTCCTGGTCAGCCTGGCGCTGGTGTTGCGCTACCTGGCCACTGGCCAGGGCGAGCAGGTCGCTGCGGTGTCGGTGCTCGTCAAGACCTTGACCCTCTACACCATCATGGTGACCGGCTGCATCTGGGAGAAGGTGGTCTTCGACCGCTGGCTGTTCGCGCCGGCCTTTTACTGGGAGGACGTCTTCAGCATGCTGGTGATGGCCTTGCACACCACCTATGTGGTGGCCTGGTTCACCGGCTGGCTCAGCACGCCGCAGCAGATGGCGCTGGCGCTGGCGGCGTATGCGACCTACTGCATCAACGCGGCCCAGTTCATCTGGAAACTGCGCATGGCGCGGCTGGACCATGCGGCAGGTCTGGCTGCGGGGGTGGCGGCATGAGCGCCGCGCCGGGCCGCCCCAAGCAAGCTCGCTCCCGCTTGGCGGGACAGGCCGCAGGCCGAAGGGTGCATCAGTGACCGCCGTCATCCCGATCCACGCCGACGCCGGCTGCACGGACTCGCCCGTGCTGATGGAGCGCGGCCAGCGCGAAGTCTTCTGCGGCCTGACCGGCATCATCTGGCTGCACCGCAAGATGCAGGACGCCTTCTTCCTGGTGGTGGGCTCGCGCACCTGCGCTCACCTGATCCAGTCGGCGGCCGGCGTGATGATCTTTGCCGAACCGCGCTTCGCGACCGCCATCCTGGACGAGCGCGACCTGGCCGGTCTGGCCGATGCACAGGACGAGCTGGACCGCGTGGTCAAGCGCCTGCTGGAGCGCCGGCCCGACATCCGCCTGCTCTTCCTGGTCGGCTCCTGCCCGTCGGAGGTCATCAAGCTGGACTTGTCGCGTGCCGCCGCCCGGCTGAGCCAGGAGTTCATGCCGCAGGTGCGGGTGCTGAACTACTCGGGCAGCGGCATCGAGACCACCTTCACGCAGGGTGAGGACGCCTGCCTAGCTGCGCTGGTGCCGGTGTTGCCCATCTCGACGCAGCAGCACGAACCCGAGCTGTTGATCGTCGGCGCGCTGGCGGACGTGGTGGAAGACCAGTTCAGCCGGCTGTTCACCGCGATGGGCGTCAAGCGCTTCGCCTTCTTCCCTTCACGCAGCTCGACAGCCCTGCCCGCTGTGGGCCCTCAGACGCGCGTCCTGCTGGCACAGCCTTTCCTGGGTGACACCGCGAAGGCGCTGGAATCTCGTGGCGCCACGCGAGTGCCCGCGCCCTTCCCGCTCGGCGCCGAAGGCAGCGCCGCGTGGATGCAGGCGGCCGGCTCGGCCATGGGCCTGAGCGCCGACGCCGTCGAGCAAGCCATCGCCCCTGCTCGCCAGCGGGCTGAAACTGCACTGGCCGCACACCGCGCGTCGCTGGCCGGCAAGTCCATCTTCTTCTTCCCCGACTCGCAGCTGGAAGTGCCGCTGGCGCGCTTCCTGGCGCGCGAGCTGGGCATGCGGCTGACCGAGGTGGGCTCGCCCTATCTGCACCGCCAGCACCTGGCCGAGGAGCTGGCCTGGCTGCCGACCGGCACGCAGCTGTCCGAGGGCCAGGACGTGGAAAAGCAGCTGGACCGCTGCCGTGCCGCGCAGCCCGACATGGTGGTCTGCGGCCTGGGCCTGGCAAATCCGCTGGAGGCAGAGGGCTTCACGACCAAGTGGTCCATCGAGCTGGTGTTCACGCCTATCCAGGGCTTCGAGCAGGCCGGCGATCTCGCGGGGCTGTTCACCCGTCCTCTCACGCGGCGCACGCTGCTGGCGGCCTGACATGCAGTTGACGCTCTGGACCTACGAAGGCCCGCCCCACGTCGGCGCGATGCGCATCGCCACGGCCATGCGCGACGTGCACTATGTGTTGCACGCGCCCCAGGGCGACACCTACGCCGACTTGCTGTTCACGATGATCGAGCGCGCCAACAAGCGCCCGCCGGTCACCTACACGACCTTCCAGGCCCGCGACCTGGGCGGCGACACGGCGCAGCTGTTCAAGGACGCCGCACGCGACGCCTACGCGCGCTTCAAGCCGCAGGCGCTGCTGGTGGGTTCGTCCTGCACCGCCGAGCTGATCCAGGACGACCCGGGCGGCCTGACGCAGGCGCTGAACCTGCCGGTGCCGGTGATTCCCCTGGAGCTGCCGGCCTACCAGAAGAAGGAGAACTGGGGCGCGGCCGAGACCTTCTACCAGTTGGTGCGCCACCTGGCGGTCAAGCCGCCGCAGCCCCGGGTGAAGGGTGACAAGCCCCGCTGCAACATCCTGGGCCCGACGGCGCTGGGCTTTCGCCACCGCGACGACGTGCGCGAGATCCTCCAGCTGCTGGAACTGATCGGCGTGACCGTCAACGTGACCGCGCCGCTGGACGCCTCGCCCGCCGACCTGGCCCGGCTGGCCAACGCCGATTTCAACGTCGTGCTCTACCCCGAGGTGGCTCAAACCGCCGCCAGCTGGATGACGCGCAACCTCGGCTTGCCCGCCACCAAGACCATCCCCATCGGCGCGACCGCCACGCGCGAGTTCATCCGCGAAGTCGCAGCGCTGGCCAGCATCGATCCCGACGTCGCTGCGGCTGAAGCCCAGTCCCGCTCGCCCTGGTATGCCAAGTCGGTGGACTCCAACTACCTGACCGGCAAACGCGTCTTCGTGTTCGGTGACGCCACCCACGCCATCGCCGCCGCGCGCGTGGCGGCCCGCGAGTTTGGCTTCAAGGTCGTCGGCCTCGGGACCTACAGCCGCGAGTTCGCCCGCGATGTGCGCGAGGCCGCGGCGCTGTACGGCGTCGAACCGCTGATCAGCGACGACTACCTGGAAGTGGAAGGGGCAATAGCCGCCGCCGGCCCGGAGCTGGTCTTGGGCACGCAGATGGAGCGCCACATCGCCAAGCGCCTGGGCCTGCCCTGCGCGGTGATCTCGGCGCCCATCCATGTGCAGGACTTCCCCGCGCGCTACTCACCGCAGATGGGTTTCGAGGGCGCGAACGTGCTGTTCGACACCTGGGTGCACCCGCTGATGATGGGTCTGGAGGAACACCTGATCGGCATGTTCCGCGGCGACTTCGAGTTCCACGAGGACGCCGCGCCATCGCACCTCGGCGGCCCCGCCAACAAAGCTTCGACAGCGCCTGCGCTGATCGAAGTGCCAACACAACACAACGAAGAAAGCCCAGCCGCCGCGATCCCGGCAGCCTGGGCTCCAGACGCCGAGAAGGAGCTCCGCAAGATCCCCTTCTTCGTGCGCGGCAAGGCCCGCCGCAACACCGAAGCGTATGCATTGAGCATGAGCGTGCCAGTGATCACCGTAGAGACCCTCTATGACGCCAAAGCCCATTTCAGTCGTTAAGCATCGGGCTGCGATGAACGTGGTCATCGTGACCATGGACAGCCACCTCGCCAGCGCCACCGAACGCGCCAACGCGACGCTGTCCAAAGCCCTGCCCGGCCTGCGCCTGACCGTGCATGCGGCCGCCGAGTGGAACGAGAACCCCGCAGCACTCGCCCGCTGCAAGGCCGATATCGCCCAGGGGCACATCGTCATCGCCTCGATGCTCTTCCTGGAAGACCATTTCACGCCCATCCTGGCGGACCTGAAGGCCCGCCGTGAGCACTGCGACGCGATGGTCTGCGCGATGTCCGCCGCAGAGGTCACCAAGCTCACCCGCATGGGCCGCTTCGACATGTCGGCACCCGCCACCGGCGCGATGGCCTTCCTGAAGCGCCTGCGCGGCAAGCCGCCGGGCAAGGACGATGGCAACAAGGGCACGGCAGGCGCGCAGCAGATGAAGACGCTGCGCATGCTGCCCAAGATCCTGCGCTTCATCCCCGGCACGGCCCAGGACGTGCGCGCCTACTTCCTGACGCTGCAGTACTGGCTGGCCGGCTCGCAAGGCAACATCGACAACATGGTGCGCCTGCTGGTGGAGCGCTATGCCGATGGCCCGCGCAAGGCCATGCGCACCGCCGCCAAGCCGCAGCAGCCCATCGAGTACCCCGAGGTTGGGCTCTACCACCCGCGCATGAGCCACCCCAGTGCCGTGGGCATGATGTCTACGTCGCTGGACGCCCTGCCCAAGGTCGCCACCACCGGCACGCGCGGCACGGTGGGCCTGCTGCTGATGCGCTCCTATGTGCTGGCCGGCAATGCCGACCACTACAACGGCGTCATCACCGCGCTGGAGGCCCGCGGCCTGCGCGTGATCCCCGCGTTCGCAACCGGGCTAGACCAGCGCCCGGCCATCGCCGCCTACTTCCAGGGCGCCGACGGCCGCACGCGTATCGACGCGCTGGTGTCGCTGACCGGCTTCTCGCTGGTGGGGGGCCCGGCCTACAACGACGCCAAGGCGGCCGAGGACATCCTGGCCGCGCTGGACGTGCCCTACCTCGCCGTGCACCCCATCGAGTTCCAGACGCTGGACCAGTGGGGCGGCTCCCCGCGCGGCCTGCTGCCGGTGGAGTCCACCATCATGGTGGCCATCCCCGAGCTGGACGGCGCCACCGGCGCGATGGTGTTCGGCGGCCGCGCCAACGCCACCCACATCGCCTGCACCGGCTGCAGCCATGCCTGCCGCTTCGAGAACGAGATCGACGCCCACGACATGCACAGCTGCATCGAGCGCGCCGACGCGCTGGCCGCCCGCGTGGGCAAGCTGGTGGACCTGCGCCGCGCTCAGCGCGGCGAGCGCCGCGTCGCCGCCGTCATCTTCAACTTCCCGCCCAATGCCGGCGCCACCGGCACGGCCGCCTTCCTGTCGGTCTTCGAGTCGCTGTTCAACACGCTGGCCGCCATGGCGCGCGAGGGATACACGGTGGACATGCCGGCATCGGTCGATGCGCTGCGCGAAAGCCTCATCACAGGCAACGCGGCGCGCTTCGGCGCGATGGCGAACGTGCATCACCGCATCCCGGCCAACGAGCACCTGCGGCGCGAGAAGTACCTCAAGGAAATCGAGGCGCAATGGGGCCCGTCGCCCGGCAAGCAGCAAAGCGACGGCAGCCACATCTTTGTGCTGGGCGAGCGCTTCGGCAATGTGTTCGTCGGCATCCAGCCCGCCTTCGGCTACGAGGGCGACCCGATGCGCCTGCTGTTCGAGCAGGGCTTTGCGCCCACGCATGCGTTCTCGGCCTTCTACCGCTGGCTGCGCGAGGACTTCAATGCACACGCCGTGCTGCACTTCGGCACGCATGGTGCGCTGGAGTTCATGCCGGGCAAGCAGGCCGGCATGTCCGCCCGCTGCTGGCCGGACCGCCTGATCGGCGACCTGCCCAACCTCTATCTCTACGCCGCCAACAATCCGTCGGAGGGCACGATTGCCAAGCGCCGCGCTGCGGCCACGCTGATCAGCTACATGACGCCGCCGGTCGCCGAGGCCGGCCTCTACCAGGGCCTCGTCGAGCTGAAGGAAACGCTGGCCCGCTACCGCAGCCTGGAACCCGAAGCGCAAGCCGAGCGCAACGAGCTGAGCCTGATGATCCAGGCCCAGGCCGCCGAGTTCGACCTCGCCGCCGCCGAGCCGCCCTGGGGAGCCGCCGCCGAAGACCGCATCGCCCGGCTCAGCGAAGCGGTGCTGGAGGTCGAGTACACGCTGATCCCCTACGGCCTGCACATCGTCGGCCAGGCGCCCAGCCCGGCCGAGCGGGTGGACCTGCTGCTGTCCTGCGCCGAGGCCTCGCACGGCGTGCGGCCGGAGCGCGCGGCCATCGAGGCGCTGGTGGCCAACGGCATGCCCGCCACCGACGACGACCTGGAAGACCTGGCCCTGCTGCAGCAGCTCAGCGATATGGACGACCTGATGGCCGAGGACCGCGAGATCGACGGCATCCTGCGCGCGCTGGACGGCCGCTTCCTGCGCCCCGCCCCCGGCGGCGACGTGCTGCGCACGCCGGCCGTGCTGCCCACGGGCCGCAACCTTCATGGCTTCGACCCCTTCCGCATCCCCAGCGCCTACGCGGTGAAGGACGGTTTCGCCCAGGCCGCGCGGCTGCTCGCCAAGCACATGGGCGCCGGCAACCCGCTGCCCGAGTCCATCGCCATGGTGCTGTGGGGCACGGACAACCTGAAGAGCGAAGGCGGCCCTATCGCCCAGGCACTGGCGCTGATGGGTGCACGCCCGCGCTTCGACAGCTATGGGCGGCTCGCCGGTGCGGAACTGATCCCGCTGGCCGAACTGGGCCGGCCGCGCATCGACGTGGTCATCACGCTGTCGGGCATCTTCCGCGACCTGCTGCCGCTGCAGATCAAGCTGCTGGCAGAAGCGGCCTTCCTGGCCGCACAGGCGGACGAACCGCTGGCGCAGAACTTCATCCGCCAGCATGCGCTGGCCTTCCAGGCAGAGCATGGCGGCGACCTGGAGACGGCTTCGCTGCGCGTCTTCGGCAATGCCGAAGGGGCCTATGGCGCCAACATCAACAGCCTCATCGACAACAGCCGCTGGGAAGACGGCGACGAGCTGGCCGAGACCTACAGCCGCCGCAAGGGCTTTGCCTACGGCCGCGGTGGCCGGCCAATCCAAAGCCCCCAGCTGCTGCAGAGCGTGCTGGCCGACGTGCAGCTGGCCTACCAGAACCTCGACTCGGTGGAACTGGGCGTCACCACGGTGGACACCTACTTCGACACCCTTGGCGGCGTCAGCCGCGCCATCAAGCGCGCCAAGGTGCGCAAGGACGGTGACAGCGCGCAGATGGCCCCGGTCTACATCGGCGACCAGACCCGAGACAGCTTCGGCGGCGGCACCGTGCGCACGCTGGGCGAGCAGGTCGCGCTGGAGACCCGCACCCGCATGCTCAACCCCAAGTGGTACGAGGGCATGCTCAAGCACGGCTACGAGGGCGTGCGCCAGATCGAGGTGCATGTGACCAACACCATGGGCTGGTCGGCCACCACGGGCCAGGTCGCGCCCTGGGTGTACGAGCAACTCAGTGCCACCTTCATGCTCGACCCGGCCATGCGCGAGCGCCTGGCCCAGCTGAACCCCACTGCTTCCGCACGCGTG
The DNA here is from genome assembly GCF_043555835.1 of Pelomonas parva. Lineage (NCBI taxonomy): Bacteria > Pseudomonadati > Pseudomonadota > Betaproteobacteria > Burkholderiales > Sphaerotilaceae > Roseateles > Pelomonas parva. The sequence goes on along the minus strand of NZ_JBIGHV010000007.1, from coordinate 103,167 downwards.
GCCAACCGGCTGCTGGAAGCCTATGAACGCGATTACTGGCAGCCCGATGCCGACACCCTTGAAGCCCTGCGCCAGGCCGGCGACGAATTGGAAGACCGCCTGGAAGGCGTGACCCCTGCGAAGGAAAAGGCAGCCGCATGATGACCACCACCGAAGTCCCGATCCTCGAGATCGGCAACCGACGCCAACCGGACGGCGCGGGCAGCGTGCAGGTGCAGATGGACCCCACCGTGCAGATCGGCACGGCCAAGTGCTTTGCGATCTACGGCAAGGGCGGCATCGGCAAGAGCACGACGTCCAGCAACCTCTCCGCCGCGTTCTCCAAGCTGGGCAAGCGCGTGCTGCAGATCGGCTGCGACCCCAAGCATGACTCCACGTTCACGCTGACCAAGAAGATGCTGCCCACCGTCATCGATGTGCTGGAGACGGTCAACTTCCACTCCGAGGAGCTGCGCGTCGAGGACTTCGTCTTCGAGGGCTACAACGGCGTCATGTGCGTGGAGGCCGGCGGCCCGCCGGCAGGCACCGGCTGCGGCGGCTACGTGGTGGGCCAGACGGTCAAGCTGCTCAAGGAACACCACCTGCTGGAAGACACCGACGTGGTGATCTTCGACGTGCTGGGCGACGTCGTGTGCGGTGGCTTCGCAGCACCCTTGCAGCACGCGGACCGCGCGCTCATCGTCACCGCCAACGACTTCGATTCCATCTTCGCGATGAACCGCATCGTGCAGGCCATCGGCGCCAAGGCCAAGAACTACAAGGTGCGGCTGGGCGGCGTCATTGCCAACCGCAGCGCGGCCACCGACCAGATCGACAAGTACAACGACAAGATCGGCCTCAAGCTCGCGGCGCACTTCCCGGACCTGGACGTCATCCGCCGCAGCCGGCTCAAGAAGTCCACGCTGTTCGAGATGGAGTACTCCCCCGAGCTGGAGCGCGTGCAGAAGGAATACATGCGCCTGGCCGCCGCGCTGTGGCTGGGCGGCGAGCCCTACAGCTGCGTGCCGATGAAGGACCGCGACATCTTCGACCTGCTGGGCTTCGACTGATGAACACGACCAACTACACCGAACGTCGCGGCGAGATCGAGACCTACTTCGACCGCACTGCGGTTGATGCCTGGGCGCGATTGACGTCGGACGCTCCGGTCGGCCGCGTGCGCGCCACCGTGCGCGCCGGCCGTGACCGCATGCGCGCCACGCTGCTGTCCTGGCTGCCCGAGGACCTGCGCGGCCGGCGGCTGCTGGACGCCGGCTGCGGCACCGGCGCACTGGCGGTGGAAGCCGCCCGGCGCGGTGCCGACGTGCTGGCCATTGACCTGTCGCCCACGCTCGTGGACCTGGCCCGTGAGCGCCAGCCCGTGTTCAGCAGCGGCGGCCGCATCGACTTCCGCTCAGGCGACATGCTGGACCCGGCGCTGGGCGAGTTCGACCATGTCGTGGGCATGGACTCGCTGATCCACTACGAGCCCGCCGACGCGGTCGAGGTCATCGCCGGCCTGGCCGCGCGCACCCGCCACTCGCTGCTGTTCACGTTCGCGCCCAGCAGCCCCGCGCTCGAGGTGTTCAAGGCCGTGGGCAAGCTCTTCCCGCGCGGCAACCGCTCGCCGTCGATCGTGCCGGTGGCCGAGCACCACCTGCAGCGCCGCCTGGATGACCACCCCCGCCTGCTGGCCTGGGACGCCCGCCGCAGCCAGCGCATCTCCAGCGGCTTCTACACCTCACAGGCGATGGAGCTGGTGCGGTCATGAAATCGGTGCTCCAGCTCAACCAGCGCCTGGCCCTGAAGTGGTCCCGGCTGAGCCTGGAGTTCCTGCCCTTTGCCGATGTCGCCAGCACCGAGCTGCCGCTGTCCCGCCTGCTCCGCCTGGCGCTGTTCCAGGTGTCCGTGGGCATGGCCTATGCGCTGCTGGTGGGCACGCTGAACCGGGTCATGATCGTCGAGCTGGGCGTGTCGGCGTGGCTGGTGGCGCTGATGGTGGCGTTGCCGCTGCTGGCCGCGCCCTTCCGAGCGTTGGTGGGCTATCGCTCGGACACGCATCTGTCGGCGCTGGGCTGGCGGCGGGTGCCCTATCTGTGGTTCGGCTCGCTGCTGCAGTTCGGCGGCCTGTCCATCATGCCGTTCGCGCTGATCCTGCTGCAGCCCGGCGCCGAGGCCAGCGCCCAGCCGGGCGGCGTCGTCATCGGCCACATCGCGGCCGCGCTGGCCTTCTTGATGGTCGGCGCCGGCATGCAGACGACGCAGACCGCCGGCCTGGCGCTGGCGACGGACCAGGCCACGCCGGACGCGCGTCCTCGCGTCGTGGCGCTGATGTACGTGATGCTGCTGCTGGGCATGGTGCTGGCCAGCGTGGTGTTCAGCCTGGTGCTGCAGAACTTCACGGCCACGCGGCTGGTAGGCGTCGTGCAGGGCGCGGCCATCGTGACCATGCTGCTCAACACCATCGCGCTGTGGAAGCAGGAGGCGCGGGGCACTGTGAAGCGCTCGCCCGACGCGGCGCCGCAGGAGCCCTTCCGCCAGGTCTGGCGCCGCTTCTCGGCCCAGCCGCAGACGCGCCGCTTTCTCGTCGCCGTGGCCCTGGGCACGGCCGCCTTCAACATGCAGGACATCGTGCTGGAGCCCTACGGCGGCGCGATCCTGAAGCTGTCGGTCGCGGCCACCAGCCTGCTGACTGCGGGCATGGCGCTGGGTTCGTTCACCGCCTTCGCCATCGCGGCGCGGCTGCTGCAGCGGGGCTTCGACGCCTATCGCCTCGCGTCCATCGGCCTGCTGATCGGCATCTGCGCGTTCTCGGCCGTCATCTTCGCGGCGCCGCTGGACTCCGGCGTGCTGTTCCGCTTCGGCACCTTCCTCATCGGCCTGGGCGGCGGCCTGTTCGCCGTCAGCACGTTGGTGGTGGCCATGGGGCTGGAGAACAAGGGCTGCGCAGGTTTGGCGCTCGGCGCTTGGGGCGCCATGCAGGCCGGCGCCGGCGGCATCGCCGTGGCGCTGGGCGGCACGCTGCGCGACGGCTTCGAGGCGCTGGCCGCCCAGGGCTGGCTGGGCACGGCGATGTCCGAGCCGCAAGTGGCCTACAGCGTCGTCTATCACCTGGAGATCGCGCTGCTGTTCGGCACGCTGATCGCCATCGGTCCCCTGGTGCGCCCCACGGGCGCGCGCCATTCATCACGCCAGCGCTTCGGGCTGGCCGAGTTCCCAGGCTAGGAGGCCTCCATGCAAACCGGTGCCATCACGGGCTATATCGACGTCGCCCAGCTCGTGCTCTACGCGTTCTGGATCTTTTTCGCGGGCTTGATCTACTACCTGCACCGCGAGAACAAGCGCGAGGGCTATCCGCTGGAGTCGGACCGCTCCGGGTCCATCACCGTGCAGGGCTGGCCGTCGGTGCCTGATCCCAAGACCTACCGCATGGCCAACGGAGACACCGTTCAGGCGCCCAACGCACGCCGCGACAACCAGCCACCGCTGCACGAAGGCGCCTACCGTGGCGCACCGCTGCAACCGGACGAGGCCACCGACGACTTGCTGCTCGCGGGCGTTGGCCCGGGCAGCTGGAGCGACCGCGCGGACGTGGCCGACATGACCTACGAGGGCCTGCCCAAGATCGTGCCGCTGCGCGTGGCGGCGGGCTTCGGGGTAGCGCCGCAGGACGTCGACCCGCGCGGCCTGCCGGTGCTGGGTGACGACGGCGCCGAGGGCGGTCGCGTGGTGGACCTCTGGGTGGACCGCTCGGAGATGCTGTTCCGCTACCTGGAGGTGGATGTGGGCGGCGGCTCCCATGTGCTGCTGCCGATGAACTTCGCCCGTGTCGAGCAGCGCCGCATCCGCGTCAAGTCCATCCTCAGCCACCAGTTCGCCCGCGTGCCCAAGACCCGCTCGCCCGACCAGGTCACGCTGCTGGAAGAGGAAAAGATCATGGCCTACTACGGCGCCGGCACGCTCTACGCCACGCCCAGCCGCCAGGAGCCGCTGCTGTGAGGGCCGCGACCACGCTGGTCAACGTGCTGGCCCCGGCCCACGAGCACGAGTTCGAGGCCACGCCCGGCCTACCCGAGGCCTTACCGGCCCACGAGACGCAGCTCTGGCAAGGCAGCCCGGATGCGTGGCTGCTGGCGCGCCAGGCGCTGCATGTCGACCTCGTGATCGTCTACTTCGGCGCCCTGCTCGCCTGGCGCGGCATTGGCAGCGCCTACGACGGCGCGACCCTCGGCCAGACGCTGATCGCGCTGGCCGGCATGCTGCCGATGATCGTGCTGGCGCTGGCCCTGCTGGGTGGCATCGCCTGGCTGATGGCGCGCACGACGGTCTACACCATCACCAGCAAACGCGTCGTCATGCGCGTGGGCGTGGTGCTGAGCATCACCTTCAACCTGCCGTTCGCGCAGATCGCCTCCGCTGGCTGGCGCCCGCGTGGCGAGCACGGCGGCGACATCGTGCTGAGCCTGGCCGGCACCGACCGCATCGCCTACCTGCACCTGTGGCCGCATGCGCGGCCCTGGCAGCTCAAGCGCACGCAACCCATGCTGCGTGGCTTGAGCAACGCCAAGGCGGTCGCCGAGACGCTGGCGACCGCGCTGCAGCAAGCCGAAGCCGCCCGCCATGCGCTGCCGGTGCGCGCCGTGGGCGCGTTCGACACCCGCAGCGGCGTGCCCACCCTGGTTGCAAACCCGCTGGCCCACGCCGCCTGAGGACGATCATGAACGCGAGCCTGCAAGCCAAACTGCCCCTAGCTCCGCTGATGGCGATGGCGGCCCTGGTGTTGAGCTGCCTGGTCGGCGTCAGCGCCGTGCGACTGTCCGGCATGAGTGCCCAGCAGCAGGCCGACGCGGCCACGCTGAGCACGCGCCAGTTGCGTTTCGAGGACCGCGACGACGGTGGCATCGCCGTGCTGGATGCCGTCAACGGCGCGCTGCTGACGACGGTGGCGCCCGGCACCAATGGCTTCCTGCGCAGCACCATGCGCGGCCTGGTGCGGGAGCGCAAACGCCAGGGGCTGGGCCCCGAGCTGCCCTTCGATCTGCTGGGCCGAGTCGATGGCCGGCTGACGCTGGTCGACCCTGGCACCGGCCGGCGCGTCGACCTCGAATCCTTCGGCACCACCAACTCGGCGGTGTTCGCCGCGCTGCTGCCCACCGCTTCCGGAGCCGAACATGTCGCACACCGCTGAACTGCACAGCCCCGAGGACGCCGCCCGCCTGGCCAAGGCCGAGACGGTCCTGACGCCGCGCTTCTACAAGACCGACTACGCCGCCATGGACAGGCTGGACATGAGCCCCATCCGCGCCGAGTGGGACGCGATGCTGGCCGAGTACGAGGGCGACAACAACCACGACCACTTCCAGCGCGGCCCCGAGTTCGCCGCCGAGGTGGCCGAGCTGTCGGCCCAGTGGTCACCGCAGCTCAAGCGTGACTTCCAGGAGTTCCTCGTCAGCTCGCTGACCAGCGAGTACTCGGGCTGCGTGCTCTACAACGAGATCCAGAAGCACGTCAGCAACCCCGACATCAAGCAGCTGATGCGCTACATGACGCGCGACGAATCGCGCCATGCCAACTTCCTGAACCAGTCGCTGAAGGACTTCGGCCTGGGTGTGGACCTGGTCAACCTCAAGCAGAGCAAGGCCTACACCTACTTCAAGCCCAAGTACATCTTCTACGCGACCTACCTGTCCGAGAAGATCGGCTACGCGCGCTACATCAGCATCTACCGCCAGCTGGAGCGCCACCCCGAGAAGCGCTTCCACCCGATCTTTCGCTGGTTCGAGCGCTGGTGCAACGACGAGTTCCGCCACGGCGAATCCTTCGCGCTGATCATGCGCGCCCAGCCCCACCTGCTGCAGGGCGGCAACAAGCTGTGGATCCGCTTCTTCCTGCTGGCCGTCTACGCCACCATGTACGTGCGCGACCACACGCGGCCCTGGCTCAGCGAGGCGCTGGGCATGGACCCGACGGACTACGACTACCAGGTGTTCGACATCACGACGGAGATCACCCGCCAGGTCTTCCCGCTGAGCCTGGACACCGACCACCCGGTCTTTCGCGCCGGCATGGACCGGCTGTGCCAGATCTCGGCGGCCGCCGAGCGGGCCAAGGCACGTGGCGGGCTGGCCGGGCGTGTCCAGCAGGGGCTGTGCGCTGCCCGCGCGGCGCTGTGCTTTGGCAGGCTCTACCTGCTGCCCACCAAGACCCACGAGCTGCCGCGAGACATGCGCGTGGCGCCGAGCTGGTAGGGCAAGATGCCCCTCGCCCGGTCTCGCGGCGCTGAACGCGCGCAAGCCCAGTCGGTCCCCCGAGGGGACGGCGATGCTCGCTGCATTGAGCCGCAAGCACATCGCCAGCGCGGGCCGGCTTGGGAGCGGCCCGTCGCTCGGCCCGCAGGTTTCTTGCGCTTCGGCGCCATGGACAACTGACATGCAACACGGCTGGCCCGCCCTCTACACGCTGCTGCTGTGGTGGTTCAGCACGGGCGTCATCCTGTACCTGAACGGCCTGCCGAGGGCCACGCACAAATGGACGATGGCCTCAGCCACCGTGCTGCTGGGCGTGTCGCTGCTGGGCGTGGCGGTGTCCGCGTCCGACACCCGCGTCAGCGGCGCGTATCTGGCCTTCACCGCAGCGCTGATGGTCTGGGCCTGGCAGGAAGTCGGCTTCCTGCTCGGCTACGTGACCGGCCCGCGCCGCCTGCCCTGCCCGCCCGGTGCGCGCGGCTGGCGGCGCGTGGGCCATGCGGTGATGGCCATCCTGTATCACGAGCTGGCGCTGATCGTGCTGGGCGCGGCCATCCTGGCGCTGACCTGGGGCCAGCCCAACCAGTTGGCACTGTGGACCTTCGGCGTGCTGTGGCTGATGCGGCTGTCGGCCAAGCTCAATGTGTTCCTGGGCGTGCGCAACCTCAACGAGCAGTTTCTGCCCGAGCATCTGCGCTACATGCACAGCTACTTCCGCCAGCGGCCCGGCAACGGGCTGTTCCCGGTCAGCGTCATCACCGTCACCGCGCTGGCCGCGGCCGCCTGGCACAGCGCCGTTTCGATGAGCCTGGGCGCCTTCGAGGCGACCGCCAGCAGCTTCGTCGCCATGCTGCTCAGCCTGGCCCTGCTGGAGCACTGGTTCATGGTCCTGCCCCTGCCCAGCGAGAAGCTCTGGGACTGGGGCATGCGCTCACGCGCGCCACGGGCATGAAATGAGGCGCCGCGCGGCGTGGTGCCGCTGAACATTACAAACGAGCAAAGTTTTTTATCAGCAAGCCCTGGAGCCTGCGCCAGCCGCTTTCTGATGGCAGCATGCGCCCCCATGGCGACGAACGTTATCCCCCAGACCCTCACCCTCTCCGCACTCGCCGCACTGCTGCTGCTGCTGGGCGCCTGCCAGGACAAGAAACCCGAACCGGCCAAGAGCGGCCCGCCCGAAGTGGGCGTGGTCAGTGTCAGCACGCAGGACGCACCGCTGGAACTGGAGCTGCCGGGCCGGCTGTCGGCCAGCCAGGTGGCCGAGATCCGCCCCCAGGTGAGCGGCATCGTCGTCAAGCGGCTGTTCACAGAAGGCGCAACCGTCAAGGCCGGCCAGCCGCTGTACCAGCTCGACGCTGCCACGTTCGAGGCCGAGCGTGCCCGCACCGCCGCCGCGCTGCTGAAGGCCGAGGCCTCGCTGGCCGTGGCGCGCAGCAAGGCCGCGCGTGACGCCGAGCTGCTGAAGGCCGACGCCATCAGCCGCCAGGCTGCCGACGACAGCGCCGGCCTGCTCAAGCAGGGCGAGGCCGACGTGGCCGTGGCCCGCGCCGCGCTGGACGCCGCCCGCGTGCAGCTAGACCGCGCCCGCATCACGTCACCCATCAGCGGCCGCGTGGAAATCTCCACCGTCACCGCCGGCGCGCTGGTGACGGCCAACCAGACCCAGGCGCTGACCACCGTGCAGCAGCTGGACACTATGCAGATCGACATCGTGCAGAGCAGCGCCGAGATGCTGACACTGCGCCGCCAGCTCGAAGGGGGCAGCGGCAGCCGCCAGGTCAAGCTGATGCTGGAGGACGGCAGCGTGCATCCGCAGCCCGCCACGCTGCAGGTCAGCGGTGTCACCGTGGACCGTGGCACCGGCGCCGTGACGCTGCGCGCCACGGTGCCCAACCCCAAGGGCACGCTGCTGCCCGGCATGGTGGTGCGTGCCAAGCTGCTGGCCGGCGTGGACAGCGGCGTCATCCTGGTGCCGCAACAAGGCGTCAGCCGCTCGGCCACGGGCGACGCGACGGCGCTGGTCGTCGGCGAGGGCAACAAGGTCGAGCGCCGCCGCCTGGTGCTGGAGCGCGCGGTGGGCAACCAGTGGCTGGTGACCAGCGGCCTGAAGGTGGGCGACCAGCTCATCGTCGAGGGCCTGCAGCGCGCCCGGCCCAACCAGCCGGTGAAGCCGGTTCCGGCGGGCTCGGCGGCGAAGAAGAAGGGCGAGGGCAGGCCGCCGGCCGGCGCAGCATCGGGTGCTGCATCCGGTGCGTCGGCGGCGAAGGGCGGCTAAAGCCATGGCATCCTTCTTCATCGACCGGCCCATCTTTGCCTGGGTCATCGCCATCGTCATCATGCTGGCCGGCGGCGGCGCCATCCACCAGCTGGCGCTGGAGCGCTACCCCGACATCGCGCCCACGCGCGTGTCCATCAACACCAGCTACCCCGGCGCCTCGGCCAAGGCCATCGAGGACTCGGTGACGCAGATCGTCGAGCAAAGCCTGAAGGGCATCGACGGCCTGCTGTCCATCGAGTCCAGCAGCAGCGCCGCCGGCAACGCCAGCACGACGCTGACCTTCATCGCCGGCACCAACCCCGACACCGCCCAGGTGCAGGTGCAGAACAAGGTGCAGTCCATCATCAGCCGGCTGCCGCAGGCGGTGCAGGCCCAGGGCGTGCGCGTCACCAAGTCGGGCACCGACTTCCTGATGGTGATGATGCTGACCAGCGACGACCCGGCGGTCACGTCGGGCGACCTGGGCGACTACCTGAACAGCACGCTGGTCGACATCATCAGCCGCGTCGAGGGCGTGGGCGACGTCAACGTGTTCGGCTCCGGCTATGCGATGCGCATCTGGCTGGACCCGCTGAAGCTGCAGCGCTACGCGCTGGTGCCCGGAGACATCCGCACCGCACTGCAGCAGCAGAACACCGAGGTCTCGGCCGGCCAGATCGGCGCCCAACCGGTGCCTGAGGGCCAGCGCCTCACGGCCATCATCACGGCGCGCTCCAAGCTCACCACGGCCGAGGAGTTCAAGAACGTGGTGCTGCGCGTGCAGGCCGACGGCTCCGCGCTGCGCCTGGGCGACGTGGCCCGCGTCGAGCTGGGCCGCGACAGCTACACCACCAATGTGCGCTCCAGCGCCCGCACCGCCGCCGGCGTGGCGATCTTCCCGGCCAGCGGTGCCAACGCGCTGGCCACCGGCGACGCGGTGAAGGCCAAGATCAAGGAGCTGGAGCCCTTCTTCCCGCCCGGCTACAAGGCCACGGTCACCTTCGACACGACGCCCTTCATCCGCGTGTCCATCGAGGGCGTGGTGCAGACGCTGATCGAGGCCATCCTGCTGGTGGTGGCCATCATGTATCTGTTCATGCAGAACCTGCGCGCCACGCTGATCCCGGCGATCGCCGTGCCGGTGGTGTTGCTGGGCACCTTCGGCGTGCTGGCGGTGGCCGGCTTCTCGATCAACTCGCTGACGATGTTCGGCCTGGTGCTGGCCATCGGCCTGCTGGTGGACGACGCCATCGTCGTCGTCGAGAACGTCGAGCGCCTGATGCGCGAGGAGGGCCTGTCGCCCAAGGACGCCACGCGCAAGAGCATGCAGGAGATCACCGGCGCGCTGGTCGGCATCGCCGTCGTGCTGTCGGCGGTGTTCATCCCCATGGCCTTCTTCGGCGGCTCCACCGGCATCATCTACCGGCAGTTCTCGATCACGGTCGTCAGCGCCATGGTGCTGTCGGTGCTGGTGGCGATGACGCTGTCGCCCGCCCTCTGCGCCACGGTCTTGAAACCCGTGCACAAGGGCGAACATGCGGCCCACGGCGGGCCCTTCGGCAAACAGCTGGACTGGTTCTTTGGCGGCTTCAATCGAAACTTCGATGCCTTCACCGAGCGCTATGTGCGCGGCGTCGGCTGGATGAGCCGGCGCGGCGTGCGCAGCTTTGCGGTTTACGTGGCCGTGATTGCGGCCATGGGCTGGATGTACAAGAGCCTGCCCACCTCCTTCCTGCCCGACGAAGACCAGGGTGGCCTGCAGATTCAGGTCCGCATGGCGCCTGGCTCAACCAGCGAGCGGCTGGAGCTGGTGATGCAGGAGCTGGAGGCCTACCTGGCCGAGCAGAAGGAAGTGCAGTTCTACAACGTCGTGCGCGGCGCCGGTGGCGACCAGGGCTCGGGCCAGGGCTTCATCCGCCTGCAGGACTGGGCCCAGCGCACGACGCCCGAGCAGGCGGCCGGCGCGCTTGCCGAGCGCTTCACGCGCGAGCTGGGCCGGCGCATCCGCGACGCCAACGTCTTCATCCTGCAGCCGCCCACCGTGCGCGGCCTGGGCGGCAGCGCCGGCATCCAGCTCTTTCTGCAAGACCTGGGCGGCCTCGGCCAGGACAAGCTGGTGGAGGCCCGCGAGCAGCTCATCGAGCTGGCCAACCAGCGCCCCGAACTCAGCCGCACGCGCACCAACAGCCTGACCGAGACGCCGCAGCTGCAGATCAGCATCGACGACCACAAGGCCGGCGTGCTGGGCGTGCAGCCCAACGTCATCAACGACACCATGTCCATCGCACTGGGTGGCGCCTACGTCAACGACTTCATCGACCGCGGCCGCGTCAAGCGCGTGCTGGTGCAGGGCGAAGGCGCCTACCGCGCCGCGCCAGACAGCATCAACCACTGGTATGTGCGCAACACCGCCGGGCAGATGGTGTCGTTCGCCGCGTTCGCGTCCAGCAGCTGGATCAACGGGCCGCGCCAGCTGGTGCGCTACAACGGCAGCTCGGCCTACGAAATCCAGGCCGACGTGCCGCCAGGCGTCAGCTCGGGCGTGGCCATGAAGGCGATGGAAGAAGTGCTGGCCGAGATGCCACCGGGCATTGGCTACGAATGGTCGGGCCGCAGCTACCAGGAGCGCCTGTCGGGCGACCAGGCGCCGCTGCTGTATGCGGTGTCGGTGCTGTTCATCTTCCTGTGCCTGGCCGCCCTGTACGAGAGCTGGTCGGTGCCCTTCAGCGTCATGCTGGTGGTGCCGCTGGGCATCCTGGGCGCGCTGGCGGCCAGCCATCTGGGCGGGCAGAACAACGACGTGTTTTTCCAGGTCGGCCTGCTGACCACCGTTGGGCTGTCGGCCAAGAACGCCATCCTGATCGTCGAGTTCGCGCAGACCTTGCTGGCCCGCGGCATGAGCCTGATGGACGCGGTGCTGATGGCCAGCCGGCAGCGGCTGCGGCCCATCCTGATGACCTCGCTGGCCTTCATGATGGGCGTGCTGCCGCTGGCCTATTCCAGCGGCGCCGGCTCGGGCTCGCAGCAGGCCATCGGCTTCGGCGTGCTGGGCGGCATGGCCAGCGCCACGGTGCTGGGCATCTTCTTCGTGCCGCTGTTCTACCTGTGGGTGCAGCGGCGGTTCACGCGGGCCAAGCCTGCGGCAGCCGCCAGCGAGGTGAAGGCATGAAGGCGCAACACCTGACCCTCATCGCCGCTGCGGCGCTGCTGGCCGGTTGCGGCAGCCTGGTGCCGGCTACGACCAAGATCGCGCCGCCTTTGCGCGAGGACTTCCGCGTGAGCGCCACGCCGGCCGACACGACAGCCGCTGCTGCCAACGAATGGGACGGCTTCTTCGCCGACGCGCGCCTGCGCCAGGTCGTGGGCATCGCGCTGGCGCAGAACCGCACGCTGCGCGCCAGCGCCGCCGCCGTGGAGCGGGTGCGCGCGCAGTACCGCATCACCGAGGCTGACCGCATTCCCGACCTCAACGCCGGCGCCTCGGCCACGCGCCAGCAGGTCGCCGGCGGCGCGACGACCAGCAGCTACGCCGTCAACCTGGGCCTGGCCAGCTACGAGATCGACCTGTTCAACCGCCTGGGCAGCCTGGAAGGCGCAGCATTGGCCCGCTACCTGGCCCAGCAGGAAACGCAGCGCAGCGCGCAGCTGAACCTGGTGGCCGAGGTCAGCAACGCCTGGCTGACGCTGGCCGCCGAACAGCAGCGCCTGACCCTCGCGCAACAGTTGCGCGAAAGCCAGCAGCGCACGCTGAACCTGACCGAACAGCGCCACCAGCTGGGCGCCGCGTCCGGCCTGGAGCGCGCCCGTGCCCGCACCGCCTTCGAGGCGGCTCGCGGCGAGTCGACCCGCGCGCAAAGTGCCGTCACGCAGGCCCGCCTCGCGCTGGAGCTGCTGGCCGGCCAGCCGCTGCCCGACACGCTGCTGCCGCTGGCTCAGGACCTGCAAGCCGTCACCGCCCTTCCCGCCATCCCTGCAGGCTTGCCGGCCGAGGTGCTGCTGCAGCGCCCCGACCTGCGCGCCGCCGAGCAGCAGCTGCAGGCGACGGCCTTCGACGTCGGCGCCGCCCGCGCCGCGCGCTTCCCGCGCCTGACGCTGACCGCCAGCGCCGGCACGCGCAGCCCCGAGCTGGACGGCCTGTTCAAGAGCGGCACCGGCTTCTGGAGCGTGCTGCCGCAGCTGGACCTGCCACTGTTCGACGGCGGCGCCCGCGCGGCGCAGGTCGAGGTCAGCCAGGCCAGCCGGCGCCAGGCGCTGGCCACGTATGAGGGCGCGGTGCAGTCCGCCTTCCGCGAGGTGGCCGACGCGCTGGCCGTGCGCGACGGCCTGGCCGAGCGGCTGGATGCGCAGCAGGCCCAGGTGGCCGCCGCCGCGCAGACGCTGAAGTTCGCCGAGGACAGCTACCGCCTGGGCGGCAGCAGCCAGCTGGAGCTGCTGGATGCGCAGCGCCAGCTGGCCGCCGCGCAGCAGGCCCTGGTGACGCTGCGCCAGGCCGAGCAGGCCAACCGCGTCACGCTGCTTCGGGCGCTGGGTGGGCGCTGGGCTGCGGCAGGCAGTACCTAGACCCGGCTTTGACCAGCCCCTGGGGCCACTCCTCACCGGCCTTGATCTTTGCCCGTCAAGGCAGGTGAGGATGCGCGCGGGGTCAGCTGCTTCTTACTCAGGAACAGAGAACTGACTCGCCCATTCGGGCGACATCAGCGGCCGGATGCGAGGCCACGCCTTGTCCCAGAACGGCCCTGCGGGGATCAATGAAGGATCGATCGCGTCGGCCACGCGGATGCCCAAGCGCTTGGCGACCTTCTTGCCAGCGTCACCGCGAGCCATCACGACGACGTCATTGACGTAGCGCTGAATCGGACTGCGCCCAGTCGCAACATCTTCCAAAGCCTCCGTCAGCACCGCCCTCCTCAGGAACTCCCGAGCGACTGCGATGGCCAGCACCAACTGCAGTTCGCCTTTGTCATTCTGCTTCTCGGGAAGTTTGTGGAGGTTGACCAGTCGGCTCCGCAGTACGTGAAGCGGATGCATGACGAGGAACGACATCCCATCCACATCGAACTTCACGGTCTCGCGTCTCACCTCGTCCGCGGTCAGGCCCACCAACTTGAACATCACGTCGACGTTCAAGTACTCCTCGTCAGAGATGTCGAGGTAGGCCTGGCCAACCAACGCCGTGAGGGCGCGCTCGTTCGGGAGGTGCACTTTCCCTCCGATCGCCTTCGCAAAAGCATGGACACGGGATGCAGCTGCGGCAGACCGAGCCAGGAAATCGACATCATTCGAAATCGCCGACGGCGCTCCCGCCGGAAGAGTCAGCCCATAGTGATCCAGCCACACGGCGAGCGCCTGTCCACCGATCAGCACCTCTTCCGTGGCGACAGTCAACAGTCGCTTGAGTACCTCAGGCGGCGTCGCCGCTTCGGATCGCTTCGACACAGCAATGGCTGTGTTTGCCGCCTACCAGCCTGCGCCGGCGGCCGCTTTGCTGACCCGCGCCGTCCGCGCGTTGCGAAGAAATCCCGTCGGAAAAACAAACAGGTCCTCAGCCTGCTTGCGCCCCACCCTGACGGCCGCTTCGTCCGCCGCGTGGCGCTTCACGACCTCAGCTGCGCCTCTGTGCTTGTGTGCATTCACCAGCATCATCGCCAGCACCTGCTCGGCGAGCGGGTTATCACGCCCCATCAGCTTGAGCACCTGGTCAGTCGTCAGGCCCGAGGCATCCAGCGCTGCGCCAATGCGCGCCCAGTGTTCCAACTGTTGAGCGAGCGAGCGAGACATGCTGGCACCGGTCTTCTCGACCAAGCCGTAAAGCTCATCGGTGATGCGGACTGACTTAGCCATGGCCCAGTGTATGTGGCAGATTGCCACCGATCAAATCGGACTTGATCATGCCAGCAAGGATCAACGTCTAGCGTGCAGCTACGTTCGATGGCAGCGAATTGCGGTCAAGCTGCAATGCGGGCGTAGACGGCCGTATCGCGCGGCGCGCCGTCCACGCCCAGCGCGTCGCGCCGCAGCACGCCTTCCAGCTCGAAGCCGCAGCGCTCCGCCACGGCGCGGCTCTTCAGGTTGCGCGTGTCACAGCGGATCTCCACGCGCCGCGCGGTTAGCGTGTCGAAGGCCAGCGCCGTCAATAGTTGCACGGCCTCGCTGACATGCCCCTGGCCGGCCGCCTCGGGCCGTATCCAGTAGCCGATCTCGAACTTGCGCAACGCCCAGTCGATGCGGTGCAGACCCGTGCCGCCCAGCAGGCGGCCCGGCGTGCCGTCGGGGCGGCGGGCGTAGATCTGGAAGCACAGGTCGCGGCGGACGATGAAGTCGGCCTGCATGCGGCGCACGACCAGTTCCGAACTTTCTGCGGTGGGCGCCTCCTGCGCCCAGGGCATCCACGGCCGCAGGTGCGACAAGGACTGCGTGATGACGACGGCCATCTCCGCACCCAGGCCGGCGCGCGGCGCCTGCAGCACCGTGCGCTGGCCGTCCAGCCGCTCGGGAATGTCGATCAGGACCGGATCACTCATACCGTCACCACCTCCACCGGCTTGGGCAACTCCCTCACGCCGCGCAGCACCGGGTGGTTCCAGGCCCACACGGCCATCAGCACGCAGCCCACGCCGGCAAAACCCAGCGCAGCGCGCAGGCCCAGGTGCTCGCCCAGCCAACCACCCAGCAGCGCGCCGGGCGCGGCGGGCAGCAGGATGAGCCAGCGCACGGTGCTGGTCATGCGGCCCAGCATGGGCGCGGGCGTGACGGCCTGACGCAGCGATAAGAAGTTGATGAACATCAGCACCGCACCCACGCCCCAGGTGAACAGCATGAAGGCGAAGCTCAGCACGCCCCAGGGCCCTGCCGGCGCCAGCGCCAGCTGCAGCCAGGCCAGGCCGCACAGCGAGTAGCCCAGCACCAGGCAGGGCCCGGGCCCGAGGCGCCGGCTGATGCGCGTGCCGAAGATGCTGGCCAGCACCGTGCCGACGCCGATGGCCACGTAGGACCAGCCCACAGTCTGCGGCTGCATGTTCAGCTCGCGCGTGGCGAGCAGGATCTGCACGACCAGCGCCGCGTTGTGGAAGAGGTTCCAGCTGGCCATCAGGATGGCCATGCTGACCAGCAGCTGCCGGTCGCGCACGAAGCGCAGGCCGTCCTTCAGCTCGGCCCAGAAGTTCTGCACCTTGCGCGGCGGCAGCACTTCGTTGACGCGGATGCCGCGCAGGATGAACACCGAGCCGGCCAGCATCAGCGCGTCGACCACCAACGCCATCGGCGCACCCACCAGCTTGATCAGCAGGCCCGCCACGCCCGGCCCGGCCACATCGGCGCCCGACGAGGCCAGCGCGTTCTTGGCATGCGCCTCGACCAGCCGCTCACGCGGCACGACCTGGGTCAGCACGATCTGCGCGGCGCTGCCGGCCGTCGTGTGGACGGTGCCGATGATGAAGCCCACGACGTACAGCCACATCATGTCCAGCACACCCAGCCAGGCGGCGACGGGCACCGACACGACGGCCAGCGCCATCATGGCCTCGCCGCCGATGTAGACGGGCAGCTTGCGCACCCGGTCCAGCAGCACGCCGGCAGGCAGGCAGAACAGCGCGAACGGCAGCACCTCCAGCGCCTGCAGCAGGCCCATCTGCGTGGGCGTGGCGTCCAGCAGCACGGCGGCCGTCAGCGGCAGCGCCAGCAGCGTGATCTGGCCACCCAGCGAGGAGCAGAGGATGGAGGTCCACAAGCGCCGGTAGACGGCATCGCGCAGCAGGTCGCCGGGCGCGAGGATGAAAAACTGTATGAAGCGTGACCACATGGCTGGCTGGTGTTGAAGCTCGACGCGCGGGCAGCGGCCCGCGAAGGGAAGACGCGCAAAAACGCCGTCAGTCGAGGTCAAGCAGCTTGGTCATGGGCACCAATGCTAGCAGCGAGGGTGGACGGCAAGCTCGGTGTAGCCGGTGGCGGCATCGAACTCGCGCCCGAGGCTGCCGGGCGGCAGCGGCGCGATCAGCAGCTCGGCCGTCGTGCGCACGATGCAGCCGGCGCAGACATGCCCGCCGAGCACGCGGCCCGAGGCGTCCGACACGCTCACATGCAGGTGGGCGCCGGCGGGCGTCAGGCTGCCGCTCAGCGTCAGGACCTCCAGGGGGCCATCAATGTGCGTAGGGCCAGGCTCGCCGGCGAAGCGCAGCTCCGCCTGCACGAGGCTGCCGATGCCGGCGATGACGAAGCCGGTGAAGGTGCCGAGCGCGGCACGCAGGTCGTCGCCGGGATGCAGGCGCAGCGGCTGCATCGTCACCAGCCCACGGCGGCGCCGTCGCGGCGCGGATCGCTGGCGGCCACGTAGCCTTCCACGCCCGGGTCACCCAGCCGCCAGATGAACTGGCCGGCGCCGAAGTCCTGGTAGCTGTCGTGGATGTCGCCGATCTCGTGGCCGCGCGCGCGCAGGGCCTCGATGGTGGCCGCAGGCATGTGCGGCTCGATGTTGATCGATAGCCCTTCGTTGAAGCGCCAGCGCGGCGCGTCGCAGGCGGCCTGCGGGTTCTGGCCGTAGCAGAGCATGCGCACCAGCGTCTGCATGTGGCCTTGCGGCTGCATGTTGCCGCCCATGACGCCGAAGCTCATGATCGGCGCGCCGTCCTTGGACAGGAAGGCCGGAATGATGGTGTGGAAGGGGCGTTTGCCGGGCGCGACCTGGTTGGGGTGGCCCGGCTCCAACGTGAAACAGTGGCCGCGGTTCTGCAGGCTGATGCCGTAGCCCGGCAGCACCAGGCCGGAGCCGAAGCCCATGTAGTTGCTCTGGATGAAACTGACCATCATCCCGCTCTCGTCGGCGGCGGTCAGGTAGATGGTGCCGCCCTTGACGGGGTTGCCGGCGCCGAAGACCTGGGCGCGGGACGGGTCGATGAGCCTGGCGCGCTCGGCGAGGTAGTCGAGGTCCAGCAGTTGGGCCGGGCTGACCGTCATCGCGCCGGGTTCAGCCACAAAGCGGTAGACATCGGCGAAGGCCAGCTTCATCGCCTCGATCATCAGGTGCTGGGCCTCGGGGCTGTCGACCGCATGGGCCGTGACGTTGCAGTGCTCCAGCAACCCCAGCGCCATCTGCGCGGCGATGCCCTGGCCGTTGGGTGGGATCTCGTGCAACGTGTGACCGGCAAAGTCCTTGGCCAGCGGCGTGACCCACTCGGGCTGATAGGCAGCGAGGTCGCCTTCAGTCAGCGCGCCGCCGGTCTCGCGCGCAAAGCGGGCCAGCGCCTGCGCGATCTCGCCGCGATAGAAGGCCTCGCCCTTGGACTCGGCGATCAGCTTCAGGCTGCGTGCCGCATCTTCAAAGCGGAACAGCTCGCCGACCTCCGGTGCCCTGCCCTTGGGCAGGAAGGCCTGCGCAAAGCCAGGCTGCGAGGTCAGCTCGCCGATGGCCGCCGCCATGGCCCACTTGCCCTGCACGATGGGCGGCACCGCATAGCCGCGCTCGGCGATTTCGATGGCCGGCTGCATCAGGTCTGCGAACGGCAGCTTGCCAAAGCGCTCGCTCAAGGCCGCCCAGCCGCCCACCGCGCCTGGCACGGTGACCGAACCCCAGCCGCGCTTGGGCATGGCCTGACCCTCGAAAAACCCGGGCGTCCAGGCGGCGGGCGCCGGCCCTGAGGCGTTCAGGCCGTGCAGCTGCTGCCCGTCCCAGAGGATGCAGAAGGCGTCCGAGCCCAGGCCGTTGCTGCAGGGCTCCACGAGCGTCATGCAGGCTGCCGCAGCAATCGCCGCGTCCACCGCGTTGCCGCCGGCGTTCAGCACGCGCAGCCCGGCCTGCGCCGCGAGCGGATGCGAGGTCGAGACGATGTTGCGCGCGAAAAGCGGGCTGCGCCGGCTCGGGTAGCCGGCGGTCCAGTCGAAGCGAGGTGCGGTAGTCATGGAGGCTGATTTTGCGCGGCGCACGGCGTTGCAGCGCCATCGGCCGTCGGGGAATCGCTAGCCCTGCGGTCGACCCGCATCAATCCAGGCCTGCGTTTCCGTGTTGCCCAGCCGGTAGCGCGCGCAGTTGAAGACGGCAAGTGCTTTAAGTTCCTGGGCCAGCAACTGCTCGAACTTCGCTGCATCCTCAGCGGGCAAGCCCAAGCCAGCCAGCGCTTGCGCTACGGATCTGCGGCCTCGAACCACCAGCCCCACCGCTTCGCTCAGCGCTTCCCGGTAGTTGACTCGGAAGGGGTCCGGCTAGCCCATGGACTCCATCACGACCTTGTACCCTGCCCCGCAGACGCAAGCGTGGCGATGGCTCGCAGCACCGCCTCGGAAGTCAAACGGTCGTCGTAAGGCATGAATCAGCTCGATGATGTGAGCCGATTCTGCCGCATTCAAGTCAATGTTGCCTTATCAGCTCGATATCTTGAGCCGATACCAAATCGGCCGCGAGGTCTGACGCTCAAAGCATCTTTCTCGCCTGGTGCCCGCCACCCGTGAACTGCTTCGCGAAGCGCCCCGCCAACCCCCACGACAGGGCGTGACGCAAAAACGGCCTGCTCCCTAGACTGCCGGGCATGCAGTTTCTCCCCCGCCTTCTCTCCCTCGCCACCGCGCTTCTCGCCGCCACGGCCGTCCAAGCGGCCCCGATCAGCCTGGGCCTGGACCCCAGCCTCAACTTGCTCGCCTTCGGCAACATGACCGTCGGCAGCAGCGACGTCGAAGGTCGCGTCGCGGTCGGCGGCAACGCGACGATCAACGGCTATTCCATCAACACCAAGACCGGCTCCAGCGCCCTCTACCAAGGCACGGGCCTGGTGGTGGGCGGTGACCTCGCCTTCACCAACGGCTCCATCTGGGGCGGCGCCGTCGTCGGCGGCAGCTACACGCCCAACAACACTGGCAACGTGATCGGCGGTACCGCCAGCGGCCACGGCTTTGACTTCGCCAGCGAGAAGCAGCGCCTGGGCACGCTGTCGTCGTCGTTCGACGGCCTGGCCAACACCGGCGCCGTCGTCGACCAGTGGGGCACGCTGAACTTCGACGCCACCGGCCAGATGCTGGCCGTCTTCGACATCCTCGCGGTCGACGCATTGAAGAACATGCAGATCACCGGCCTGGGCGACGGCGCGCAGGTGCTCATCAACATCCACGGCGCCTTCGTGGACTTCGGCAACCACGGCTACACCGGTTTCAACAAGGGCCAGGTGGTGTTCAACCTGCCCGAGGCCACCGGCATCGCGCTCAACGGCGGCATCAACGCGTCGCTGCTGGCCGTGAACGCCAGCGTCGGCCATGGCTGGGGCCAGATCAACGGCCAGGTCGTCGTGAAGGACTGGAACAGCAGCGTGCAGGTCAACGATGCGCCGATGCCCTTCTTCGTCACCAGCCCGTCCACCACGCCCGGCGCGCAAGTCCAACGCCTGCCGGAGCCGGCATCGCTGGCCCTCGTCGGCCTCGCGCTGGCTGCGGTTGGCTATAGCCGCCGCAGCAAGGCCTGATCAGCGGATCGGCGCCAGCTCCCGCAGCGCCTTCACGGCACCGGCACCCACGCCTGCGCCGAAACGCTTGGCCAGCCGCTCAGCGACGTTGTCGCGCGGCGTGTAGTCGATGACGTCTTCGGCCTTGACGACCTCGCGGGCCACGTAGTCGAGGTTGCCGTAGTGGTCGGCCAGGCCCATCTCCACGGCCTGCTCGCCGTTCCAGAACAGGCCGGAGAAGGTCTCCGGTGTCTCCTTCAGCCGCTTGCCGCGGCCCTCGCGCACGACGGTGATGAACTGCTGGTGGATCTGGTCCAGCATCGCCTGCGCATAGGCGCGCTGCTTGGGCGACACGGGGCTGAACGGGTCCAGCATGCCCTTGTTGTCGCCGGCCGTCAGCAGCCGGCGCTCGACGCCCACCTTGTCCATCAGCCCCGTGAAGCCGAAGCCGTCCATCAGCACGCCGATGGAGCCGACGAGGGAGGCCTTGTCGACATAGATCTCGTCGGCCGCCGCAGCGATGTAGTAAGCGCCCGAGGCGCACATCTCCTCGACGACGGCATAGACCGGCTTGTCGTACTTCTTCTTCAGCCGCTTGATCTCGTCGTGGACGATGCCGGCCTGCACGGGGCTGCCACCGGGCGAGTTGATGCGCAGCACGACCGCCTCGGCCGCCTCGTCCTTGAAGGCGTCCTTCAGCGCGGCCAGCAGCATCTCGGCGCTGGCCTCGGTGTCGGCCGCGATCTCGCCGCGCACCTCGACCAGGGCGGTGTGCGGCGTGGTCGTCGCCGCCACATGCCGGCCCTGCAGCCACAGGCTGTAGACCAGCAGCCCGGCCAGCAGCAGCCAGAAAAGGCGGAACACCGTGCGCCAGCGGCGCTCCGCGCGGCGCTCGCGCAGGAAGTCCTGCGCCAGTTGGGCCAGCAGCGGCTCGGCGGCCGGTGTGACGAGGGGCGGCACGCCGACCGGGTCCTGCATGGGCGGCGGCAAGGTGTCGTTGTCGGAATTGCTGCTCATGTCAACCTTCGAAAGCGGGTTTGGTGTCGCGCGTGGGGTGCCAGTAGACCTGGCCGTCGCGCTCGGTGACTTCGATCTTCGTCAGCCGCCCGCGTGTGCACGGGCCCATGACGCAATGGCCGGTCGAGGGCTCGTAGACCGCGCCATGGATGCTGCACATGATGAAGCGCTTGTCGCCGTCCAGGAACTCGCCTTCCTGCCAGTCCATCTCGGTGGGCACATGCGCGCAACGGTTCAGGTAGGCCACGGCCTGGCCGTCGAAGCGCAGCGCGAAGGCCCGCACCGGCTCGCGCCACTGGATGACGTCAAAGCTGACCGCCTTGCCGCGCTCCTGCAGTTCGGCCGACGCGCACAGGCGCTGCGGTGGCGCGGCGTCCAGCTCAGGCATTCGCGATCAGCCAGTCGTGCAGCTCGCGCGTCGAATGGGCGACGAACAGCGGGTTGAACTCCGCAAACGTCGCGTGGTCGTGTGCGCCAAAGCTGACCGCCACGCAAGGCGCGCCGGCATTGACCGCCAGCTGCAGGTCATGCGTCGTGTCGCCAATCATCAGCGTGCGCTCGGGCTCCACGCCGAACTCCTTCATCAGCTCCAGCAGCATCTGCGGATGCGGCTTGGAGCGCGTCTCGTCGGCCGTGCGCGTGCCGTCGAACAGATGGCCCAGTTCGCTCGACGCCAGCACCCGGTCCAGGCCCACGCGGTTCTTGCCGGTGGCCACGGCCAGCCAGTGGTGACGGGCCTTCAGTTCTTCCAGCATGGCCAGGCTGCCTTCGAACAGCGACAGCTCGTGCTCGGAGGCCAGGTAGTGGTGGCGGTAGCGCAGGCCCAGCTCGGGGTAGCGCTCCTCGGGCAGGCCGGGCACGGCATGCTCCAGCGCATCGCGCAGGCCCAGGCCGATGACGTAGCGGCAGTTCTCGAACTCGGGCTCGGGCAGGCCGATGTCCACGGCGGCGCGCTGGATGCAGCGGGCGATCAGCGCGGTGGAGTCGAACAGGGTGCCGTCCCAGTCGAAGGCGATCAGGTCGAAGCGTTGGGGGCGAGAACTCATGGAGGGGATTGTCGAGGCTCGTGTCACTGGCGCGCATGAGCGAACGCCGATTGAGGGAAGTCGTCGGGAACGTACCCGGCTGTCAGTCTCAGTGATAGTCAGATTCATGTTGATGCCGAACGGCCAGCACTACCACCTGCTGAGGGGACGCGATTTCATACTTCAGCACGTACCCTGAAGTTCCGAATGGGACAACAAGCTCCCGGCGAAGGCTGCTGCGCGATCCGACATCCTTGCGGAACAGGAAGGGCGCCCTAGCCAGCGAAGCCATCGCCTCGTCGATTGTTTGAAGCGCACGATCCGCAACATCCAAATCTTCGACGTACTCCGCTCGCTCGAGAAGGTACTCGTACAGCCTCAGCAGGTCTGCCTTTGCTTCTGGATCGACAACGACCGAGAAGGTCATGCTTTAGTCGTTCGGCGCTTGCCCTGTAGCTCGCTGCGCCGGGCTTCCAGCCGAACACGCATCTCAGCAACCACTTCTTCGGCCGGCACACCCGCACCCGTCTGCTGGTACCGCAGCCAAGCGGCATCCGCACGGGCGTCAAACTCAGCTTGCATGCGCCGGTAATCCACCGCTTTGCGCACGGTCGCCTCCAAGAAGTCGGACAGTGTTTCGCCTTCGCGCAACACTGCTTCGAGGTCGGCTCGCAGTTGGGGCTCAACGCGCACTTGCGGAAGGATGGCGGTCTTCATGCTCTGATTGTGTTGCAAACGTGTTGCGCCATCAAGGGCTCGTCGGTTTGCACACCTTCCTTCCCCAATTCATGCGCTGCATTTCACCAACTGGATGCAGCTCATAGGCAACGGCGCTTCGCAAACCAGCGCTTCCCCAGTTGCGGGATGCTGCACCTGCAGCCGCCGCGCATGCAGGAACATCCGGTCGAACTTCGCCGGCCCGCGTGCCAACTCGCGGTTGCGCTCGAAATCCCCGTACTTGGGATCACCAACGATTGAATGACCGGCTTGCTGGAGGTGCACGCGGATCTGATGCGTGCGTCCGGTCTTGATGGTCACGTCGAGCAGGCTGAACTGCGCGGTTCGCTGCACAACCTTCACCAGACTGATCGACCGCTTGGCCTCCGCCTCGTCCGCCTTGCCCGCCCTCACCCACCGCTCGCCATCGCTGCCGACGAACTTCACCAGCGGCACGTCGATGACCTTGAGCTTGGCCGGCCAGTCGCCCCAGACCAGCGCTGCGTAGGTCTTGCCGGTTTCACGCTCGCGTAGCTGGTCCTGCAGCGCCACCAGCGCGCTGCGCTTCTTGGCAATCATCAACAGTCCCGAGGTCTCCTTGTCCAGTCGGTGCACCAGCTCCAGGAACTTGGCCGTCGGCCGCGCGCGGCGCAGTTGCTCGATGACGCCAAAGCTGACGCCCGAGCCGCCATGCACCGCCACGCCGGCCGGCTTGTCGATGACCAGCAGGTACTCGTCCTCGAACACGACCGGAAACTCGCGCGCCGGCGCCTCCGGCTGGGCAGCGCGCCCGGGCAGGCGCACGGGCGGGATGCGAACCTCGTCGCCGATCTCCAGCCGGGTATCGGCCTGCGCACGGCCCTTGTTGACCCGCACCTCGCCGGCGCGGATGACGCGGTAGACATGCGTCTTGGGCACGCCTTTCAGCTCCCGCAGCAGGAAGTTGTCCAGCCGCTGGCCGGCCGATCCCTCATCCACGACCACCCGCCGAACTGCGGGTTTGTCTGTACCTTGAGCGGCTGTCAACCCCGTGGCAGGGGCCTCAGGGCCTGCCCCTATAATCCTTTTCACCACGTTGCTGCCGTAAGTATTTGATTTGGTTGATTTTAGCGGCGGCAACGTGTGGCTGACGCGGCAAATGCCCGGCGGCCACAGGCGATGCAACGCGAACGATGGCCGGCAGGTTTCCTCCCCGAGTGAGTGAACGGCCCGCTGTCAGACGCGGCAGAGCGATGACACAAGAACCCCGCGAGCCCCGCCGCCGACAAGCACAGGGCGCTCGCAGACAACAAGGTTTCCATGGCGACAGAGTGCTCAGGCCCCGGCCCAAGTGAGCTGTCACCAGCGTCCAGCAGCCCACGCGGATGAGCATGCCCCTCCCCCCACACGCACCCCTGCGGCCCCGGCTTGATGCCGGTGTGGCCGCCCTGCCCCAGCCACTGGCTGGGCGGGTGCGCGCGGGAGCCGGCGGCTCGGCTCGCATGTCAGCTGCTGCGGCGCACGCGCCAACGCCGACTGCGCGCTGACCCCCCGGTCAGTCGCGCTTTCGGTCCAGGGCGATTCCTTCCTCGGTTCTCAGCCATCGCCCGTGCATCTGGATGCCGCCTTCGGGCGGCGCGATGAACGTGCGCGTTTTGCGGCGGCCCATGAGCCGCCCGGCGCGCGAGGAGATGACATGAAACGCATGCTGATCAATGCGACGCAGCCGGAAGAGCGGCGCCTCGCGATCGTTGATGGCCAGAAGCTGCTGGACTTCGAGACCGAAATCGAAGGCCGCGAGCAGCGCAAGGGCAACATCTACAAGGCCGTCGTGACGCGGGTCGAGCCTTCGCTCGAAGCCTGCTTCGTCGACTACGGCGAAGACCGCCACGGCTTCCTGCCGTTCAAGGAGATCTCGCGCCAGTTCTTCCGCGAAGGCACCGACGTCAAGAACGCGACCATCAAGGACGCGATCAAGGAAGGCCAGGAACTGCTGGTCCAGGTCGAGAAGGAAGAGCGCGGCAACAAGGGCGCGGCGCTGACGACCTTCGTGTCGCTGGCCGGCCGCTACCTGGTGCTGATGCCCAACAACCCGCGCGGCGGTGGCGTGTCGCGCCGCATCGAGGGCGAGGACCGCGAGGAACTGAAGGAAAACCTCGACCAGCTCGAGTACCCCAAGGGCATGTCCCTCATCGCGCGCACCGCAGGCATCGGCCGCTCGGCGCCCGAGCTGCAGTGGGACTTGAACTACATGCTCAAGCTCTGGACCGCGATCGATGACGCGGCCAAGGGCGGCAAGGGCGCCTACCTGATCTACCAGGAGTCGTCGCTCGTGATCCGCGCGATCCGCGACTACTTCACCGCCGACATCGGCGAGATCCTGATCGACACGGACGACCTGTTCGAGCAGGCCCACCAGTTCATGAACCACGTGATGCCCGACCAGGGCCATCGCGTGAAGCGCTACCGTGACGACGCGCCGCTGTTCAGCCGTTTCCAGATCGAACACCAGATCGAGACAGCCCACAGCCGCACGGTCAACCTGCCCTCGGGCGGCGCCATCGTCATCGACCACACTGAAGCGCTGGTCTCGGTCGACGTCAACTCGGCCCGCTCGACGCGCGGCACCGACATCGAGGAAACCGCGACCCGCACCAACCTCGAAGCGGCCGACGAGATCGCCCGCCAGATGCGCCTTCGCGACCTGGGCGGCCTGATCGTGGTCGACTTCATCGACATGGAGGAGAGCAAGAACCGCCGCGACGTGGAACAGCGCCTGCGCGACGCGCTGCGCAGCGACCGCGCCCGGGTGCAGTTCGCCTCCATCAGCAAGTTCGGCCTGCTCGAAATGAGCCGCCAGCGCCTGCGCCCGGCGCTGAGCGAAGGCAACCACATCACCTGCCCGCGCTGCAACGGCACCGGCCACATCCGCGACACCGAGTCCTCGGCGCTGCAGATCCTGCGCATGGTCCAGGAAGAGGCGCTGAAGGACAACACCGCCGCCGTGCACGTGCAGGTGCCGGTGGAAGTGACCTCGTTCCTGCTGAACGAGAAGCGCACCGAGATCACCAAGATCGAGCTGAAGCAGCGCGTGACCGTGCTGATGGTGCCCAACAAGCACCTCGAGACGCCCAACTACAAGCTGGAGCGCCTGCGCCACGACGACCCGCGTCTGGAGAACCTGCAGGCCAGCTACACGATGATCGAGGAGCCGACCGACGAGGTCGGCATCACGCGCCGTGGCGACGTCGAGAAGAAGAACAAGCAGGAGCCGGTCATCAAGGGCATCCTGCCCGAGCAGCCGGCCCCGGTCGCGGCGCCCAAGCCCGAACCCGCTCCGGTGGTCGCAGCACCCGCGCCCGCGCCGGTCGTGGCCGCGCCCGCCCCGGCGCCCAAGGGCTTCTTCAGCCGCCTGGTCAGCTTCTTCAGTGGTGGCGACACCCCCGCACCGGCGCCGGCGCCGGCTGTCGAGGCCCCCGCGCCGGCAGCAGCAGCCACTGACAAGCCCAAGCGCGAAGGTGGCCGTGACGGCCGCGGCCGCGACGGTGGCCGTCGTGGTGAACGCGGCGAGCGCGGTGAGCGTGGCGAACGCGGTCAAGGCGGCCAAGGCGGCCGCCGGGACGGTAAGCCGCAGGAAGCCCGTGGCGAGCGAGCAGAACGCGGTGATCGCGCCGAGCGCGGTGACCGCAAGCCGCGCAGCGAAGGCGGCGACAAGCCCGAGCAACAGCGCCCCGAGCGCGCGGAACGCCCCGAGCGCGGTGAGCGCCCGGAACGCGGCGAGCGCCGCCCGCGTGGCGAGCGACCGGACAAGGCACCCGTCGAGGCCGCCCTGCCGCTGGCCGCACCGTTGACGGACGACCAGGTCGCCATCCACGACGCGCCGCCCGCCTTCGTCGACAGCCAGGCCGAAGCCGGCCTGCCGACGACCGGTGACACGACGTCCAGCGAGGAGCGCCAGGGCCGTGGCCGCCGCCGCCGCCGTGGTGGCCGCGACCGCGCCGACGAGCAAGGCACGACGGCCGGCGATGAAGCCGCTGCCGAAGGCAGCACCGAGGCGTCCGCCGAAGCCGCGCCTGATGCCGTGACCGACGCCGCACCCGCCGCCGAAGGCGACGACACCGGCGAAGGCCAGGGCCGCGAGAAGAGCCGCCGCGGCGGCCGCAATCGCAACCGCAACCGCCGCGAGGACGGCGCCGTCGACGGGCAGGAAGCCCCGGCCGGCGAGCAGGCCGACACGCCGCTGCAGGGCTCGTTGATCGAGACCGCGATGGCCAGCGCCGCGCCGGCAGAGGCGCCGGCTGAAGCGCCAGTCCAGGCGCCTGTCCACGCACCCGTTCAGGCGCCCGCGCCGGTCGTCGCCGCGCCAGCCCCAGTGCCCGCACCCGCACCTGCGCCGGTCGTGGAGGCCTTCAAGCTGCCGCTGGCCGAACTGCAAGCCGTCGCCGACGGCGTGGGCCTGCAGTGGGTCAACTCCGACGCCGACAAGATCGCCGCCGCGCAGGCCGCCATCGCCGCCGAGCCGGCGCCGGCGCCGCTGGGTCGCGAACCGGCCGAAGTGGTCGTCGTCGACGAAGGCCCGCTGGTGCTTGTCGAGACGCGCAAGGACCTCAGCCAGGTGAAGCTGCCTTTCGAGGCCTGATCACGACCTGCGCCGATGAATGCCGCCCGGCCCGCGCCGGGCGGCATTTTTTTGCCTTCTGCTTGAGCCCGCCTCGCCGCCGTGAATAGCAACGTCGGCCGGCACCGTTTTCCTCATTAAGCTGCGGCGGCCATGACCGACGCTCGCAAGCCCCGCCCCTACGTCGACCCCACGCAGGTCGACCACAACGCCCCCGCCGCCCCGACGCCCAGCGCGGAGCCGGCGCCCGCCGCCTGGCAGCAGGCCTCGCACCGGCCGCGCACCGCAGCTCGCCCGCGCGCGCGGGTCACTTCGGCGCCCAGAAAAGGTTATTTCGGCAGCCACTGGCGCGGCGAGCAGAGCCTGGTGCGCAGCTACTGGCTCAACAACTTCCTCGTCGCGGCGCCGCTCGCGTTCTTGCTGACAGGGCTGATGAGCTGGATCAGCGTCAAGGGCGATTCGCTGCAGGTCAGCGCCATCATCATGCTGGTCGGCTTCCCGTTGCTGCTGGCGCTGGACACCTGGTGCATCGTCGGCACCTGGCGCGCGGCGACGACCTATCTGCGCGACCACGGCTCGGTGCTGTGGGGCTGGCTGGCCCGCATCACGCTCGTGCTGGGCGCGCTGCAACTGCTGGCCTCGGTGCTGTTCGGCCTGCTGCCCAACGTCGGCGAGTACTGGCAGATGGCGCGCGGCATCGACCCCATCGGCCAGGCCAAGTTCAGTTTTTCTGCCGACGGCCGCAGCCTGCGCCTGGACGGTGTCATCGGCATGGGCGACGGTGAACGCCTGCGCGCGCTGCTCGCCAGCGAGGCCGCCCGCGGCCTCAAGCGCGTGGAGCTGTCGTCACCCGGCGGCCGCGTGCGCGAGGCGGAACACATGGCCAGCGCGATGAAGGCACACCGCCACGAGGCCCGCGCCGTGGGCACCTGCGCCAGCGCCTGCACGCTGGTCTTCCTGGCCGGCAGCCCACGCCAGCTGGCGCCGGAGGGGCAGCTGGGCTTCCACCGCGCCTCCACCGGCACCTACAACCCGGTCTTCGAGGAATTGGCCAACCAGAACCTGGCCAAGACCTACCGCGAGCTGGGTCTGCCGGAGTCCATGATCGACACGACGCTGCGCACCTCGGCGCGCAGCATGTGGTTCGTGCCCCGCGAGGAGTTGCAGGCGCATGCACTGATCGCGCCGTCGCCGCGCACGCTGGCCATTCCCATGCCACCCGCCAATGCCAGCCTGGCCGACTTCGACGACGCGCTGCGCATGCATCCGGTCTGGGAGGCGCTCGAGCGGCGCACCGAGGGCACCATCGCCGCCGTGGCCCAGCGCATGCATGAGGCTCGCGCTGCCGGCGCGGCGGACGAGGACGTGCAGGCGGCTGCCCTGCCGCTGCTGGCGCGCCAGATGCCGGCCTTGATCAGCGGCACCGACGCCGTGCTGCGACGGCGTTATGTGCAGATCGTCGGCGACCAGCTGCGGGCACTGCGCACGCCACCCCAGCCTGGCGCGCGAGCCGCCTGCCGGGACCTGCTTGACGGCCACCTGGCCGCCCGCCGGCTGCTGCCGCTGGACGCCCAGGCGCACGAGGCCCAGTGGCTGCTGGAGGTGGCCAACAGCGAGCCGCCGCGCTGGCTGCCCAAACCGCCGAATGCCATCGAGCTGGAAGTGCTGACCCGCTCGGTCGGCAGCTCGGCCCTGGGCATGCTGGGGCGGCTGTGGGCCGATGCACCCGCTGGCGGTGGCGCTGCCTCTTGCGAGTCCGTCCTCGCCATGCTGGACCGCCTGCCGGCCCAGCCCCCGGCGCGGCGGCAGCTGGCGGAGCGGTTGCTGTTCCAGGGCCGCGGCTGAGCGGCACCGGCCCGGGTGAAATTACCCGCCTCCCTGCCGCAGCCCGCCTGTCCTGCACCTACCATGCCGGCCGGCCGCCAACGTGGCGGCATTTTTCGGAGTTCCCCTTGACCCTGGCTAACCTGGCTTCCCCGCTTCGCCTGACCCTGCTCGGCACCCTGCTCGGCTTCAACATCGCCGCCCAGGCGGCGCCTGCGCCCGCCGCCATCAGCTTCGACACGACGCCGCGCGCCGGGCAGCACCAGCGCCAGCTCATCGACCTGAAGGCGGTCATGAAGATGCGCGTGGAAGCCGCGCCCGAGGCGACCGATGAGCAGCGCGCCAAGATCGCGCAAGCGGCGCAACGCATGAGCCAGATGGGCCCCATGAAGTTCTCCACGCAGATGGAGCAGACGATGAAGGTGGAGCAGGCCGACGCCGAAGGCTGGCTGCCGCTGACCGTGTCCATCGCGTCCAAGGGCGGCTCGATGGAGATGGGCGGCAAGGCCATCCCCATGCCCGACACCCAGGCCATGAATGCGAGCTACAGCGCGCGCTTCAACCCCAAGGACTTCAGCTTCGACTTCCAGCAGGTGCAAAGTTCCTCGCCGCAGTTGGCCGAAGCGATGAAGGCGCAGGGCAGCGCCATGATCAACGAGAGCCTGCAGCTCTTCAAGGCGCTGAGCCAGCGCCCGCTGAAGGTGGGCGACAGCGTCGACGTGCCGGTGACCATGGCCCTGCCCGTGCCTCTGCCGGGCGGCGCCGGCGCGATGCAGGGCAATGTGCGCTACACGCTGGCCCGCGTGGACCGCGGCGTGGCGCACTTCGACCTGAACATGGACCTGAAGATGGACATCAGCGCGCCGCTGCCGAGCGCCCCGGCATCGGCCGCCTCGGCAGCTTCCGACAGCGCCGGCGCGGCAGCGGAGCCGGCCAAGACGCTGCAGATGCAGATCGGCGGCAGCGGCAAGGGCACGGCGTCCCTGCGCCTGGCCGACCGCCTGCCCCTGGCCAGCCGGCTCGCGATGGATATGAAGATGACGATGAACGGCCCCGACAACGGCCGCATGCTGATGGACATGGACATGGTCGTCGTGTCCAAGGGCGAGTCGCTGGCCAAGCCGGCCGCCGCCAAGACGCCGGCCAAGAAGAAGCCGTAAGACTTTGGCGTTAGGCCTTCGTCGTCGTCTCAACGACGACGAAGGCGACGGCGTAGTCCTGCTCGTCGCTGACCGTCACATGGGCGCTCAGGCCCCGGGCAGCAAACCATTCGGCCAGCTCGCCATGCAGCGCGATCTCGGGCTTGCCGCTCGGGGCCTTGACGACCTCCATCGCGCGCCAGGTCATGGGCATGCGCATTCCCATGCCGATGGCCTTGGAGAACGCCTCCTTGGCGGCAAAGCGCGTCGCCAGATAGGACTCGCCGCGCGCGGCCACCTTGGCGTGGCGCTCGCGGAACACGGCCAGCTCATGCGGGCCCAACACCTTCTCGGCAAAGCGCTCGCCGCGCCGTGCGAGGGTTTCGCGGATGCGGCGGATGTCGCAGAGGTCGGTGCCGATGCCGTAAATCATGAGAAGGCGATGACGCGGTTGCTGATGGGTTGGCCGTCAAGCATGAAGTCGGTTTGGCCGATGTCCTGGCCGCCTTCCCGGGCGTAGAAGCGCTGAGCGCCGCTGTTGCCGACCCAGACGCTGAGCCACAAGGCCTCGGCCGGCCAGGTCTCGCGGGCGGCCCGCAGCAATCGCGGCCCCAGCCCGCGACCAGTGCAGGGAGGCGCGACATAGAGCCGCTCCAGTTCGACGGACGAAGCGGTATAGACAGGCGCAGCCACGCTGCGGCGGAGCTGAGCAAAGCCTTGCAACGCGGCCCCCTCTTCCAGCAACCAGATCGCTTGCTGAGGATGAGCAATCAAGCTCTCGAACTCGGCCGGCGTGAACGACGCAGCGATGAAAGGCAGGAAGCGGTTCTCGACGCCGTCGGAGGCATAACTGTCCATCCACACCCACTGGGCTAGCGCGGCGAGGCGGGGCGCGTCGTCCGGACGGGCTCGGCGCAGGAAGCTCATGTGTACGCCGTGGCGATGGCGCGCAGATAGGCCCGCACCGCTTCGCCGTAGCCCAGCTCCAGCGCGTCGGCGATCAGGGCGTGGCCGATGGACACCTCCTGCACACCCGGCACTGCGCTCAGAAAGGCCGTCAGGTTGTCGCGGTTCAGGTCATGGCCGGCATTGATGCCGAGGCCCACCTTCAGCGCGGCCTCGGCCGTGGCCGTGAAGCCTGCCAGCACCTCAGCCTGCCGCTCGGTGCCGAAGGCGCTGGCGAAGGTCTCGGTGTACAGCTCGATGCGCTCGGCGCCCAGTTCGGCCACATGCGCCATCGCGGCCGGGTTGGGGTCCATGAACAGGCTGACGCGCACGCCCAGGTCCTGGGCTTCACGGATCAGCGGCTTCAGTCGCTCGGCGTCCTGCGGCAGCGTCCAGCCGTGGTCGGACGTGAACTGCTCTTCGGAGTCAGGCACGAAGGTGACCTGGTGCGGGCGATGTCGGCGCACGAAGTCCATCAGGTTCTGCGTCGGGTTGCCTTCGATGTTGAACTCGGCCTGGGGCCAGTCGCGCAAGAAGGCGGCGAGATCATCCACGTCGCCCGGGCGGATGTGGCGCTCGTCGGGCCGGGGATGCACGGTGATGCCCTGAGCGCCAGCCAGCAGGCACTGCTCGGCCGCGCGCAGCACGCTGGGGATGCCCAGGTGGCGCGTGTTGCGCAGCAGCGCGACCTTGTTGACGTTGACCGACAGGGCGCAGCGGGTTCCAGCGTGGGCAAAGGGGTTCATGAATCCAGCAGTTGTTGCACGTCGACCATCAGCGCGCGCGTGCGCAGCGGCTGGTGGCCGAGATGGTAGTGGAGCAGGCCGCGCAGCGTCGTCTTCAGGCCTTGCGGCTCGGCGGCGCAGGCCTGGCGCAGCGCCGCCATGCTGCCGTGCAGCAGCGCGGCCTGGAGCTGGATCAGCAGCGTGCCAGGCAGGCTTGAATCGCCAGCAGGCGCGATGACGCCGGACTCAGGCGAGAGCTGGTAGCGACGAGCAGGGTCGATGGCCGCCTGCGTGGTCGCGACGACGCTGAGGTCGGGCAGCAGGCCCAGCTCCAGCAGCAGCTTCAGCTCGAAGGCGCGCAGCGCAGCGTCGCCCTCCGCCAGCGCGGCCAGCGTGTCGGCGTAGGCGTCGAACAGGCGCGGATGCGGGTCGTGGCGGGCGAGCAGCTTCATCAGCAGCTCGTTCAGGTAGTAGCCGGAGAACAGCGCGGCGCCGGCCGGCATCGTCGCCCCCCCGCCCCACTCGGCCGTGCGCAGCGTCTGCACCTCGCCGCCGTCGGCCTTGGCGGGTTTGCTCAAGGAGACCGAGATGCGCTGCAGCGGCAGCAGCACCGCACGCAGCTGTGAGTAGGGCCGCTTGGCGCCCTTGGCGGCTACCGCAACGCGGCCGGACTCGCGCGTGAACAGATCCAGGATGAGGCTGGACTCGCTCCAGTCGTGCTGGTGCAGCACGTAGGCCGACTGGAGCGCCGGCGGCCGCGTCAGCCGCATCGCGTCATTCGTATCCGTAGGACCGCAGATGCTCTTCGGTGTCTGCCCAACCGGACCGCACCTTGACCCACAGCTCCAGGAACACGCGGCCGTCCATCAGGTGCTCCAGCTCCTGGCGCGACTCCGAGCCGATCCGCTTCAGGCGCTCGCCGCCCTGGCCGATGATCATGCCCTTGTGGGCATCACGCTCGACGACGATGCTGGCGCTGATGCGGCGCAGCTCGCCCTCGTCTTCCCATTTGTCGATGATGACGGTGGAGGTGTAGGGCAGCTCGTCGCCCGTCAGGCGGAAGAGCTTCTCGCGGATGATCTCGCTGGCCAGGAACTTCTCGCTGCGGTCGGTCAGCGCGTCCTCGGCGTAGAACCAGCCCTGCTCGGGCAGATAGGGCTTGAGGATCTTGAAGAGGCGCGTCACGTCGGCCTCCTTCTTGGCCGACAGCGGTACGAACTCCGTGAAGTTGCGGCGCTCCTGCATGCCCTTGAGCCAGGGTGCCAGTTCGGCGCGGCGGTGCACCGCGTCTAGCTTGTTGGCGATCAGCACGACCGGCTTGTCCTCGGGCAGCAGGCCAAGCACCTTGGCGTCGTCCAGGCCGAAGCGGCCCGCCTCGACGACGAACAGCACCAGGTCCACGTCGGCCAGCACGCCGTGCACGGTGCGGTTGAGCGTGCGGTTCAGCGCGGCGTTGTGCTTGGTCTGGAAGCCGGGCGTGTCGACGAAGACGAACTGCGCCTCGTCGACCGTGCGCACGCCGGTGATGCGGTGGCGCGTCGTCTGCGCCTTGTCGGAGGTGATGCTGACCTTCTGGCCGACCAGCGCGTTCAGCAGCGTGGACTTGCCGACGTTGGGGCGGCCGACGATGGCGATGAGGCCACAGCGCTGGGCGGGGCCGTCAGCAGGGGCTGCGGCGGGGAGAACGGCGTCGGTGGTCATGGCTGGCCTTTGTTAGGCGGTGTGTCTGGCTTGCAGGCGGTCCAGCAGGCGGCGGGCGGCCTCCTGCTCGGCGGTGCGGCGTGATCGTCCTTCGCCCAGTTCGGCCACGTCCAGGGCCGGCACCGCGCATTCGACCTCGAAGGTCTGGGCATGGGCCTGGCCGCGCGTGGCGACGATACGGTAGCTGGGCACGGCGATGCGGCGCGCCTGCAGCCATTCCTGCAGCGCGGTCTTGGCGTCCTTGCCGAAGTCGCCGGAGCCTGCGGCCGTGTCGATGGTCTCGGCGAGCAGGCGGCGCACGATGGCCAGGGCCGCTTCGTACCCCGCGTCGATGTAGGCGGCGCCCAGCAGGGCCTCGACGGCGTCGGCCAGGATGGACGGCCGCTGCGCACCGCCGCCGCGGGCTTCGCCGTCGGACATCTTCAACACGGCCGGCAGGCCCAGGGCCAGGCCCAGCCGGTGCAGGCTGTCCTCGCGAACCAGGTGGGCGCGCACGCGGGTCAGGTCGCCTTCGTCAGAGCCGGCATAGCGCTCGTAGAGCAGGCTGGAGACGGCCAGGCTGAGCACGGCGTCACCCAAGAACTCCAGGCGCTCGTTGTGGTCGGCGCCGTAGCTGCGGTGGGTCAGCGCGCGGGACAGCAGCTCAGAGCGCTGGAAGCGGTGGCCGAGGCGGTGTTGCAGGGCGTCGAGCGCAGCGGCGTTCATCGTTGGGGCGCCAGCAACAACTCAGTCAACCGGACGTGCCTCGGTACTTGATCAGCAGATAGACAGGGCCAAAGATGTCGATCTCCTTGTCCCAGGCGAACTCGATGACGACCTTGTCGTTGCTGTCCTTGGTGACGACGAGGTCGCCGCTCTTGATGCTCTGGATGGAGTATTCGACGGCGGTCGCCCGGTCGAATTCCTGGCGCACCTGCGGCACCGTCGACGGGTTGCCGGCAGCGATGCGGTTGACCACGCCCTTGACCGTGTAGTACTCCAGCACGGTCGGGAAGACCTTCATGGCGACGACTGCCACGACGGCGATGACCCCGCCCCAGAAAAGCAGGCCGATCAGCGAGAGGCCGCGCTGGCGGCGTGAGGACAACGGCATGGGGCGGCGGCAGCGGTTCATCTGGGGCATCAATTGAAGAAGGTACCGATGCGCTTGAGATTACCGAAATTCATCCAGACCAAGAAGGCCTTGCCGACGATGTTCTCGTCGGGGACGAAGCCCCAGAAGCGGGAATCGCGCGAGTTGTCACGGTTGTCGCCCAGCATGTAGTAGTGGCCGGCCGGCACCTTGCAGGTCACGCCTTCGATCGTGTAGCGGCAGTTCTCCTGGAACGGGAAGGGGCCATCGGCGCGGTCGGCGCGGAAGTAGGCCTGGGCGTCGGGCCGCACGAGGATCTGATGCTGCTTGTCGCCGAGCTTCTCGTTGAAGCGCGGGCGGTAGACGCGCGGGCTGCCGCTGTCGTCGTAGAAGTTGTCCACCGGCTGCGTGGGCGCGAGCTGGCCGTTGATGTAGAGCTTCTGGTTGACGTAGGCGACCTCGTCGCCCGGGATGCCGGCCACGCGCTTGATGAAGTCGGTGCTCGGGTCTTCGGGGTAACGGAAGACCATCACGTCACCGCGCTTGACGTCGTTGTTGGCGACGATCTTCTTGTTGATGACCGGCAGGCGCACGCCGTAGTGGAACTTGTTGACGAGGATCAGGTCACCCACCAGCAGCGTCGGCACCATGGAGCCGGAGGGGATCTTGAACGGCTCGAACAGGAAGCTGCGCAGCAGGAAGACGATGAGGATCACCGGGAACAGGCCGGCGGTCCAGTCCAGCCACCAGGGCTGCTGCAGCAGTTGCTGGCGGGCCGGCTCGATGTCGCCGTCCACGCGGTTGATGCCCTGCGCGGCCAGCGTCTGGCGGCGCTTGGCGTCGTTGTCGAGCAGGTCCTGCGCCGCCTTGTTGCGCGCCGGCGCAAAGTGAAAGCGCTCGGCCAGCCAGTACAGCATGGTCACCGAGGTCAGCACGAACAGCAGCAGCGCGAAGTTCCCGGTCCAGCGGCCCAGGTACCAGCCGCCAAGATAGGCCACCAGGGCCGCATACAAAACACCGGTCAGAGCGCTCATCAGGGAGGTTTTCAAGGCGGGGGGAGGGGGGCGAAAAGGGATCAATCGTCGACTTGCAGGATGGCGAGGAAGGCTTCTTGCGGCACTTCGACGGAGCCGATCTGCTTCATGCGCTTCTTGCCGGCCTTCTGTTTTTCCAGCAGCTTGCGCTTGCGGCTGATGTCGCCGCCGTAGCATTTTGCCAGCACGTTTTTGCGCAGCGCCTTGATGTTCTCGCGGGCGATGATGTTGCCGCCGATGGCCGCCTGGATGGCCACGTCGTACATCTGGCGCGGGATGTGTTCACGCATCTTGGCCGCCACACCGCGGCCGCGGAATTGGCTCTGCACGCGGTGCACGATGATGGACAGCGCGTCGACCCGGTCGCCGTTGATCAGGATGTCGACCTTCACCACGTCGGACGCGCGGTACTCCTTGAACTCGTAGTCCATCGAGGCATAGCCGCGCGACACGCTCTTGAGCTTGTCGAAGAAGTCCAACACGATCTCGGCCAGCGGCATCTCGTAGGTCAGCATGACCTGCTTGCCGTGGTAGGCCATGTTCAGCTGGTTGCCGCGCTTCTGGTTGGCCAGTGTCATGACCGGGCCGACATAGTCCTGCGGCATGTACAGGTGCACGGTGACGATGGGCTCGCGGATCTCCTGGATCTGGCCGACCTCGGGCATCTTGCTCGGGTTCTCGACCTCGATCACCGTGCCGTCGCCCTGCACCACTTCGTAGACCACGCTGGGGGCGGTGGTGATCAAGTCCTGGTCGAACTCACGCTCCAGGCGCTCCTGCACGATCTCCATGTGCAGCAGGCCCAGGAAGCCGCAGCGAAAGCCGAAGCCCAGCGCCTGCGACACCTCGGGCTCGTAGCGCAACGAGGAGTCGTTGAGCTTGAGCTTCTCCAGCGCGTCGCGCAGCTGGTCGTACTCGCTGGCCTCGGTCGGGTAGAGGCCGGCAAACACCTGGGGCTGGATTTCCTTGAAACCCGGCAGCGCCTCTTCGGCGGGGCCCAGGTTGTTGGGCAGCTTCTTTTCCAGCGTGATGGTGTCGCCGACCTTCGCGGCCTGCAACTCCTTGATGCCCGCGATGATGAAGCCCACCTCGCCGGCGTTGAGTTCTGCGCGCGGTTCCGACTTGGGCGAGAACACGCCCAGGTTGTCGGCCGGGTAGACAGCGTTGGACGCCATCATGCGGATGCGCTCGCCCTTCTTGAGCGTGCCGTCGACCACGCGTACCAGCATCACCACGCCGACATAGTTGTCGAACCAGCTGTCGATGATCATGGCGCGCAGCGGCGCATCGACAACGCCGTTGGGCGGCGGCATGCGGGCGATCACCGCCTCGATGATCTCGTCGATGCCCATGCCGGTCTTGGCGCTGCAGGGGATGGCGTCATCGGCGTCGATGCCGATCACGTCCTCGATCTCGGCGCGCGCGTTCTCAGGGTCTGCGTTCGGCAGGTCCATCTTGTTGAGCACCGGCACGACCTCGACGCCGAGGTCCAGCGCCGTGTAGCAGTTGGCCACCGTCTGCGCCTCCACGCCTTGCGAGGCGTCGACGACGAGCAGCGCACCCTCGCAGGCCGACAGCGAGCGGCTGACTTCGTAAGAGAAGTCCACATGGCCCGGCGTGTCGATCAGGTTCAGGTTGTAGACCTTCCCGTCCTTGGCCCGGTACTGAAGGGCGGCGGTCTGCGCCTTGATCGTGATGCCGCGCTCGCGCTCGATGTCCATCGAGTCCAGCACCTGCGCTTCCATTTCCCGGTCACTCAAGCCCCCACAGCGCTGAATGATGCGGTCGGCCAACGTGCTCTTGCCGTGGTCGATGTGGGCAATGATGGAGAAATTGCGGATGTGGTTCATCTGATCTGGAGCAGGACACAACGGCGTCAGCCGTTGCGCCGCACGCTAACTTCGCGCAGCGAAGTTAAGCGCGGTGAAACCGCGCGGCGGTAGGCAAAAAAAAGGCACGTCGAAGAGGCGACGTGCCTTCCAACAAAAGGTTTGGCAACTGCTTGTTGGGACTTCATTGTAGCCAAAAGGGTCGGCCGGGAAGCCGCACCAGCATTGGTTCCAAGCCCGTTGCAGGCCGCCAACAAGGATTTTTAACCACAGGTTATCCACAAGAACTTGTGGATGGCCTGTGGATCAAATCCAAACGTTGCCGGTAGCCCACGATTGCATTGCCAGGCACCTCTTTCAAGGTGCATCTGGGCGGCATTTTAGCGGCCGACGCGAACAATCCAGCCGGCCAAACAAAAGTTAGCCGGCGCCAACTTTCCCAAACGGTGGACAACCTTCGGCGGCCACCCCGCCGGGCTTGCCGCATCGCGGAAAGCCCGAGTGGGCGACCCTGTTATCCACGCAGATTCAGGGGACAGGCTTCAGCAGCACGAAGCTGGTGACATCGTCTCGGCGCACGACGAGGTTCAAGGCCTTGGTCTTGTCGGCCTTGGCGATCTGGGCCTGGAAGACCTTGGCCGACGTCACCTCGACGTTGTCGACCGACAGGATGAGGTCGCCCTCGCGCAGGCCGGCCCGGGCGGCGGCGCCGGTGGCGGCGTCGACCTTGATGCCGGACTTGAGCTTGAGGTCCTTGCGCTGCGCCTCGGTCAGCTCGGACACCTTCAGCCCCAGGGCGGCGCTGGGCGTCGCGGCCGCCGCAGCCTCCGCACTGCCCTCGCTGCCCGGCTTCTTGCTGCGCTCATCTTCGCCAATGGTGACGACGATCTCCTTGGTCGCGCCACGGCGGAATACCGTCAGCGTCGTCTTGGCGCCGGGCTTGACGTTAGCCACCAGGCGGCGCAGGTCGGCCGCCTTGTCCACGGTCTTGCCGTCGACCTTGGTGACGACGTCGCCGCCCTCGACGCCCGCCTTCTCGGCCGGGCTGCCGGCCACGACGGAGCGGATCACGGCACCCTGCGGTTTGCCCAGGCCGATGGCCTCGGCGATCTCCTTGGTGATGTCGTCAGGCAGCACGCCGAGGTAGCCGCGCACGACGCGGCCGCCGGCACGCAGCTCATCGGCGACGCGGACGGCATCGGCGATGGGGATCGCGAACGAGATGCCCATGTAGCCGCCGTTCTGGCTGTAGATCTGCGAGTTGATGCCGATGACCTCGCCGCGCATGTTGACCAGCGGGCCGCCGGAGTTGCCGGGGTTGATGGCCACGTCGGTCTGGATCAGCGGCAGCAGGTCGCCGGTGTCGCGCTGCTTGGCGCTGATGATGCCGGCCGTGACGGTGTTCTCCAGGCCGAAGGGCGAGCCGATGGCCATGACCCATTCGCCGACCTTGGCCTTGTTGCTGTCACCGACTTGCACGAACGGCAGGCCGGTGGCCTCGATCTTGACGACGGCGACGTCGGAGCGCTGGTCGGCACCGATGAGCTTGGCCTTCAGTTCGCGCTTGTCGGTCAGCGTGACGATGACCTCGTCGGCGCCCTGCACGACGTGGGCATTGGTCAGCACATAGCCGTCGGCGCTGAGGATGAAGCCGGAGCCGACGCCGCGGCGCATCGGGCCGTCCTCGTCCGGCGTGCCACCGCCGCGCGGCGCACCGCGGCGCTGGTTGGGCACGGGGATGCCGAAGCGACGGAAGAACTCCTGCATCTGCTCGTTCATCTCCGCCTGGCCTTCAGGCACCTTGACCTTCTCGGCGGTGCGGATGTTGACGACGGCGGGGCCGACGCGGTCCACCAGTTCGGAGAAGTCCGGCAGGCCACGGGTCTGCGCCGTGGCGGGCACGTGCGCGAAAGCCAGTGCGAGCGCCAGCGCGGTGCCCGACAGCAGACGGTTGGCATAAGCGGGGATGAGACGGTTCTCAACGGGCATAGATGGCATTCCAGGTTTGAACAGCGCAGTGACGGAACAAGAAGAGGGGGATGCGACGGTGGGACTCAGGGACGGGGCTGTGAGGCCGGCGGCTCTGCCAGCGCCAGACCCCAGTCGATGATCTCCGGCGCCGGATCAAGCGGCAAGCCGGGCTCCCGCGCCGCGCCCGGCAGCGTAGGGCCTGAGACGGTTTGCGCAAAGCTCAGGCCGCTAAGCCCCTGCGCGCGCGGTGCCGTGAAGGGTGCAGCCGCGATGACGGGCTCCGGCTCTGCGGGCGGCCGCAGCGCACCGACGCCGAAGGCCAGCGCGACGAAGCTGGCCGCCACGGCGACGGGAGCGAACCAGTCGCGCCGACGCGGGTGCGCGGCGACAGGCGCGGGCATCTGCGCATGCAGCGCGTCGAGCAAGGCCTGGGGCTGGCGATGCAGCGCCGGCAGTTCGGCCGAACGCAGGCCGTCGCCGGCCGCATGCCAGGTCGCCCAGCGCTCGCGCAGCGCCGGGTCGGCCGCCCAGGCCGCGTTCACGCGCGCCCACTCGGCGGGCGTCGCGCGGCCGTCCATGACGGCGGAAAGGGCCCCGTTCAGTGATTCGCCGGTCATCGCCACCCTCCCCCGCTCAGCAGCGGCCGCAAGCGCGCGGCCAGCGCCTCCCGCGCGCGGAAGATGCGCGAGCGCACGGTGCCCGCAGGGCAGTCCATCAAATCGGCAATCTCGTCGTAGCTCAAGCCATCCACCTCTCGCAGCAGCAACGCCCGGCGTTGATCTTCCGCCAGGCTTTCGACCGCCTCGTTGAGCCCGCGCGCCAGCTGACGGCTGGCGAGCAGGGCTTCGGGGGTCGCATCGTCGGTTGGATGCGCCTGAGTGCCGAAAGTTCCCTCGCCGTCGTCCAGGGACTCAAGCGGCTGCTGGCGCGCACGGTGACGCTGGGCGGCATTGATCGCGATGCGGTAGACCCAGGTGTAGAAGGCGCTGTCACCACGAAACGCGGGCAGCGCGCGGTAGGCGGCGAGGAAGGTCTCTTGGCAGAGATCGGCCACATCGGCAGGGTCGCGCACGCTGCGGGACAACAGGCGCTCGACGCGGCGCTGGTACTTCAGCACCAGCATGTCGAAGGCATTGCGATTGCCCGCCTGGGCCTCGCGCACCAGCAGCGCGTCGGCGTCCGCACTCATCGCTGCAAGGCACCACCCGGTGCAGTAAACAGCGTCGCACGCAGCGCACCCCAGTGGGGCTGCTGGCGGCGCGCCAGCGGCAGCCAGCGCGGACCGGCGCTGGCGCGCAGCAGCAGCCAGGCGTCGAGGTCGATCAGCACGGTGAGTTGGACGGCGGTCTCTTCATCGCGATCGGCGTCGGCCAGCCACCAGGCCTGGCCATCCCAGCGCAGGCGGCGCGGCAGCACCGCAGCGGCGCGCCAGGCGTAGGCGGAGGCCAGAGGCAGGATAAGCAACACCAGCCAGGCCGATGAGTGATGGCTGATCGCCCAGGCACCCAACCCAGCCGAGGCCAGCGCAGCGAACAAAGCCACAAGAGCCTGCACGGCCGGCTGAGGCTGCAAATGCACGACGACAGGCGGCGTGCGGCGCATCGCCGGGCGGGCCTGAACCTAAACCCGCTTGAAGATCAGCGTGCCGTTGGTGCCGCCAAAACCGAAGTTGTTCTTCGCGGCGACCTCGATCTTCATCGGCCGCGCCTCGTTGGCGCAGTAGTCCAGGTCGCACTCGGGGTCCTGGTTGAAGAGATTGATCGTCGGCGGCGCGACCTGGTCGCGGATGGCCAGCGCCGTGAACACCGACTCGATGCCGCCCGCGCCGCCCAGCAGGTGGCCGGTCATGGACTTGGTCGAGCTGATGACCATGCTCTTGGCGTGATCGCCAAAGGCCAGCTTGATCGCATTGGTCTCGTTCACATCACCCAGCGGCGTGGACGTGCCGTGGGCATTCATGTAGTGGACCTGGTCGGGATTCAGGCCGGCATTGCGCAGCGCCGCGCGCATGGAGCGCTTGGGGCCGTCGACGTTGGGTGCGGTCATGTGATACGCGTCCGCACCCATGCCGAAGCCGGCCAGCTCGCAGTAGATCTTGGCGCCGCGCTTCCTGGCGTGCTCGTACTCTTCGAGCACCAGCACGCCGGCACCCTCGCCCAACACGAAACCGTCGCGATCCTTGTCCCAGGGGCGGGACGCGGTCGCGGGATCGTCGTTGCGGGTGGAGAGCGCGCGGGCTGCGGCGAAACCGCCAATGCCCAGCGGCGACACCGCACCTTCGGCCCCGCCCGCCACCATCACGTCCGCATCACCGTATTCGATGAGGCGGCCGGCCTCGCCGATCGCATGCAGGCCCGTCGTGCAGGCCGTGGCGATCGCCAGGTTGGGTCCCTGGAAGCCGAAGTTGATGGAGACGTGACCCGAGATCATGTTGATGATCGAGGCCGGGATGAAGAACGGCGAGATGCGGCGGGGGCCGCGGTTCATCAGCTCGGTCTTGGTTTCCTCGATCAGCGGCAGGCCGCCAATCCCCGAACCCACGAGCACGCCGATGCGCTCGGCCTGCTCTTCGGTCAGTTGGTCACCAGTCGGCAGACCGGCATCGCGCACCGCCTGGAAGGACGCCGCCAGCCCGTAATGGATGAAGGTATCCATGTGCCGGGCTTCCTTCGCGGGTATGTAATCCTCGATCTTGAAGCCCTTGACCTCACCCGCGAAATGGCACGCCAGGTTGCTGGCGTCGAAGCGGGTGACGGTGGCGATGCCGGAACGCCCGGCGAGGATGTTGGCCCAACCCTCGGCAACGGAGTTGCCGACGGGACTGATGAGGCCAAGGCCGGTAACGACAACACGGCGACGGGTCATGCGGTGCGGATCAGAGTTGCGAGAGAGGCAGGCTGATTAAGCCTTCTGGTGCTTGACGGCGTAGTCGATCGCCAACTGCACGGTGGTGATCTTCTCGGCCTCTTCGTCGGGGATCTCGATGCCGAACTCGTCTTCGAGGGCCATCA
The DNA here is from genome assembly GCF_043555835.1 of Pelomonas parva. Taxonomy (NCBI): domain Bacteria; kingdom Pseudomonadati; phylum Pseudomonadota; class Betaproteobacteria; order Burkholderiales; family Sphaerotilaceae; genus Roseateles; species Pelomonas parva. The sequence goes on along the minus strand of NZ_JBIGHV010000007.1, from coordinate 60,662 downwards.
CCAGTTCCACGGTGTCCAGAGAATCGGCGCCCAGGTCGGCGACGAAAGCCTTCTCGTTGGTGACGTCGGCTTCCGCCACGCCGAGTTGCTCGGCGATGATTTTCTTGACTCGTGCTTCGATATCGCTCATGACACTCCTCCAGGAGGGGTTTGCAGAAAACAGCCCAGCATTCTAAGGGCTCTAGATGGGCACCCCTAAATCAGGGCGCCCGGGCCAAACTTTCGGATGACCTTCGTGCTTTGCACTCCGGTTTCGCCTTTGGGGCAGCCCGGCGGGCTCAGGCCATGTACATGCCGCCGTTGACGTGCAGCTCGGACCCGGTGATGTAAGCACCGCCGGGTGACGCCAGGAAGACGACCGCCGCAGCGATTTCCTCGGGCGCACCGAGGCGGCCCAGCGGGATCTGCGACAGCAGCGCGGCCTTCTGGGCCTCAGGCAGCACCTCGGTCATGTCGGTGGCAATGAAGCCCGGCGCGACGCAGTTGACCGTGATGCCGCGGCTGCCCAGTTCGCGGGCCAGCGCGCGCGTCAGGCCCGCCACGCCAGCCTTGGCGGCGGCGTAGTTGGCCTGGCCGGCATTGCCGGAGGCGCCGACGACGGACGTGATGTTGATGATGCGGCCAGAGCGCTGCTTCATCATCGGCTTGGTCGCGGCGCGCGCCAGGCGGAAGACCGCCTTGAGGTTGGTGTCCAGCACCGCGTCCCAGTCGTCATCCTTCATGCGCATGGACAGCGTGTCACGCGTGATGCCGGCGTTGTTGACGAGGACGTGCAGGCCGCCTTCCTTGGCGACGATGTCGTCGACGGCCGCCTGGCTGGCGGCGGCGTCGGTCACGTTCAGCGCGATGCCGCGGCCACCATGGGCGGCGAGCGCCTCGGTGATGCCGGCGGCACCGGACTCGGTCGTCGCGGTACCGATGACGCGCCAGCCTTCATGGGCGAGGGCCAGCGCGATGGCGCGGCCGATGCCGCGGCTGGCGCCAGTGACGAGGGCGACGCCCTTGCTTGCAGATTCAGTCATCAGCCGCCTCCCAGCAGATGGCGGGCCTCGGCCAGCGAGGCGGGGTCGTAGACGCAGGCAGCCTGCAGCTCGGCGTCGATGCGCTTGGCCATGCCGCTCAGCACCTTGCCGGGGCCAGCTTCGATGAGGTGGTTCACGCCACGGGCCTTCAGCGCCTGCACGACCTCGACCCAGCGCACCGGGCCGAAAGCCTGGCGGTACAGCGCGTCGCGCAGCGCCTCGACGTTGTCGGTGACGGCCACGTCGATGTTGTTGATGACCGGGAAGGCCGCAGGCAGGAATTGCACCGTTGCGAGCTTTTCCTTGAGCCGCTCGGCGGCCGGCTTCATCAGGCTGGAGTGGAAAGGCGCCGACACCGGCAGCGGCAGCGCGCGCTTGGCGCCTGCGGCCTTCAGGATCTCGGCAGCCTTCTCGGCACCGGCCTTGCTGCCGGCAATGACCGTCTGCTTGGGGTCATTGAAGTTGACGGCCTCGATGGCCTCGCCCGTCTCGGCAGCGGCCTGCGCGCAACCGGCGCGCACGGCCTCACCGTCCAGGCCCAGGATGGCGTACATCGCGCCGACGCCCACGGGCACGGCTTCCTGCATGGCCTGGGCGCGGAAACGCACCAGCGGCAGCGCATCGGCCAGGCTCAGCGCGCCGGCGGCAACCAACGCCGTGTATTCGCCGAGCGAGTGGCCTGCGGCGGCGACAGGCACGGTACCCGTCTCGGCGACGAAGGCGCGCCAGCAGGCGATGCCGGCCGTCAGCATGACAGGCTGGGTGTTGGTGGTCAGGTCCAGCTGGTCCTTGGGGCCGGCGTGGATCAGCGCGGCCACGTCCTCGCCGAGCGCGGTGGAAGCTTCTTCGAGCGTCAGGCGGACTTCAGGATGGTCACCCCAGGCGTCGAGCATGCCGACGGCCTGCGAACCCTGGCCAGGGAAAACTACAGCAAAAGGAACAGTCATGCTTGTCAGTATTTGAGGAGGGCGGCGCCCCAGGTGAAGCCGCCGCCGACGCCTTCCAGCATCACGGTGTCGCCACGTTGGATACGGCCGCTGCGCACCGCCACGTCCAGCGCCAGCGGCACCGAGGCGGCCGAGGTGTTGCCATGCTCGTCGACCGTGACGATGAGCTTGTCCAGCGGCATGCGCAGCTTCTTGGCCGTGCCCTGCATGATGCGGATGTTGGCCTGGTGGGGAATGAGCCAGTCGATGTCGGCATCGGACATGCCGGCCTTGTCCAGCACCGAGCGGGCCACCTTCTCCAGCACGCCGACGGCGAGCTTGAACACGGCCTGGCCATCCATCCTCAGCAAGGGCGAGCCCAGCACCTGACCGCCGGACACCGTGCCGGGTGTGCAGAGGATGTCGGAATGGCGAGCATCGGCATGCAGCTCGGTGGCCAGAAGGCCCGGCTCGTCACTGGCGCCCAGCACGACAGCACCGGCACCGTCGCCGAACAGCACGCATGTGGTGCGGTCCTTGAAGTCGAGGATGCGCGAGAACACCTCGGCACCGACGACCAGCGCCTTGCTGGCCGCGCCAGTCTTGATCATCGAGTCCGCCACGCTGAGCGCGTAGATGAAGCCCGAGCAGACCGCCTGCACATCAAACGCTGCGCAGCCGTACACGCCAAGCTTCTTCTGCAGCAGGCAAGCGGTGGACGGGAAGACCATGTCCGGCGTGGACGTCGCGACGATGATGAGATCGATCTCGTCGGCGGTGATGCCGGCGGCTTCAAGCGCTGCCTGCGCGGCCGGGAACGCCAGGTCGCTGGCGCCCTGGTCGGCCGCCGCGAAGTGGCGCGCGCGGATGCCGGTGCGCTCGACGATCCAGTCGTCCGAGGTCTCGATGCCGTCGGCCGCGAGGCGGGCCGCGAGATCCTGGTTGGTCAGCCGCTGGGCGGGCAGGTAGCTGCCGGTGCCGAGGATGCGGGAAAAACGGGGAGAGGTATTTGCTGAAGGGCTCATGCAGCCTGCGCGACGGAGTTCGCCGCGTTGTCTCCGGCATCGGTCGCTCTGGCTTGCAGCGTGGCGACGATGCGGTCGTGGACCCGGTCAAGCAGCCGGTTGCGGGCAGCATCATAAGCGCGGGCCAGCGCCTGCTCGAAGGCGAAGGCGTCGGCCGAGCCGTGGCTCTTGAAGACGAGGCCGCGCAGGCCCAGCAGTGCAGCCCCATTGAAGCGGCGGTGGTCGACGCGGTGCTTGAAGGCCTTCAACACCGGCAAGGCCAGCACGGCAGCAGCCTTGGTCAGCAAGTTGCGGCTGAACTCTTCCTTGATGAAGGCGCCAATCATGGTTGCCAGCCCCTCGGAGGTCTTCAGCATGACGTTGCCGACGAAGCCGTCGCAGACGACCAGGTCCGTCGTGCCCTTGAAGATGTCGTTGCCCTCGACGTTGCCGAAGAAGTTCAGCTGGCCGGCCGCGCCCGCGGCGCGCAGCAACTCACCGGCCTGCTTGATGGTCTCGCTGCCTTTGATGGCCTCTTCGCCGATGTTGAGCAGGCCGACGCTGGGCTCCTCGATGCCTTCGACGGCGGACACCAGCGCACTGCCCATGACGGCGAACTGCAGCAGGTGCTCGGCCGTGCAGTCGACATTGGCGCCCAGGTCCAGCACGGTCGTGAAGCGGCCGAGCTGGTTGGGCATGACGGTGGCGATGGCGGGGCGGTCGATGCCGTCCAGCGTCTTCAGCAGATAGCGGGCCACGGCCATCAGCGCGCCGGTGTTGCCGGCGGAGACGCAGGCATGGGCCAGCGCGGGGCTGCCGTCACGGTCGGCCTTGAGCTGCTGGATGGCGACGCGCATGGACGAGTCGCGCTTGCGCCGCAGCGCCACCTCGACGGAATCCTCCATCGACACCACCTCGCTGGCCGCGACGACGCGGCAACGCGGCCAGGCGGCGGCAGCGGTCAGGGCCTCGGGCTTGCCGACGAGGATGAGCTCGGCGCCGGGGTGCTTGTCGAGGAATGCACGACAGGCCGGCAGCGTGACCGACGGCCCATGGTCGCCGCCCATGCAGTCGACGGCGAGGCGGACGGGATCGGGCAGTGTCGCGTGGGTCATCGAGACAGAAGATGATCAGAAAAGACCAAACCCGGCACTGCGCGTGGCGCAGGCCGGGTCGGCAGATTCTTTGGTGTGCACCGCAGCGGGGGCGGCGCGGGACCTCAGGCCTCTCAAAGGCCTGCTCAAGCTCAGGCCGCGTCGGCCTTGCTCTTCAGCACCTTGCGACCACGGTAGAACCCGGTCGGGCTGATGTGGTGACGCAGGTGCACTTCGCCCGTCGTGGGCTCGATGGCCATGCCCGGAGTGACCAGGGCATTGTGCGAACGGTGCATGCCGCGCTTGGAAGGCGACTTCTTGTTTTGCTGAACAGCCATGAAATTCTCCGAAATCTGCGGGGTTTGGGTGTGCGACCCCCGGAAATGTCTCAAGCGCGAACACAGCTCGAGCCCCAGGCCGCAGAAAAGCCCACGAGTGTAGCAGCGAATGCACCGATCGCCAAGCCAGGCCCGCCAACGCATCCGGCAGGGCTCGCCGGCTCATGTCCTCAGGCGCTGCCGCCGCGCTTGAGCGCCGCGAGTGCCGCGAAGGGGTTGGGGCGCTCGCCCTCGCCTTCCTCGCCGGCGGGCTCGTCGGCATCGTCCACGTGGATCAGCGGCTCGGGGCAGACCTCGTGCCGCGGCACCAGCGGCAAGGCCAGCAGCACCTCGTCCTCGATCAGCTCGCGGGCGTCCAGGTGGCGCGGCATAGCGAGCACATCGTCGTCGCTGTCGGCGTCCAGCGCTGCGGCTTCCGCCTCGGTGTCGACGAAACGGATCCAGCGACCGATGTCGACATGTTCATGGACGGGCTTCAGGCAGCGCTGGCAGGTCAAGGCGACCTCAACCTGCGCCGTCACCTGCAGCCAGGCCTGGGCCTTGCCGCCTTTGACCGGACGGGTCTCGCCCTGCAGCCGCCAGTGCAGCGCCGGCCAGCCCTGCGCGGGCGCATCCGGCGCGGCGGACTCGGCCAGGCGCTCTAGCGACGCGGCCGGCCATTCGCCCGCCAGGCTGGCGCCGTCGTGGATGAAGGCGGCGAGGTCGAGCTTCTCGGGAACAAAGGCGCGCGGTTTCATACCCCTAAGTTTAGGCCGGCGAGAATGCCTGATGCCTCAGTTGATCCTCGCCTCGACATCCCGCTACCGACAGGAGTTGCTCGCCCGGCTGCGCCTGCCCTTCGAGGCCGTGGCGCCCGACGTCGACGAAACCGCCCTGCCCGGCGAAGCGCCGGCCGCCCTGGCCGAGCGGCTGGCGCTGGCCAAGGCGCGGGCCGTGGCCGCGCGCTTCCCCGGCGCCGTCGTCATAGGCTCGGACCAGGTCGCCGACCTGGCCGGTGAGGCCATCGGCAAGCCCGGCACACATGAGGCCGCAGCTGCCCAACTGCGCCGCATGAGCGGCCGCGAGGTCGTTTTCCAAACGGCGGTGGCCATCGTTGCGCCGGGCCTGGCCGCCATCGAGCGGGCCGAGGTCAGGGTGCGCGTCCGCGACTTGAGCGATGCGGCGATCGAGGCCTATCTGCGGGCCGACCAACCCTATGACTGCGCCGGCAGCGCCAAGGTCGAGAGCCTGGGGATCGCGCTGCTGGACGCGGTCGAATCCGACGACCCGACCGCACTGATCGGCCTGCCCTTGATCCGCACCTGCGCCCTGCTGCGCCGCGCCGGCCTGGAGCCCCTCGCATGAAACCCGGAAAACTGATCCTGATGCCCAACACGCTGGACTTCGGCGTGGACGATTCCCTCGACCTCCGCGAGGTGCTGCCCCAGCGCGTCATCGAGACGGCGGCGCGGCTGACGCACTGGGCGGCCGAGAACGCGAAGACGACACGCTCGCTGCTCAAGCGCATTGACGCGGTCGCGCCGCTGGCGCAGCCGCTGCAGGCGATGCAGATCACCGAGCTGCCGCGTCCGCAAAAAGGTGGCAAAGGCGGCCGAGGCGGGGGCGACGATGCCACGGCATGGCTGGCGCTCCTGGAACCGGCGCGTGCCGGGCACGATGTCGGCCTGATCTCGGAAGCCGGCCTGCCCGCCGTGGCCGACCCCGGCGCGCGGCTGGTGGGGCTGGCCCACGAGGCGGGTATCGAGGTGGTGCCGCTGGCCGGGCCGAGCTCCTTGCTGCTGGCGCTGGCCGCGAGCGGCCTGAACGGCCAGAGCTTCGCCTTCGTTGGCTATCTGCCCGTTGACGCCAACGCGCGCACGGCGCGCATTCGCGAGCTGGAGGCGCTGTCCGCCAAGGCTCAGCAGACCCAGTTGCTGATCGAAACGCCTTATCGCAACGAGACACTGAACCAGGCGCTGCTGACGACGCTGAAACCCGCCACACGGTTGTCGATCAGTGTCGGCCTGACACTACCCGGCGGCTGGACGCAGACCGCGACAGTGGCCGACTGGCGCCTCAATCGCACGAAGCTGTCCGACCGCATCCCTGCGGTCTTCTCGCTGCTGGCCTAGCCTTCGGCCGGCGCCGTCGGCTTCTTGACACCGAACAGTGCCGCGACCTGCTTCTTGGGCTTGATGTAGCTGGACAGGCCCTTGACCGGCGAGGCGGCCTTGGCCTTCTCCCAGGCCGGCGGCTCGTCGCGCGCGCTTGATTCGTAGGGCTTGTTGAAGAACGGGTCGGCGGACGGCGCCGGGGCGCGCACGGTCGGGCCGCTGGCCCGGACCGGGCGCTCGGAGCGCTCCGGACGCTCGAAACGCTCAGGTCGCTCGATGGACTCGGCCGACTCATCGCGCGGGCGGCGCTCAAATCGCGGCCGGTCGCTCTCGATCTCCATCGCCTCGAGATCGATCTTGCGCTTGATCAGCTTCTCGATGTCCGCCATCAGACGCGCGTCCGACTTCGTCACCAGCGTGACCGCCAGGCCCGACGCTCCGGCGCGGCCCGTACGGCCGATGCGGTGCACATAGTCTTCGGCATTGAAGGGCACGTCGAAGTTGAAGACGGCCGGCAGGTCCGCGATGTCAAGGCCGCGAGCGGCCACGTCGGTCGCGACCAGCAGGTCCACCTCGCCACGCTTGAACGCGTCGAGAGACTTCAGGCGCTCATCCTGGGACTTGTCGCCATGCAGAGCTGCGGTGCGCAGGCCGTCGCGCTCGAAGGTGCGGGCCAGACGAGCGGCGCCGAGCTTGGAGTTCACGAAAACGATGGCCTGGGCCAGCGAACGCTCCTTGATCAGGTGCTTCACGACCGCGCGCTTGTCGTCGTCCGTGACGCTAATGAAACGCTGCTCGACGGTCGACGCCGTCTGGTTGGGGCGGGCCGTCTCGACCAGGATGGGATCCTGCAGATAGCTCTGCGCGAGCCGCTTGATCTCGGGCGAGAAGGTCGCCGAGAACAGCAGCGTCTGGCGCGCCTTGGGCAGGTAGCTGAGGATGCGCTGCAGGTCCGGCAGGAAGCCGATGTCCAGCATGCGGTCAGCCTCATCGAGCACGACGTACTCGACCTGGTTCAGCACGCAGTTCTTCGCCTCGATGTGATCGAGCAGGCGGCCGGGCGTGGCGATCAGCACCTCGACGCCGGCCTTGAGCGCAGCCGTCTGCGGCTTCATGTCGATGCCGCCGAAGACGACCACCGAACGCAGGTTCGTGTGCTTGGCGTACTTCTTGACGTTCTCGGCGACTTGGTCGGCCAGTTCCCGCGTCGGCGCCAGCACCAGGGCACGCACCGGATGGCGAGCCGGCGACACGCTCGGGTTCTCATGCTTGAGCATGCGCTGCAGCAGCGGGATGGAGAACGCTGCCGTCTTGCCGGTGCCGGTCTGCGCGGCGCCCATGACATCCTTGCCTTCCAGCACGATCGGGATCGCCTTGGCCTGGATAGGCGTCATCGTCAGGTAGCCGGAATCGGCCACCGCGCGGAGGAGCTTGGGGTCGAGGGGGAGAGTGTCGAAACGGGCTGGGGGGGCGGTTTCGATGTCCGGAGAAGCCTGCGGCTCGGGCAGGGGGGCGTTTTCGCTCATCCCCGCATTATCGCTGCCCCGCACTTTCAAGCCTTCAACGGTTGGGCACGAGCCACTTTGGCGTCTTGAAACGCACGATGCGTCGGTACAGGGCAACGTAGCTGAGGCCGAACACAACCATGCAAGCCCCGATCACGGGCGTCGAGTCCCAGAACAGCAGCGCTGGCACGAGCGAAGACAAGCAGAGCATCCAAAGATAGGGCGCGGTCATCGAGTTGCGTCGCGTCAGCGCTCTGGCGTCACGGCTGCCGATGGCCCAACGCAGAAGGCGCCGGTAGATGAGCGAGTGCAGGTGAATGCCATCCGGCAGACCTGGCGGCACGTCCCGCACGATCTTGCGGCGGTACATCGAGAACAGGGTCTCGAACACCGGATAAATGCAGACCATCAGCGGAAACAGCGGCGAAACCTCGCTGTTCCTAGCCACAAGAAGAATCCCGATTTCCGCGAGGTAAAACCCCAAAAAATAGGCTCCGCCGTCGCCAAGGAAGATCAGGCCCGCCGGGAAATTCCAAACAAAGAATCCCAGCGCTGCGGCAACCCCTGCCAAGGCCCAGAAAGTTAGGGGAATATCACCCACGGAAAAAGCCACATAGGCGCACGCCAACAGCATCAGGCAGACGCACATCGACGAGAGGCCGTTGAACCCGTCAATGATGTTCACCGCATTGGCGACGCCCGACACCGTAAGTACGGTGATGCACCAGGCCACCACCGAAAAGGAAAACAACCAGTCGAGCCCCGGAATGCCAGTACGCGTGATGCTGGCGTCCAGCAACCAGATTCCGAGCGCAGCTGAGACCCCCGTTGCAAGCAGCCTCTTGGCCGGCGACACACGCTTGGTCAGATCTTCGATCAAGCCAGCGCCAAAGGCCGGCAGGCCAGCCAGAACCAGAAGCGCTCCCAACTGCCACGCCCGACTGCCCGCAGCCCACGAACCCACAACGCAGGCCAGCAGCCCGAAAAACATGCCTACGCCGCCGATACGTGGCACAGGCACCGCGTGAAACTTCTGAGGCCCTGACAGATCATGGTCCGCCGAGATGTGCGCGTGCGAGCGGGACGAATGGATGACGAACAAGGTCGTCAAGGCAGCGACAAAAAACGTGGCGATCAACAAAAACATCCCGGCAGTGTAGTGAGGCTGACCGCACGCCTTTGAACGCGCCCTGCCAGGTTGCGCTGGGGTTGGCACCGCGCGCTTCGATGCGATGGCTTTGGTGCCGAGTTTGTGCTAACACTGCGCTCGCAAACTGCTGAAGCGTCGCGACGACGTAAAGAACCCATATGGCAGCAGCATGAACGCATTCGGCGAGGAGACCGAGCGCCGCCACGGGTTGCGCAGACGCGTGTTCATCGCCCCATAGAATCCGTCTCCCGCGACACTGGCGCACCGTCGGTTCCAGCGCAGTTACCTATCACCTGACAGCCAATGACTTTGCTCCGTTCAACTTGCGTCGGCCTCCTTGCCGCGATGTTCTTGGCAACCGGCAAGGCAGCGGGGCCTACCGATGACAGCGCAATGGCGCCGTCAGGCGGCCCGATTCGACTGAACTCGACTGACACGCGCACCACTGTCTCCGGAAATGGCTCGCGCCCGACTGATGACGTGCCGGCAACAGGGATCGATGCCGCGACCAAGGCAGCGCTCAGCGAGTTCGAGGCTTACGCCAGCAGTCTTGCTGGCACTGAAGTACGCCGGCTAGGGGCCGACCTGATGCTTCCCGCCCGGGGCGTACTCGCCTCCGAAGCAAACAGGCAGGTGCCTTTGGACTATCTGATCGGGTACGGCGACGAGGTTCAGCTCACTCTCTGGGGCTCCGTTGAGGCCGACCTGCGCCTGACCGTCGATCGTGCAGGCCGCATTGTGATCCCGCGCGTGGGGCCGGTACTGGTTGCTGGCGTCCGCCATGCGGATCTGAACGAGTTGCTGACGCGACGCGTCGGCCAGGTGTTCAAAAACTTCCAGCTCAGTGCCACGCTCGGTCGCCTCCGGAGCATCCGCTACTACGTGACTGGCTTCGTAACGCGTCCCGGAGCCTACAACGTCAGTAGCTTGGCAACGGTCATGACTGGACTCGTGCAGGCTGGCGGCCCCTCCGCTGCGGGCAGCCTCCGCAACATCGAGCTGCGGCGCAACGGCCAGATCGTGACCCGCTTCGACCTCTACGACCTGCTGGTGAGCGGCGACAAGAAGGGCGACGTGCCTCTGCAGGCAGATGACGTCCTTCACATCGGCCCCGTCGGACCGCAAATCGCCCTAATTGGCAGCGTCAACAAGCCGGCTGTCGTGGAGCTCAAGCCGGGCGACACGGTGAACGACGCACTCGCCTATGTCGGCGGACTCTCCGCCGTTGCCGACCTGAGCCGGTTGGCCGTTGAGCGCCTCAGCGAGCGCAACGACCGCCGCGTGGTGGTTCTTGACCTGCCTCGCGAGGGGGCCCAGAAAGTTGCCAACGGCGACGTGCTGCGCGCCTTCAACAGCGTGACGGCGGCGCTGCCGCAGGCCAAGCAGTACAAGAATGTTCGCATCGAAGGCGAGGTGGCCCGCCCGGGCGACTATGTGCTGCCGCCGACGAGCACGTTGATGGAAGCAGTGCAAGCTGCGGGAGGCTTCACGACGCAGGCATACGTGTTTGGCACCGAATTCTCCCGAGAAAGCGTCCGCAAAGTCCAGGAGGTTCAGTACGACCGCGCACTACGGGACCTGGAGACGGACTTCACCCGTAACAACGCTACGAAAAAAGTCTCCAACTCGGACGATGCTCAGGCCGTGACCCAAAATCAAGCCAGCACCAGCCGCCTCATTGAGCGCCTGCGTGCGATCCGCCCAACGGGCCGCATCGTGCTGGATCTGAAGGCTGAATCCGCACAACTGCCTTCGCTGCCTGTCGAGGACGGCGACCGCCTCTATATTCCGCCTCGCCCCAAAACTGTGGGCGTGTTCGGCAGCGTCTTCAACGGCGGCAGCTACCTGCTGCGCGATGGCAGTTCAGTAGACGACATGCTGCAACTGGCCGGCGGCCCGACCCGGGGCGCTGACACTGGCAGCATCTTCGTGATTCGCGCCAACGGCTCCGTTGTGAGCTCACGCAGCACGGGGAGCGGCTGGATCAATTTCGGGTCGCGCTTGGCTACGCTGCAGGCGTTGCCCGGCGATACGGTCTTCGTGCCAGAAGAGATGAACAAGACAACGTTCATGCAGGAGGCGAAGGATTGGACACAGATCTTGTATCAATTTGGTCTGGGTGCTGCCGCATTGAAGACGATCAAGAACTGACAGCATGACCATGCCCGCTCACTCAGATATCAGTTCCGCAATGGGAGCGCCCGCAGTAGTCGATGATTGGGACGACATCCGCCTGACCGACATCTACAACGCCATTCGTCCTCATGCGCTCAGAATCATCGGAGCATCGGCGCTTTCCGGGATGCTCGGCTATGGAATCGCGCTGTTACTCCCGCCCACGTTCACAGCTCGCGCCGTAATTGTCAGCCCGCAGCAACAACAGAATTCGGCTACTGCAACACTTGCCTCACTTGGTGCACTGACTGGCTTGGGAGGCGGTGGCATAAAGAGCCCGGCAGACCAGTACGTCTCCATCATGCAGAGCGCCACAGTGGGCAATCGCGTGATCGATCGATTCAAGCTAATCGAAGTCTATGAGGCCAAGTTCCGCGCGGATGCGCTGAAAATCCTTGGTGGCAATACCCGGATCGCTGCGGGCAAGAAGGACGGCCTCATTTCCCTGGAGGTCGACGACACGGACCCGGCCCGCGCCTCGCAGATGGCCAATGCCTATGTTGAGGAGCTGCGCTGGGTTACCAATAACCTAGCACTAACCGAGGCGCAGCAGCGCCGCGCCTTTTTTGAGCAGCAGCTTCGCCAAACCAAGCAGTCACTTCAGACTGCGCAATCCCAGGTCCAGAAGACCGGCTTCACAGCCGGTGCGCTGAAGAGTGAACCTAAGGCGGCCGCTGAAGCCTACGCACGCACGAAGGCTGAGATTGCAGCGGTCGAAGTACGCTTGAGCATCTTGCGAAAGACGCTAACTGAGAACGCGCCGGAAGTTCAACAGCAAACCTCGGCGCTGAGTGGACTGCGGGGACAACTCGCGCAACTGGAGCGCCCAGCCGAATCAGCAGGCAGCCAGGATTACGTTTCCGCTTATCGCGAGTTCAAGTATCAAGAAGCGCTCTTTGAAGTGTTTGCGAAGCAGTTCGAGCTAGCCAAGCTCGACGAAGCACGCGAAGGCACGTTGATCCAGGTGCTGGATCCGGCGACACCTCCCGAGCGCCGCAGCAAACCCAAGCGCTCCATGATCGCCCTGGGCGCGGCTGTGGGCGCTGGCCTTGCTCTGTCCGCCTTCTTTGCATTCCGTGGTGTGCGCCGTATCCGGGCAAGCTGAGACCATTAGCAGTCATGCTAAAGTCAAGTCCGTTCAATCAATGAACGAACTCGCTTGACCAGCAGCCCGCCACCAGAAAACGAAACCGACTACGTCCTGCTGCGCCACCTCGAAGCCGCCACTGACGCGAATCAGCGCGAGTTGGCGAAGCGTCTGGGGATCAGCGTCGGCAAGGTCAACTACTGCATGCGCGCAGTCGTTAATCGCGGCTGGGTCAAGGTCAACAACTTCCGCAGGGCCGACAACAAGTTGGCGTATGCCTATCTGCTGACCCCCAGCGGCGTGAATGCCAAGTTGCAGCTCGCCCGGATGTTCCTGGAACGGAAGGAACAGGAGTTTGAGCAACTGCAGCGCGAAATACAGATGCTGCGCAATGAGGTCGCCTCGGGCGATGGTAGGGAGCAATGAACAAAACCGCCAAGATCTTTGTGACCGGCCATCGCGGCATGGTGGGCAGCGCCTTGATGCGTCGACTCAAGGCGGCCGGGTTCGACAACGTCCTGACCCACGGCCGAAACGAACTGGACCTACTGAACCAGCGGGACGTCACCCGCCTCCTTGCAGCCGAACGGCCCGACTACATCTTCATCGCCGCAGCCAAGCTCGGCGGCATCCAGGCCCATAACGTCTACCGTGCGGATTTCCTGTATCAGAACCTCATGATCGAGGCCAGCCTGATCCGTGGTGCGCACCAAGCGGACACCTGATTCACCCATGCACGCTATCACCACGTCAAGCGGGCGGCGGTACGACGCCAAGCCGGACGAGTCGCTCCTGGACGCTGCGCTGCGCCAGGGCGTCGTGCTGGGCTACAGCTGCCGCACCGGCCGCTGCAGTTCGTGCAAGGGTCGTGTGCGTTCGGGCGAGACAGTCGCCGCGCATGACGAGTTGGGCTTGAGTGCGGAGGAGAAGACGCAGGGCTTCATCCTGACCTGCGTCCGCCAGGCCTGCGGCCCGGTGGAATTGGAGATCGAGGATCTCGGCGACATCGTGCTGCCGGCGGCTAAGACGCTGCCCTGCCGCATCCAGTCGATTGACCGCCCGTCGGCAGACGTGGTCCGCGTAATGCTGCGGCTGCCGCCGACGACCGCGCTCGAGTTCCTGCCGGGGCAGTACGTGGACGTCATCGGCGCAGACGGCCTACGCCGCAGCTACTCGATCGCCAACGCGCCGCGTATGGACAAGCAGATCGAACTGCATGTCCGCGAGGTGCCGGGCGGCGCGATGAGCCAGTACTGGTTCCAGCAAGCAAAAGTCAACGACCTGCTACGCCTTCGCGGTCCGCTGGGCACTTTCTTCCTGCGCGAGCACGCCGGCAAGGATCTCGTGCTGCTGGCTACCGGCACCGGCATTGCGCCCGTGAAGGCTATCCTTGAGGGGCTGTCGGCGCAGCCCGCCGACGAGCAGCCGCGCAGCGTCACTGTCTACTGGGGCGGCCGGCATCGCGCGGATCTCTACTGGCAGCCGCCCGACCTTCCCAGCCTGCAGTTGATGCGTTTCGTACCCGTGCTGTCCCGCCCAGACGACAGCTGGACCGGTGCGCGCGGCCATGTGCAAGAGGTGATGCTGCGTGAGCACGCCTACTTGGCCGACACGCTGGTGTATGCCTGTGGCTCCGACGCCATGATCCACGGCGCGCAGGCGCAACTGCATGCTGCCGGACTCCCGGCCAGGCAATTCCATTCCGACGCCTTCGTGTGCTCGGCAGCGACCTGATAGCCCCACCTTTCGATCAAGCGATCACACATAGGACCTTTCCCATGAAAGCAGTGATTCTGGCCGGCGGCCTTGGCACCCGGCTAAGCGAAGAGACCTCCACGCGGCCCAAGCCGATGGTCGAGATCGGAGGCAAGCCCATCCTGTGGCACATCCTGAAGATGTACTCGCACCACGGCGTGAACGACTTCGTGATCTGCTGCGGCTACAAGGGCTATGTCATCAAGGAGTACTTCGCCAACTACTTCTTGCACATGTCCGATGTCACCTTCGACATGCGCCAAAACCGAATGGAAGTGCATCACAAGCGCGCAGAGCCCTGGAACGTCACGCTAGTGGACACAGGCGACGACTCGATGACCGGCGGGCGGCTGCGCCGCGTGGCGGACTATGTGCGCAACGAGGAAGCCTTCTGCTTCACTTATGGCGATGGCGTCGGTGACGTGGACATCGGCGCCACGATCGATTTCCACAAGCAGCACGGCAAGGCAGCAACGCTGACCGCAACCTATCCGCCGGGACGCTTCGGCGCGCTGGACATCCAGGGAGGCCAAGTTCGCAGCTTCAAGGAGAAGCCCAAGGGTGACGGCGCCATGATCAACGGCGGCTTCTTTGTGCTGACGCCGCGCGTGCTGGACTACCTCTCCAGCGATGCCGACATCTGGGAGCAGGAACCCCTGCAGCGCCTAGCCACCGACGATCAGTTGATGGCCTACGAGCATCACGGCTTCTGGCAGCCGATGGACACGCTGCGCGACAAGCACTTGCTGGAAGAGCTGTGGGCCTCCGGCAAGGCGCCCTGGAAGAAGTGGGACTGACACAGCCATGCAGCAAACCAATCCCGCATTCTGGCAAGGCAAACGCGTCCTGCTAACCGGCCACAGCGGCTTCAAGGGTAGCTGGCTGAGCCTATGGCTGCAGTCGATGGGTGCCAGCCTGCGCGGCGTGGCGCTGCCGCCGCCGACGGAGCCGGCGCTGTTCGACGTCGCCCGAGTCGCGGACGGCATGGAGCACCGCGTCGCCGACATCCGCGACTTCGCCGCTGTGAAGGCGGAGTTCGACGACTTCAAGCCCGAGATCGTCATCCACATGGCGGCCCAGCCACTGGTGCGGCTGTCCTACCACCAGCCCGTCGAGACCTACGCGACCAACGTGATGGGCACCGTGCACGTGCTCGAGGCCGCTCGCCACGCCGGCTCGGTCAAGGCGATCGTCAACATCACCACCGACAAGTGCTACGACAACCGCGAGTGGGCCTGGGGCTACCGTGAAGACGAGCCCATGGGGGGCCACGACCCTTACTCCAACAGCAAGGGTTGCGCTGAACTGGTCAGTTCGGCCTACCGCAAGTCCTTCCTGAAGGACGCCGGCATCGCGATGGCCACAGCCCGCGCGGGCAATGTCATTGGCGGCGGCGATTGGGCGCTGGACCGGCTGCTGCCTGACATCCTGCGTGCGCTGCAGGACAAGCAGCCCGTGCTGATCCGCAACCCACACGCGATCCGCCCCTGGCAGCATGTACTGGAGCCGCTATCGGGCTATCTGCTGCTGGCCGAGCGCCTGTACACGCAAGGCCAGGGCGACGCCGAGGGCTGGAACTTCGGCCCGCGCGACGAAGACGCCCGCCCCGTGCAGTGGATCGTCGAGCACCTGTGCGAGTCATGGGGCGATAGCGCGTCCTGGACCTTGCAACCAGGCAACCATCCCCATGAAGCCAGCTTCCTGAAGCTGGACATCTCGAAGGCGCGCCAGCGCCTGCAATGGGCCCCGCGCTGGTCTCTCGAGACCGCGCTGACCCGCATCACCGAATGGCACCAAGCCTGGCTCGCCGGCCAGGACATGCGCGCCCTCTGCCTGAATCAAATCTCCCAATACCGAGCCGACGTATGAGCACAACCACCATCAATTTCCAGCCGCAGCTCGACAAGCTGCGCAGCCAGATCAGCGAGCTGGTCCAGCAATACGCCGACATCGCCTACGCCCCCAGGCCCTTCGTGCCCGGTCAGACCGCCGTGCCCGTGTCCGGCAAGGTCATCGGCGCTGGCGAGCTGAAGATGATGGTCGACGCATCTTTGGACGGCTGGCTCACCACCGGCCGCTTCAACGCGATGTTCGAGCAGCGCCTGGCGCATTTCCTTGGCGTGAAGTACCTGATCACGGTGAACTCTGGCTCGTCGGCCAATCTGGTGGCGTTCTCGGCGCTGACCAGCCCGAAGCTGGGTGACCGCGCGATCGTGCAGGGCGATGAAGTCATCGGCGTGGCCGCAGGCTTCCCGACCACGGTCAACCCGATCGTGCAGTTCGGCGCAGTGCCGGTGTTCGTCGACGTCGACCTGGCCACGCACAACATCGACGCCAGCAAGATCGAAGCGGCCATCACACCCAAGACAAAGGCCATCATGCTGGCCCATAGCCTGGGCAACCCGTTCAACCTGGACGTGGTCACGGCGCTGTGCAAGAAGTACAACCTGTGGCTGGTCGAGGACTGCTGCGACGCGCTAGGCGCGACGTACAACGGCCAGTTGGTCGGCACCTTCGGCGACATCGGCACGCTGAGCTTCTACCCGGCGCACCACATCACGATGGGCGAAGGCGGGGCGGTGTTCACCAACAACGCTGAACTGAAGCTGATCGCCGAATCTTTCCGTGACTGGGGCCGTGACTGCTACTGCCCGCCCGGCAAGGACAACACCTGCGACAAACGATTCTGCTGGACCAAGGAACAACTGGGCGGTGACCTGCCAGACGGCTACGACCACAAGTACACGTACAGCCACCTGGGCTACAACCTGAAGATCTCGGACATGCAGGCCGCCTGCGCGCTGGCGCAGATGGACCGTGTCGAGGAGTTCATCGCCAAGCGCCGCGCCAACTTCGCCTACCTGAAAGCCAAGCTCGCCAACGTCGCCGAGTTCCTGCACCTACCGGAAGCGACACCGAACTCCGAACCGTCATGGTTCGGCTTCCCGCTGATCCTGCGAGAGACAGCCGGCGTCAAGCGCGCGGATCTGATCAACTTCCTGGAAGAAAACAAGATCGGCACACGCCTGCTGTTCGCTGGCAACCTGACCAAGCAGCCCTATATGGTTGGTCGCAACTACCGCATCAGTGGCGAGCTGACCAACACGGACGTCGTGATGAACCAGACCTTCTGGCTGGGCACCTTCCCGGCGCTGGGCCAAGAGCAGTTGGACTACATCGCAGGCAAGCTGGAAGAGTTCTTCGGAGTCAATTTCTGATGCTCCCCCTCGCGACCGCTCGCACGGCGCCTAACGCGGACCGCCGGTTCGAGCCGGCCCGCATGCGCCGCACCGTGCTTGAGATGGCATACGCCGGCTCGACGGTCCACATCGGCTGCGCGTTCTCGATCATCGAGCTGGTGACGGTGCTGTATCGCGATCATCTCCGGTATCCGGGCAACGATCCGCGCGCCGAGGGTCGCGACTTCCTGGTTCTGAGCAAGGGCCACGGCGTGATGGCGCAGTACGCGTGCATGCGCGAACTGGGCTGGCTGGACGACTCACATGTCCTGGGCTACTTCAAGGACGGCAGCGCGCTCAAGGGCTTGTCGGACTCCCGTGTGCCGGGACTAGAGGTGACCTCCGGCTCGCTGGGTCACGGCTTCTCCGTGGGCGTCGGCATCGCCATGGGCCTCCAGCGCAAGGGCACTGACCAGAAGGTCTACGCCATCGTGGGCGATGGCGAGCTCAACGAGGGTCCGATCTGGGAAGGCGCCCTCGTGGCGGCTCACCACAAGATGGACAACCTGATGCTGATCGTCGACAAAAACGGCTTCCAGGCCATGGGCACGACAGACGACGTACTGGCGCTGGGCGACCTTTCGGCGAAATTCGCAAGCTTCGGCTTTGAGACGTTGGAGGTCGACGGCCATAACGAGGCGGCGGTGGACTCCGCCATCCGTCAGCTGTGGACGACCGGCATGGGCAAGCCGAAGGCCCTGATCGCGCGCACGGTAAAGGGCAAGGGCGTGCCCTTCATGGAGTCAGACAACCGCTGGCACTACACGCGCCTGAACCCGCAGACCTTCGCCGAAGCCATCGATTCGCTAGGCCTTGCCGGAGCATCGAAGTGAGAGAGGCCTTTTCCAATGCACTGGTGCGGCTGGCGCTGGCGGACCCAAAGGTTCTGCTGCTAACGGGCGATCATGGCTATGCGCTGTTCGACGAGTTCCGCAAGCGCTGCCCGGACCAGTACATCAACGCCGGCATCGCCGAGCAGAACATGGTGGGCATGGCCGCCGGGCTGGCGCGTGTCGGTTTCCGTCCGTTTGTCTACGGCCTGGCAGCATTCGTTCCGATCCGAACCATCGAGCAGATCAAACTCGACATCGCGCATGACGACCTGCCTGTCGTGTTGCTGGGCGACGGTGCGGGCTTCGTCTACAGCCATCTTGGCACAAGCCATCAGTCGACTGAGGATATCGCCTGCACCCGTGCTATACCCGGTCTGGAGATACTGTCTCCAGCAGACCGTTTCGAGATGACCGCGAGCATGGACCGCGCCTATGCGGCCAACGGCCCGGTGTACCTGCGCATGGGCAAGTCAGACCGCGGTGATGTGCACGCCGGGCCAGTGGGGGCACTGCAGTCCGGCAAGCTGATCCAGGTGCGCGGCGGCCGCGGCGACCGCCCGGGCCTGATCGCCACCGGTTCGATGGTCCGTGCGGCCCTTGACGTCGCCCAGCCGCTGGACCTCGCCGTCTGGAGCGCACCGGTGCTCAAGCCGTTGTCGGCCGACGATGTCTGCGCCGCCGCCCGCGCGACCACGGGACTGGTGACATTGGAGGAGCACTCAGTGCTGGGCGGCCTGGGCGCCGCGGTGAGCGAGATCACGAGCGAGCACCACCCCGTGCGCGTGCTGCGCATCGGCGTTCCGGACCGGTTCTCGGCGCACTGCGGCACGCATGCATACCTGCTTCGCGAGCACGGCCTGGACACCGACAGCGTTAGACCGCGGATCTCGGCGTTCTGCACGGCCATCGCACCGGGCGCCGGGGTCGCCGCGTCGGCATGATGCGGCCCGCGCGCTTGTCGCCGCTGGACCTTCCCGCAGAGGACCTGCAGCGCTGCCACGACCTGCTTGGCCCATCGGCATGGCAGGCCCTGGCCGGGCGCCGCGTCTTCGTAACGGGCGGCACCGGCTTCGTCGGCAAGTGGCTGCTGGGCACACTGATAGATGCCGACGAGGTGTTCGGCCTGGATTGCCGCATCACAGTGCTGAGCCGGGACCCTACCAACTTTCAGCATCAATGGCCGGCCATGGCCGAGCGTGTCGAATGGGTCGCTGGCGACGTCCGCGACTTCCCGATCGGCAGCACCCGCTACGACGTGATCGTGCACGCGGCCACAGACGTGGTCGCACAAGCCACGCCGCACGACGTCTTCACGACCTGTGTCGACGGCACCCGCCGGGTGATGGGACTGGCGCGCGCCTGTGGCGCCACGCGCCTGCTGCTGTTGAGTTCTGGCGCCGTGTATGGCCGTATGCCCGCCGGCATGACGCATGTGCCGGAGACCTACCTGGGCGGGCCCGACCCCCTGCTGGCCGCCTCCGCCTACGGCGAAGGCAAGCGTGCGTCAGAGTGGCTGGCCGTGCATGCGGGCATCGACGGTCTGGCGGTCGGCGTCGCGCGACTCTTCGCCGTCGTCGGCCCGCACCTGCCGCTGGACAAGCACTTCGCCATCGGCAACTTCCTGCGCTCCGCGCTCGACAAGACCGACATCGTCATCCAGGGTGACGGCACGCCCCACCGCAGCTATCTGTATGCGGCGGACATGGCGGCGTGGCTCTGGGCCATCCTGCTGCGCGGCGATAGCGGCCGCGCCTACAACGTTGGTGCCCAAGAGAGCATCTCCATCCGCGACCTCGCCACGACGGTGTTCGACATGCTGGACACCGACAGCCGCATCCGCGTCCTGACCCCTGCGACCGCCGGCCGTGAACCGGAGCGCTACGTCCCCGACACCCGCTTGGCCCGCGCCCGGCTGGACCTGCCCGCCCCCCTCGGCCTCAAGGACGCCATCCTGCGCACCGCGCGCTGGCACCAGCGCCCCCCCCCGTCACAAGGCATCGTCCCATGATTCTCCTGACCGGCGCCACCGGCTTCCTCGGCAGCCGACTGCTCGAACAGTTGCTTCAGCGCGGCGACCGCGTCGTCGCGGCCAAGCGCAGCACCTCCGGGCTAAACCGGATCCAGCACTGCATCGACCACCCGTCGCTCGAGCTATTCAACGTCGATGCCGAGGACCCGCGCGTGCTCTTCGAGCGCCACTGCATCGACACCATCATCCACACGGCGACCGAGTATGGACGCGGGGCGGCGCCGCTCTACAGCATCCTCAACGCGAACCTGCTGCTGCCGCTACGCCTGGCGGAGCTCGGCATCCAGGGCGGCGTCAAGTGCTTCATCAACACCGACTCCTTCTTCAACAAGGGCGGCAACTCCTATTCGAACCTGCTCAACTACTCTCTGTCGAAGAAGAGCCTGCTGGCCTGGCTCGACAAGCTCGCCGGCGACCTGAAGATCATCAATGTGGTGCTGGAGCACATCTACGGCACCGATGACAGCGAGTCCAAGTTCGTGGAGCATGTGGTCCGCAAGGTCGGCATCGAGCAGGTGCCGAACATCGCCCTCACGCACGGACACCAGCGCCGCGACTTCGTGTACCTCGACGACGTCGTGCAGGCCTACCTGAAGCTTGTCGACTACGGCCGTACCCAGGAGTTCCGGCTGGAGACCTTCGAGCTCGGCACCGGACAGGCCACCCAGGTGCGCGACTTCGTGACCCTGGTGAAGGATCTCTCGCACAGCCCGACCACGCTCGGATTCGGCGACGTGGCCTACCGCCCCGACGAGATCATGTGCTCGACGGCCGACATCACGCGACTCGAGCGCCTGGGATGGAAGCCATCCGTCCCGCTCGCCGACGGGCTGCGGCGCATCCTCGACACCTACCGGCGATGACGTGTCGCTTTCTCCACCCGCCCGCCCTTCCGCATCCCCATGACCGCCACTGACCGTGCACCCGCGACGGCCCTGAGCTTCTGCATCCCCACCTTCAACCGGTCGTCGACCGTGCAGGCGCTGGTGCGCCGGGTGCTGCAGTGCGACGACCCGGACATCGAGGTGGTGGTACTGGACAACGGGTCCACTGACGACACGCTCAGCCGCCTCGCGTCGATCGACGACCCGCGGCTCAGCGTACACACGAACGGCAGCAACCGCGGCGTCATCTTCAACATCCTGCACGTGCTGCTGAAGGCTCGCGGCGACTACTGCTGCCTGCTGCTCGACAAGGACAGCGTCGACCCGGCCGGGATCACCGCCTTCAAGTCCTTCCTCCAGAAGGAGCGCCCGGCGACCGGCTTCTGTGAGTACGGCCCCGCGACCGGCCATGTCGCCGACCTGTTCGAGGCCGGCCTGCCGGCGCTGCGTAAGGTGGGATACGCCTGCCATCACCCCAGCGGCTACTTCTTTGAGGCAAAGCGCCTTCGTGGCTTGGACATCGCGACCCGCTTCTCCGACTTCGACTACGTCGGGCACTTCCCGCTCGACTTCATGCAGGCGGAGCTTTCGCTGCAGGGGCGCGCCGCGGTGTACCACTGCGACCTGTTCTCGCCCGAGCAGCTCACGGCCACCGCCAAGAAGTCCTTCGGCACCCACGCCGGCAAGGAAGACGCCTTCTTCTCCCCGAAGGGCCGCCTGAAGATGGCGACGAACTTCTCGCGCCACATCGCGCGGCTCCCGATCGACGGCGGACAGAAGCGGGCCCTCATCACCGACCGCTACCTGCAGGGCCTGATCACCTCAACCCTCGGATACCGCCGGCTGCTCGCGAACGAGCTCATCTGCAACCACTACCACATCGCAACGCGGCGGGTGGGCCTTAAGGAGACCTTGTCCGAGGCCGTCGGCTTCCACAAGGGCTTCATGCAAGGGCTTTCCACTGACGCCCCGGCACGCGCGATGGCGCTGTCCACCACGACGATCGCTCTTGCCTTCACCTGGCGCGCCATCGGCGCCCTCGCGCGGCGCCTCGCACGCGCGTGGGCCTGATTGTGGCGGCGCCCATGTTCGCGCGTCTGCGCAGGTTCGCGGGCGTCGACTTCCACGTCCTTGCGACGCTGATGTCGCGCGGCTGGTCGATCCTCGCCGGAGGCCTGACGGTGCTGCTGGTGCCGTTCTTCCTGCCGCCGATCGAACAGGGCTACTACTACACCATCGCGAGCCTCACCGGCCTGCAGATCCTGTTCGAGCTCGGCCTCGGCCAGGTGGTGCTGCAATCGGTCAGCCACGAGATGGCGCACCTGCGCATCGACGAGAACGGGCAACTGCAGGGCGACGCCGCGCGCCGCGACCGGCTGGCGTCGCTCGTGAAGCTGCTGCGCCGCTGGTACCGCTTCGCGGCCGCGCTCTTCGCCGTGCTAGCGGGTGGGGCCGGCGCGCTCTTCCTCGAGCACAAGGGTGCCCTGCCGGCCGGGGAGTGGCTGGGGGCCTGGTGCATTCTCTGCCTGTCCACCGCGGTGAACCTGACCTACACGCCGGCCCTGGCCTTCATGGAAGGTTGCGGCCGCATCGGGCAGGTGGCCCGCCTGCGGCTCATCCAGTCGGTCGTCGGCCACCTCGGCATGTGGACCGCACTGATGCTCGGGGCCGGGCTTTGGGCGGCCTGCCTCGTCCCCGTGGCGATTACGGTGCTGACCGGCCACTGGCTGCGGACCACCGACACCCTGGGCAGGACGCTGCTCGACCAACAGATCGATCCGGCGAACGCGTTGAACTGGCGTCGCGACCTTTTGCCCTTCCAGTGGCGCATCGCGCTGAGCGCACTGAGCGGCTACTTCATCTTCTACCTCATGACGCCGATGGTGTTCGCGCAACGCGGCGCTGCCGAAGCCGGCCGCTTTGGGCTCGCAATGGCAGTCTTCAACGCATTGGCCACCGTCGGCACGAGCTGGGTCTACGCACGCACCCCGGCTATGGCGACGCACATCGCACGCCACGAACGCGAGGCGCTCGACCGGCTCTTCCGCGGCGTGCTGTCGCGCTCGCTGGTTTTCACCGTGGCCGGTGCGGCCGCCATCCTCGTCGTGGTGCCCTCGCTGCGGGCGCTCGGCGTCACGCAGGTGGAGCGCATCGCGCCGCTTCCCGTCCTGGCGCTACTCGCGCTCGCCTGCACCGCCAACTGCGTGGTCTTCTCGGCGGCGGCCTACATGCGCGCCCACCGCACGGAGCCGATGCTGCCCGTCTCGGTGTGTTCCGCAGCGCTCATCACCGTGGCGGCCTGGCAGGGCTCAAAGCTTGGGCTGCTGGAGATGTCGGCCGCTTACACCGGCATCACGCTGCTGGTCACGCTGCCCTGGACACTGCTGCTGTTCAGGCGCTACGCGAGGCCCGCACAATGAGCCGGCCCCCCAACCCCGTCGCAACATGACCAAGCTCCTCACCATCGCCATCCCCACGTACAACCGCTGCGAGTACGTGCGGCAGCTCGTGTCGGCACTGTGGGCCCAGGTTAGCGCCTGCCGCGAGTTGGTGGACATCGTCGTCAGCGACAACGCCTCCACGGACGACACGGCCGCGGCCATGGCCACGCTCCAGGCGCAAGGCTGCGAGTTCCGCTACCTGCGGCGCCCGGTCAACATCGGCATGGATGGGAACTTCACCGAGACGCTGGCAATGGTCGAGACCCGCTACTGCTGGCTGCTCGGCGACGACGACGTTCCAGTGCCCGGCACCCTGCCGAGCGTGCTCGAGGCGCTGTCGCGGGTGCAGCCGGACCTGCTCTACCTCCACAGTGCCTGGTTCCCGAACGCCTTCGAGGCCCGCATCCCGGAAGCGGACACGAGCATCCCGTCCGAGCCGATCGATGTCTTCGAGTTCACTTGCCGCACGAACTACTGGCTGACCTTTATCTCGTCGGTGGTCTTCGACCTCGCGCGCTATCGGCGCCTCGCGCCGGCAGGCCCCAGCGCGGAGTTCCGCGGCACTACGCTCGCCCAGCTGCACTGGGTGTTCCTGCTGCTGCGCCACGGCAGCCGGTTCCTCGTCAGCAACGGCCCGGTGATCATGGCGACGGGCAACAACAGCGGCGGTTATTCGCTGACTCAGGTCTTCGGCGTCAACCTGCCGCGCCTCGTCGATGCCGCCTTCGGGCCGCGCTCGACGCTAGGGCACATCATCAAGCAGAGCAATGCGCTGTCCAACCTGCCGCGCCTGCTCTACACGGTGCGCTTCGCGCACCTCGGCGACTTCAAGCTGGAGTCGCTGCCACCCGAGTTCCTCGATAAGGGCAAGGACCTCGGCCTGACGAAGTCGCTGTACCGCACCGTGCTGACCGGAAGCCCCCTAGCCTCAAACCTGGCCCGCCGCCTGCTGCAGGGGCTGGGTAAGGCCCTGGCATGGCGGCTGGCGATCCGAGCCCGCCTGAGGCAGGCCGGGCAACGCGGCGAATGGATCGTCGACGGCCTGTGCCGCCGAGCGCGGGTCGCGTTCGCCTGGACGCGCGGCGTCTTCTGGAATCTGCGCAGCGGAAGCGCCGAACGGAATCCGGTCTTCATCGGCCCGCATGGCCAGTTCCTCGGGCTGCGTGGCGTGCGCCTGCACGGCCGGCTCACGCTAGGTATCCGTTGCCGCATCGAGCTCTACCACCGCTATGGCGGCGAGCGATTCCATCCCCTGCTCTGGATCGGCGCGAACGTGTCCATGGAGAACGACTGCCACATCGGCGTCGTCGACCGTGTCGAATTGCACGATGGTGTAATGCTCGCGAGCCGGGTCTACATCTCGGACCACGCCCACGGCAACACCGACGGATCGACTCTGGACATGCGGCCGGTCCTGCGGCCCTTGCACTCGAAGGGGCCAGTTATCATCGAGCGCAACGCCTGGATCGGCGAGGGCGCGGCCATCATGCCCGGGGTCCGCATCGGCGAAGGCGCAATTGTCGGAGCCAACGCCGTGGTCACTCGGGACGTGCCTCCCAGGGCAGTAGTGGGCGGCGCACCCGCCCGAATCATCAAGACAGCCCCGGGCGCCGCATCGCTGCGCGGGCGCTCCTAATTCCTCTTCACAGCCAGAGCGCTTTTACCTTCTGCCAATGGACGCGGCCCTTTTCACCATCTGCTCCCGCAACTATCTCGGCCAGGCACGCACGCTAATGCAAAGCGTGCGTGCCCATGAACCGGACGCGAAGCGCTACATCGTCGTCGTCGACAGGAAGTCTGAGCTGCCGCCGCTGGACACCGACCTGGCGGAGATCGTCTGGGCCGAGGAGCTGCCGATCGCCGACTTCGAACGCAAGGCCTTCATCTTCGATGTCCTGGAGCTCAACACAAACGTCAAGCCGAGCGCCTTTCTGCAATTGCTGAAGTCGCACGAGCGCTGTATCTACATGGATCCCGACACTGTCCTGTATGACAGCCTGGCGCCGGTCTGGGCAGGACTAGACAGCGCCAACGTCGTGCTCACCCCGCACACGATTGTCCCGCGCGACGGCCTCGACTGCCCCTGGGAGCAAGACCTGCTGCGCTACGGCGGCTACAACCTAGGTTTCGCCGCAGTGCGGCGCTCCGACGAGTCCGTGCGAATGCTGCGCTGGTGGGAAGACCGTTGCCTCAGCCGCGGCTTCCACGCGCCGACGGAAGGATTCTTCGTCGACCAGAAATTCATGGACCTCGCGTCCATGTTCTTCGACGGTGTCCAGCCGGTGCGCCATTCCGGCCTGAACGTCGCCTACTGGAACCTGCACGAGCGCACTGTGCGCTTCGACGGCAACCGCTACTTCGTCGGTGACCAGCCACTGATCTTCTGTCACTTCAGCGGCTTCGTGTTCGAGCCCACAGCTGAAGAACGCGATCTGATCACCAAGTACCCCTGCGACCAGACCCTGGCAAGCCGGCCCGAGCTGCGCGGCCTGTGCGACGACTACCGGCAGCGGCTCAAGGACAACGACCACGCAAAGCTGAAGAAGATCCCGTACTCGTTCGCCCGCTTTGACAACGGGCGAGACATCCCGAAGGTGGTCCGCCGTCTCGTCGCGCTTGGAACGCTGCAGGCCGACTCGGCCGCACTGTTCTGCAGCGACAGCGACTTCTACCGTCGCCTCGATCACCTGCGCCTGTTGCCGAGACCGCATGCCGGCGGTGGCGGCGCCGCGAGGGTAGTCAAGGCGCGGCAGGAAGTGCAGGCCAGGTTCGCAGAAGGCTTGATGCGCAGGCTCATGCTGGTCATCGGCGTGAGCCGCTATGAACGCATCCTGCGACTGCTGGAACGACTGGCGTCGCCGTTCAACCAGTCCTTCCTCGTGCCGGACGCCGAACGCAAGCCGACACCATGACAACCGCCTCGCCGCCTGCAGCGCTCAGATCGCAGCCGTACCCTGGCGGCAGGAGATACCGCGACACGGCGGGCTTCTCGCGCTTGTACACGACCGGTCTGGCGCTGACCGCCTTCGGCGCGGTTTACCAGCCCTCGTTCCTGGGTTACCTCGCAGCCTCGCCGGGGGTACTGCTGATCGCCATCAGTCTCCTGGTGCTGCTGCCCCTCAGGCGCCTGCGTAACGCAGAGGCGCGTGACGCGCGCCGCCTCATCGCCTGGGGCCTGCTGGTCTCCGTGCCCTCGGTACTTTTCTTTGGCCTGAACTCGTCCTACCTCGCCAAGACCTTTACCTTGCTGATCCTGAGCATGGTCTGGCTGAGCCCGCTGATATGCGTTCCTCACCTGCGCAAGCGCCACCTGATGAACGGCCTCACCGCGGCGCTGGTCATCTGCGGCATAGGCTACCTACTCGGCGACGTTCTCAGGGGCATTCTTCCGCCCGCCCTGAATGAGGTGATCTTTGGCGGCGAGTACGCCACCTACGAGATCTTGCGCCCACGCGCCTTCATGCAGGAGAACTCGCACTTCGCGACCATGGTAGGGCGCTGCCTGATCGCCCTGTTCCTGCTGTACGAAGCGAACCGTCGCTACAACGCCCGGCGCCTGGCCGTGTTCATCGTGCTGTTGACCTTGCTGCTCACCGGCCTCGATTCCAAGGGTGCCGCCATCAGCGTGCTGGCCGCGGCGGTCACCGTGGGCATGACTCGCAAGCTGCTGCCGGCATTCATCCTGCTGCTGCCGCTTTTCTCGTGGCTGCTCCTGCGCCAGGTCGACGTGGTGCTCATCGACATCGAGAACTTCACCTCAGCCTCGACCCGCAGCACCTTGTTCCTGGCCACGTTCGCCGGCGCCGTCTGCAATCCGCTGGGGTATGGCTACTACGGCTTCTACGGCGCCATCCAGACCTTCGGCGGGTGGTCCATGGGTTGGCTCGGCGATCGCGTGCCGCTGGTGCTGACCGAGGTGGTCGACATCGTCGAGGAGCTGAACAACGTGTCGACCAAGTCCACGCTGATGGACTTCACGCTGATCTTCGGCCTGCCGTTCATCCTGATGCTATGGCGCCTGACACGGCGCTGCTACCTCGCCGATCCGCGTGCCAAGGCGGCAATCGTTTACACGCTGCTGTCGGCCATGTCGACCAGCGGCCACGAGTCGATCTCCTGCTTCCTTGTCCTGGCCATCCTGGTCCGCTGGTACCCACGCAGGTCGGACGACGGCCGGCGGCAGCGGGCCCCGGCGCGACCGGCGCAGCCTGCGCTGCCGGCTCCACAGCCGGCATGAAGATCCTCTTCATCAACACCTATGACCCGGCGACCGAACAGCACGGGGGAGGCGTCGTCACCCGTTCGGAGCTGAACGCCCTGCAGTCCATGGCCGAGGTCCACACGCTGTTCGGCGCGCCCCTGCCGGTGCGGCGCCACCAGCTCTCCTATTCGCGGCTGGCGCTCGAGGTCCTCGGCGGCAAGTCGCTGAAGCTTGCGTCCTACCGCGTCCTGCACCGGCCAGCCACGTTCTACGCCGGCTTCGACCTGGTCTGGTGCAACCACGACTATTCGGCGTATGACCACGAGATCTTCGAGGCGCTCGACATTCCCTATATCGTGCGCAAGCACAACGCCGAACACCAGCTCGTAAAGCCCGTCAACCTGCTGGCGCGCATCGAGCGGCAACGCATCGCGCGTTTCGAGGACCGCATCGCCCGCGCCGCCATGGCAACCCTGCACATTTCGTCGACCGAACACGCCGCCGACACCTGCAGCCGTTGGAAGTCATGGCTGCCGCCCCTGCTGGAAGACCCGTTGCAGTTCGCCAAGCCCGCCGTGCCGTACGAATGGCAGTCGCGCCCAGTCGACCTGCTGTGCGTGTCGAACTTCAACTGGCCGCCCAACAAGGAAGGCATAGAGTGGTTCCTCTCGCAGGTCATGGACATGCTGCCTGTATCGTGTCGCCTGCATCTCGTCGGGGCCGGCAGCGAGCGCTACCAGCGTGAAGGACGTGTCGTCGGCCACGGCTTTGTTCCCGACCTGAGCGGCATGCTCGCCAGCGCCAAGCTGTTCGTCGCGCCGATCCTCAGCGGCGCCGGTGTGAAGATCAAAAATGTCACCGCGATGGCGGCCGGCCTACCTCTGCTCACCACTTCATGCGGCATGGAAGGCATCCAGGACACGGGTGCCGAGCCGGCAGCCTGCGTGGCCGACGGAGCCGAGCGGTTCGCGGCCGAAGTCGCCCGGTTGCTGTCCGACGAAGCCGCCTGCGCGTCGCTCAGCCGCCGCAGCGTGGCCTGGACCCAGACCCACCTCATCACATCGCAAGCCTGGTGCACAAAGGCCAGCGACGCCATCGAGCAGGGCCTCTCTTCGCGCCGCACGCCATCATGAAGACACTCCAGCTGACCAAGTTCTACCCGCCGGTGTTCGGCGGCATCGAGACCGCCACCTACGAACTCGCGGAAGGCCTGGTGGCGCGTGGGCACCCCACCGACGTGCTCTGCGCAAACACCAGCCTCCGCACCGTGCGCGATCACTACGGCCCGGTGGCGGTGACCCGCACCGGGTCCTACGCCAAGCTACTGTCGACCTCGCTGTCGCCAGCGCTGGTCAGCGAACTGGCCAAGGTACGCAGGCAGCACGAGATCGTGCACGTCCACCTGCCCAACCCGATGGCCAACGTGGCCCTGCAACTGGCACGCCCCACCGGCAAGGTCGTGCTGCACTGGCACAGCGACATCATCAACCAGGCGCGCGCCATCAAGCTGTACGAGCCGCTACAGGCCTCGATGCTGCGCCGGGCGGACGCCATCATCGCCACCTCGCTGCCCTACGCCGAGGCATCGCCCTGGCTGGCGGCGCACCGGCACAAGGTACACGTGGTCCCGCTCGGCATCCGTGCCGAACGCCTGCACCAGGCCACCACCGGGCTGGCCGAGGCGCGTGCCGCGCTGCGGCGGCGACATGGCGCGCGCCCGATCGTCTTCTCGATCGGGCGCATGGCGACCTACAAGGGCTTCGAAATCTTGATTGACGCGGCCCGTTCGCTGGACCCGGACACCCTGGTGCTCGTGGGCGGCGGCGGCGAACTGCTCGACACGCACCGGCAGCGAGTACGCGAACTCGGGCTGGAACAGCGGGTGGTCTTCACCGGGCGGCTGTCCGACCTGGAGGTAGCCGCCCACATGGCGGAAGCCAGCGTGTTCTGCCTGCCCTCCACCAACCGCGCAGAGGCCTTCGGCATGGTGCTGCTCGAAGCGATGCAGGCAGGGCTGCCTATCGTCGCCACGCGCATCGCCGGCTCCGGCGTGCCCTGGGTCAACGCCGATGGCGAGACAGGGATCAACGCCGAGGTGAACGATCCCGCCTCGCTGGCCACTGCCCTGCGCCAGTTGGTCGCCGATCCCGCGCTGGCACGGCGCATGGGCGATGCCGGCCGGCGTCGCTTCGACATCCACTTCACCGCCGACCGTATGGTCGAACAGACCCTAGAGGTCTATCGCCGCGTGCTGGCCGCCTGAGCCGCCGCTGCGGCGCCCATCAACGCTTCCCGGCATCCAGGGGCGTCAGCACGAAGATCGGCACCCGGTCCGCCACGAAGGCCTGTCGGTTGGCCGCTTCGCCGAAGGGCGGTGCATGGTCGCCCACCACCACCACGAACGGCGTCGCACGCGAGCCGACCAGCGACTGGCTCAGCGTGCCCAGCACGTCGCCCAACTGCCGCACTAGGTGGCAGGCCTCTTCCGGCGTGCCGGAGGCCGCGCAGCGCGCCTTGAGGTC
The DNA here is from genome assembly GCF_043555835.1 of Pelomonas parva. Classification (NCBI taxonomy): domain Bacteria; kingdom Pseudomonadati; phylum Pseudomonadota; class Betaproteobacteria; order Burkholderiales; family Sphaerotilaceae; genus Roseateles; species Pelomonas parva. Next base: position 30,364 of record NZ_JBIGHV010000007.1, on the reverse strand, counting down.
GGCTGGTAGCGGGCTCGCGTGGTCCTGGTCGAGCGGCAGGTGCGTGTCCAGTGTCAGCGCATAGACAAAGCGCGCAGGCTGCTGGGCCTGGGCCACCGCCAAGTCCAGCACTGCGGCATCGCAGACCCCGGGGAAGGCTTGGTTGCAGCTCATCGGCAGCTGCGCCTGCGGCCGCCCGGGCCACTGCCAGGGCGCGAGCCCGATGCGTGGCCACCATTGGTTGCGGTCGAACATGCGCAGGCCGAACCCATGGATCCCGATGCTGGTCGTACCCTGGCCGGCGAGCATTTGCGGCAGGCAGCGCGCCGCAAGCGTGTCGTCGAGGCGCGAGTAGTGCCCTTGCAGGCCGCACAGCGCCCGGAGTTCGCCGGAGGTCGTGGTACCCCGGAACGCCTCGTCCGATTGACGCACAGTCCAACGGGTCGACAGCCGCTGCGTGAAGAGCCTGCCGCGCAGCCAGTCGAGCACTTCCGGGGCCTTCGGTAGTCCCATCGATTCGACCAGAACCAGCATGGAGGTCTGGCCCGGATGCGCCAGTGTCCATTCGCGCTGGGCCGTGAAGGACACCGGGTCCTGCATCGGGACGAGCGCACCCGAGGCCAAGGGGTTGCGTTGTTCGGCGCGCCACACGTTCCAGGCCGGGCTGCCGGCGAAGTTCATCTTGACGATGCGGCTGTCCTTGTCGAGGCCGAAGATATGGAACGACCCGTTGGCGACATCGAAGCCCGCCGCGCCCACGATGGTCACCCACAAGGGCAGGACGAGGAGCGGCATGCGCCGCGCCTGACCGAGCACGACACAGGCGCACAGCGCCAGGCCGACCACGATGGCCAGCATGGGCAGGGACACGAAGCTGCCCAGGTTTAGCATGTCGACGAAGCGCATCGCATCCACGAAGTCCATCGCGGACATGAAGTGGTAGTTTTTGGCGGCGGCCCGAATGAAGTCGGCGGCCCAGGCCAGCAGCAGGGCGACGCCACCAGCGCCCGTCGACAGGCAGGCGATCGACGCGGCCACGAGAAGGTCGAGGTTGAGCAACGGGCGTTCTTCCGCCATCGGCGCCTGGAGCACTAGGGCGGCGAGCCAGGACGGCGCATGTAGCGCCACCAGCACCACGGCGAAGCGCAAGGCGAAAGGCCAGCGCTGCCGGCGGTCGAGGGGCGCAGTGAGCGACTTGGGGCGGAGGCGGCCGAAGCTCATGACGCTCCGGCGGCGAGTGGGGAGCCGCACCGCAGCGATGCCCGCGTGTAGAGCCCATCGACCTGCGCGGCGCCCGCGGACGCCCAGGCACCGCAGTCATGGACGGGATGGACCAGCACCGCCATGCCGGCAGGCCGCTCATGCAGTGCCGGCAGGCGCTGGAGCGGCAGGGTGAAGGCGCGCACGCCGCTGCGTGCTACATGGAAGGCCACGTGGTCGACACGACGGTGGGCCAAGTAGGCTGTCACGATGGGCCCGGGCAAGGCGATCTCCCGCTGCCAGCCGTTGAAGCGTGCAAAGTCTTCCGGCCGGTACAGCTGGAACACCACGCGCCGTGCGTCTGCGTGTGCCTTCAGGCGCTCCACGACCTGCTGCCCGGTGCCGGAGAAATCCGTCTTGAGGTCGAGCACGAGCCACGCATCCGCCGGCAGCACCCCCAGTAGCGCACCGAAGGTGCAACCGTCGCGTGCGATGCCGGGCTGTGGCCCCGGGTCGTGCTGACAGTGCAGTTCGCCGCCCTCCAGCACCAGGTCCACCTCGAAGACGCGCAGGCCGGCCTGGTACGCCGCGCGCATCGCCCCCAGCGTGTTGGCCGTCGGCAGCCCGGCGTCGCCCAGCGCGTGGGCGATGCGCAGCGGTGCTGCCCCGGCTTTTAGCCACGTGTAGTCCTGTCCGGGCCGCAGCGGTTGGGCGCCCGACCAGTCTTCCGCCGAGCGCAGGCGCGCCAAGCTGTCCATCGCACGTTCGCCCAACCACCCGCTGTCGACACGGTGCAGCCAAGCGCGTCCCGGCCCGGTAGAGGCGACGAGGCCCATGGCGGCGACCACCGCCAGGACGGCCGCCGCGCCCAGGCGATAACACAGTGCCTTGCGTGCCTCGGGACCTGTCATGGAGCGGCCCTTGCCGCCTCTTCGCCGTCCGCCTGGCGGGACGGTGGTTTTCCGTACTCGGTCACCCAGCGCCTGAGCCCGGCAACTACGATCTCCCGCTTCCAGTGGCGGTTGTCGATCACGCTCGTCACCCAGTCGAGCAGCGCACCGTCGGACGGCGCCGCGCCGAGGGTGGCGATGCGCACCCTGGCCACCTTCGTCGGCAGAGTCGTGTCGGCGTCGGCGATCAGTTCCTCGTAGAGTTTCTCGCCCGGCCGCAGGCCTGTGAACCGAGTGACGATGTCTTGCTCGCCATGGCCGGCCATGCGAATCATCGTGCGGGCGAGGTCAACAATCTTCACAGGATCGCCCATGTCCAGCACTAGCACTTGGCCCGTCGCACCAATGGCCGCAGCCTGCACGACTAGCCGCGCCGCCTCTGGGATGGTCATAAAGTAGCGAATGATGTCGGGGTGGGTCACCGTCACCGGCCCACCCTTCGCGATCTGTTCCTTGAACTTTGGAATGACGCTGCCGCTAGAGCCAAGCACATTGCCGAAGCGCACCGCCATGAATTTCGTCGCATGGCCTTGACTGGCCATGTGACTGATGACGAGCTCGGCGGCACGCTTGGTCGCCCCCATGACGTTGGTCGGATTGACGGCCTTGTCCGTCGAGATCATCACGAAGCGCTCGACACCATGTTCCGCTGCCGCTAGGCACGCGTGATATGTCCCCAGCGTGTTGTTCCTCAACGCCGCCCACGCGTTCTCCTCTTCCATCAACGGCACATGCTTGTACGCCGCCGCGTGGAACACGATCTGCGGCTTGTACTTGCCGAAGACGTAGCGGAGGTGCTCCAGATCCTTCACGTCGCCGATCAACCGAACGAGCGGGATGTGCGGAAACTTCTCACCCAGCTCCTGTTCAATGGTGTACAGCGCGAACTCGCTGAGTTCGTACAACACGATCTTTGACGGGCCGTAGCGTGCCACCTGGCGGCACAACTCCGAGCCGATCGACCCGCCCGCCCCGGTGATCAGCACCACCTTGCCGCCCAGGCATTCGCTGATGCCGCCCTCGTCGAGCTCGACCGGCTCGCGCCCCAGCAGGTCCTCCGGCTCGATGTCGCGCACCTGGTTGACCGTGCGCCCCGCCAGCAGTTCCTCGCTGCTTGGCACCGTCAGTACCGCCAAGCCGGTCTTGCCTGCCAGGTCCAGCGCGCGGCGGCGCTGCGCCGTCGTCGCCGCCGGCATCGCCACGATCACATGCGTGATGCCGTGCAGATCCGCCTGCCGCGTCGCGTCCTCGAGCACGCCGATCACCGGCACCCCCGCGACGCGCGCGCCGCGTTTCTCCGGCGCGTCGTCGAGGAAGCCCACCACCACCCAGCCCTGGCTATGCTGGATGCCCGCCACCAGCAGCCGGCCTGCGTCGCCAGCCCCCATCACCAGCGCCCGCCGCTGCTCCTGCGCGCTGCCGCTGATGCGGCTGCGCATGTGCTCGTACAGCATGCGGTAGCCCATGCGCATCATGGCCAGCGCCATCAGCGTGAAGACCGGATGCAGCGCCAGCACCGCACGCGGCACCTTGGTCAGCTGGGCCATCAGCACGACGACGGACACGATCAGGCCGGCGGCCGCGCAGACAACGGCCAGACGCTTGATTTCGCCGAAGCCGCTGAAACGCCACATGCCCTTGGGCACCTTCAGCAACTTCAACAGCAACGCGTAGACGGCGACAACGCCCAGCAGCACCCACTGGTCGTAATCGGGCCGAGCGCTGAACCACCGCTCGAAGCCCAGGCGGAACAGGTAGGTGGCCTGCCAGGCGACGGCCACAGCCACCATGTCCAGCGCAAGCGCCAGCGCTTCTCGGTGCGGACGGAGGCGCGTCAGCCAGGCATCCAGGGACAACCAGTTCATCGTCAGGCTCTCAGTTCTTCAGCGCGCCAAGCGTGGCCAGGATCAGCCGCACATCGCCCATCAGGCTGGCGCTGCGCACGTAGTCAGCCGCCAGCCGCAGCTTGGTGGGCAGCACGACCTCCACGTACTCACGCTCGGGGTCGGCGGCTTTTGCGAGCAGTTCACTCTCGTTGCGAAAGCGCAGCGAGGCCGGGTCAGTGATACCCGGCCGCACCGACAGCACGATGTCGCGGAGCTCGGTCGGGTACAGCGCCACGTAGCGGGGCACCTCGGGGCGCGGGCCAACGAGGCTCATCGCGCCGCGCAGCACGTCCCACAACTGCGGCAGTTCGTCGAGCTTGGTGGAGCGCAGCAAGCGACCGGCGCGCGTGATGCGCGGGTCGGCGCCGACGGTGATCTGGGCGCCCTGCCCCACCTGCATGGTACGGAACTTGTGGATGGTGAACGGCACGCCGAAACGGCCCACGCGGGTCTGGCGGAACAGCGCCGGCCCCGGCGAGTCGAGCTTGACCCACACCGCCGCAGCCAGCAGCAACGGGGACAGCAGCAGCAGGCCCAGCCCTGAGCAGATCACGTCGAACAAGCGCTTGGCCAAGGTCGGCTCAGGCGAGCAGGCCGCGCACGGCGGCGATGACGCGTTCGACATCGGCGTCGCTCATCGCCGTGTACAGCGGCAGGCTGACCGTGCGCTCAAAGGCCTTCTGCGACTGGGGGAACTGCTCGGGCGTCAGGCCGTAACGGTCGCGCCAGTAGGGATGCAGGTGCAGCGGCACGTAATGCACGCTGCAGCCAATGCCTGCGGCGAACATGCCTTCAATGAAGGCATCGCGGGTGATCGCCGCCTCGTCGGCCATGCGCACCACGTAGAGGTGCCAGGCATGCGTATCTCCTTCCGGAGCACATGGCGGCAGAAGCAGAGGCAGATCAGCGAACGCGGCGTTGAAACGCTCGGCGATCTGCTCGCGGCGTGCTTGGAAGGCTGGCAGGCGCTTGAGCTGGTGCAGGCCCATCGCGGCAGCGATGTCGGTCAGGTTGTACTTGAAGCCGGGCGCCACGATCTCGTAGTACCAGCTCGGCACCTTGGCCGTGAAGCGGTCGAAGGCGTCGCGACTCATGCCGTGCAGCCGCATGATGCGGGCGCGTTTTGCCAGCTCGGGGTTGCGCGTGACCAGCATGCCGCCCTCGCCCGTCGTCATCGTCTTGTTGGCATAGAAGCTGAACACCGTGGCGTCACTGCCCAGCGTGCCGATGAGTTCCTTCTCCAGCGTCGTCGGCAGCGCATGCGCGGCGTCCTCGATGACGCGCAGGCCGTGGCGGCGGGCGATGTCCAGCAACGCGATCATGTCCACGGCCAGGCCTGCATAGTGCACCGGCATGATGGCGCGGGTAGCAGGCGTGATGGCGGCCTCGATGGCGGCGATGTCGATGTTCAGCGTCGCCGGGTCGATGTCGACCAGCTTCACATCGGCGCCAAGGTAACGCACGACCTCGGCCGTGGCCGTGAAGGTGTGGGTGGTCGTGATGACCTCATCGCCTGGGCCGATGCCGATGGCCTCCAGTGCCAGGTGCAGGCCGGCCGTGGCGGAGTTGACGGCGATGCATTCAATCTGCGGGTCGCCCAGGAACTCGGCGAAGGCCTGCTCGAAGCGCTTGGCCTTTGGACCGGTCGTGATCCAGCCGGATTTCAGCGTGTCGACGACCTCGGCGATCTCGTCGTCGCCGATATCGGGCAAGGCAAAAGGGAGGAAGGGCTGGGAACTCATCGGGTGGGATTTTCGGTCATCGGGGCTTGGCTATCGCCGCGAGGCGGTGAGCACCGTCATGAGACCAGGGTGACGAGATGCTCGGGCCGCGCACCGGGTACCGCATGCAGCGGAATGCCACGGTCGAAGGTGACCAGGCGCAGGCCGTGGCGCACAGCCAGCGCGAGCAGATAGGCGTCGGTGAGCTGGCGGGAGCCGGTGATGTGGCTCCAGCTCAGCACGCCAGGGTCCAGCAGGCTGAAATCGTCGGCGTAGAAGCGGTGCATCTCGTGGCTGGTGGCCTCGGCCAGGCGCTCGCGCACGGCATTGGGCGTCTGCGCGTTCGGATGACCGGGGCGGCTGAGGATGCGCAGGCAGCCGTTCTGAGTCAACGGGCAAGATGCCCAGCCACCGTCCAAATGGCCGGCCAGCCAACGCATGGCGGTGTCATGGTGGACGTGGGCTTGGTCCTGCAGGGCAAGGAGGACGTTGACGTCGAGAAGTGCGCGCAACGTCAAACGCCTTCCTCATCGCGCAGCCGGTTGAGGATGTCGTTGGTCACCACCGCACCCGGCTTGGCGGCGAACGGACGGAATCCGGGCACCGAATAGCGCGGCGCGTCGTCCGCAACAGCACGCGCCGTCAGGGCCTGACGCAGCAGTCGAGACACCACGGCGCCGGCCGTCGTGCCTTCGTGACGAGCAAGTTCCTTGGAAGCGGCCAGCAAGTCGTCGTCGATATCGAGCGTGGTGCGCATGACAAAACATCTGATGCAGTGATGCGTTGATGTTAACGCTGGATCAGGATCAAGCGGTGAGTGCGTAGCCACGGCACGAGATTGAAGAACGGATAGGCAAGCGGAAATGCACGCGCCAACGGCGGCGCGAGCGTCACGCGGCGGGCGGTGAAGCGCGCCTGCGGAAAGAGCTGGCGCACCCGCTTCAGCGGCACGCCGCGCACGTCCGGGTTGCGCGGGTTGTCGACGGTGAAGTCGTACCAGACGACCGCGCCACCGGGCTTGAGCCAGCGCCACATCGCGTCGGCCACGCGCTGCTGCAATTGGTCGTCGAGGATGGACGAGAAGACGGTGGATTGCAGCACCAGGTCCTGGCTGGCATCCGGGATGTCGGCGGTTGAAGCATCACCGGCCAGCAGGCGCACGCGTTCCGGCAGCGTTGCCCTCGCGGCGCTGAGGCGCTCAGGCAGCAGTTCGATGCCGGTCAGATGGGCAGGTTGCAGCCCCAGGTGCAGCAGCTCCAGCAGGTTGCCGCCGGCGCCGCAGCCAACCTCGGTGGCATGCCAGTCGGCGGGATGGCCTGGGCGCTGGGCCAACAGCTTGAGCAGCTCGCGCTGGCGTTCCTGCCACATCTGCCAGACCTCCGGGCGCAGCAGGCTGTAGCGGTCGCCGGTGCCTCGGCGGGCGTAGCGTTCGGCGATGGCGTCCAGTTCGCTCACGTCAGCGCATCGATGAAGCGCGCCGCCAGCACGGGGTAGGCGTGGTGGGCCATCGCGAAGGCGCGGCCGCGTTGGCCCATCGCAGTGCGCTCGTCGGGCGACAGGGCGGCCAGCTTCAACAACCCCCGAGCCACCGCTTCCGCGTCCTCGGGCGCGACCGTCAGCCCGGCGCCCGCTTCGGCCACCGGGTCGTTGCCGGCATCGACCGAATGCAGTACCGCGCGGCCCGCCATCAGGTAGTCGATGAGCTTGTTGGGCGCGATGCCGAAGCGGTAGATGGGCGTGCGCTGCCAGCCGATGTAGGCGATGTCGAAGTGGCTGAGCAGCGTCGGGATCTGCGCCTTGGGAATGGGTGGGAAGAAGCGCACGTTTGTCAGCCCTTCGGCTGTCACACGCTCGGTCAGTCGCGCAGCCTCGTGACCGCTGCCGACCAGCACGAAGCTCAGCTGCGCATCCTTCATGTGCGCGGCGGCATCCAGCAGAACGTCCAGCGCATTGGGCAGGCCCATGGAGCCGGCATAGCCGACGACGACGCGGCCGGCGGCGCGCTCAGCAGCCAGATGTGCTGACAACGCGACGTCAAGCGGTGCCGACTGGCCCTGCCACTCCTCCGGCGCAAAGCCGTTGGGCACGATATGCAGCTTGGTCAGATCCAGGCCCCGCGAGGCCATGTGCTCATGCACGCAGGGCAGCATGGAGACCACCAGGTCGGCGTCGCGGTAGCCATCGGCCTCGGCCTTGCCACAGAGCATGGCGAACGGATGGCGCGGCGACATGCCGGACAGCTCGATCAGCGACAGCGGCCAGAGGTCGTGCACCTCGTAGACCAACATGGCCTTGGCCAGCCGCGCGAGCTTCCTGGCGACCCAGATGTCCATTGGGTAGGTGCTGGACGCGATGACGGCGTCGGGGCTGAGCTCGCGCACCAGCCGGTTGGCGTCGGCGCGCAGCTGGCGCAGAAACGAGAAGATGTTGCGCAGCCGCCCGATGCCATTGCCCTGGTAGACCGGCACCGGCAGCCAGCGGTAGCGGATGCCGTCGATGACCTCCTCGCGCGGCTCGCCCGCCATCTCGGGCTGCACGGCGCGCACATGCGAATGGCTGGCCGCAACGATGGTGACCTCGTGCCCCGCCCTCACCCACTCGCGGGCCAGGTAGTAGGGGCGGAACTCCATGCCGTGGCGCGGCGAGCCAGCGTAGTGGTTGACCAGCAAAATCCTCATGCCGGGGTCAGCTCTTTCAGGCGGGTCAGGAAGCGCTGCACATGTGGCTCGAACAGGCCGTTGGCGGCCACCCAGTCGCGGTTGATGGCAGCCAGCCGGGCCGTGTCCAACGCGGTCATGCGGGCTGGCAGGTCGTCGAACGAATTCACGATCAGGCCTCGCGCCGAATCGCCGATCACTTCTCGGTTGGCGGGCAGCTCGGACAGCAGCGGCACGCAGCCATGGGCCATGGCCTCCAGCACGGAGACGGAGACAGAATCGCTCTCGGGCAGGCTCAGGAACCAGGTCGCGCGGGCGTAGTGCGCGGCCTGCGTCTGCGCGTCCAGCCGGCCGGTGAACGTGACCTGCTCTGCCAGACCGCGTGACGCGACCTCCGCCTCCAGCGCGGCGCGCAGCGAGCCGTCGTTGGCGACGACCAGCCGCGCCTCGGGCTGTGCCGCCGCGATGCGCACGAACGCGTCGATGACGCGCTCGGGCCGGTAGATCGGCTCCAGGCCCCGGTTGGCAAAGCACAGCCAGGGCTGCTTCTTCGCATTCGCCTTGGGCATGGCCTCCAGGCCGAAGGGGAAGGTCATGACCTCGCCCGCGCCCAGCTCGCGCATGCGCTCGGTCATGTGCAGCGAATCGGAGGTCGTGACGGCGCAGGAGCGCAGCACCTTCTTCGTCATCCAGCGCCAGGCGCCGCCCTGGTTGGGCGTGACGAGGATGTCACTGCCCCAGGCGGAGCCGGCGATCTGCGCGCGCAGCCGCCAGCCCAGCTTGGCGGCCCACGCCAGCGAGCCGTGCGAGGTCAGGTAGTGGGCATGCAGCCAGTCGGCGTCGGTGTCGGCCAGCCAGGCGCCGATCTTCGGCAGCTGCTTGATCAGCGCGACATTGCCGCCGCCATGGTCCGGGGAGGTGTTCAAGGCCAGCCGGCGCGCATCGGGCAGCAGTTGCAGGAACTCGGGCAGGAAGCCGCGCGACGAGATGGCGTGCAGCTGCACGCGTGGCTGCAGCGCGCGCGCCCACTTGAGCAGGTGCGGGCTTTCGCCGTCGCCGATGAGGACGAGCTTGAGCCCCCCGCTCAGACTCATGGTTCGCACCCTGCCCAGGCTTGGTAGTGCGCGGCCAGCTCGGGGTGCTGGCGCAGCAGCTGCGCGTCCTTGTGGCGCGTATCACCGACCTGTTTGGCCGGCTGACCGGCCACGATGGCGAAGTCGGGGAATTCACCTTGCACCAGGCTGTAGGCTGACACGAGGCTGCCCTTGCCCAGGCGGGTACCCGGCAGCAGTGTCGCGTGTGCGCCCACGAAGCTGTAGGGGCCGATGTCGACGCTCGCGGTGTAGTACGCCTGCTTGTGCGGCACCTTCACATACTCGCGGCCGTACAGGCGGATGGCAGCATGGCTGGAATGCGTGAATACGCCGGTGAAGAAGCCGATCTGGCAACCCTCGCCGATGCGCAAACCGTAGGTGGCATCGAGCACGCTGAAGTGGCCGATGAAGACGTGGTCGCCGACGTCGAGTTGCTCGGGCGCGAACACCACCGCGCTGTTGCTGACTCGCGTGTGCGGCAGGAACTCACCGTCCCCTCGCACCAGGCCGCCCACCATGCGTGGCCCCCAAAGCCGCGAGACGAGCCGCTTCACCGGCTGCCATGCTCGCCTTGCCAGGCTTGCCTTCACGTCATCTCCCTGGTTGCGGGCGCCCACTGCAGCAGCGCCCAGAAAAAGTAGCCGAAGTAGAGCAGCATCGCCGCAGACACGCCCCAACCGGCGCCAGCCAGGCCGCCCAGGTGCAGGCCCGCCGCCAGGCCGGCGACGAACAGCACCTGCCCCACGAGCGCCAGCTTGAGCCCCCAGGCCTGCGCGCCCCAGGCCATCAGCACGACGGACAGCGGCGAGGCGATGAAATGCAGCGCGATGTAGGGCGCCAGCGACCGCGCCAGCTCGCCGGCGCCGCGCCACTCGGGGCCGAAGACAAGCTCGAACAACCAGGGCCCCAGCGCCAGCAGCGCCAGCATCAGCGGCAAGGCAATGCCTGCCAGCAGCAGCATGCTTCGCCTCACCAGCGCCCGCGCTTCGGCGAAGCTGCCGGCCTGCGTCAGGCGCGGATAGAGCACCTGGGACAGCGACCCACCGACCAGTGATGCCGGCGCCTTCAGGTAGCGCAGCGCCAGCGCCCAGGCGCCCGCCTCCGGGCTGCCCAACCAGGCGGCCAGCATCGCGATGGCCAGCGTGTCCTGCAGCGCGCCGGCGAAGGCGTGCGGCGTGTTCAGCAGCGGGAAGTCGCGGTGCTTGTGCGCCATCTCGCGCAAAGGCTGCGAGTCGAGCAGGCCGCGCCAGCCGCCCGCCGGCGTCGGCCGAGCCTGCAGCGCGGCGGCAGCGGCGGTCGCCAACGTCGCACCGCCGATCAGGCCCCAGGGCCCGGCCTGCAGCAACCCGAAACCCACCTGCGCCAGCGCGCCCCCGCCCCATTGCACGACACGACCCCAGGCCAATGTCGCGAACTGACCGGCGCGCGCGGCCCACTGCCCCAGCGCCTGGCTGGCGGATGCGGCCAGCACGATCAGCGGCAAGGCGGCAGCGAGGGACAGGTCGGCCCAGATCATCCAGGCGACACCAACGAGGACGGCCATCGCCGTCATGGCCAACAACAGGCGCAGGCACAGGGCCAGCAGCGCCGCAGCGCCCTTGTCGCCGGTCTCCAGCGCGAGCGCGAACTCGTAGCGCGCGCAGCCAACGACAGCCAGGTTGCTGGCCACCGTCCAGACCAGCGAGAACTGCCCGTACTCGGCCGGCGTGTAGAGCCGGGCGATCCAGGGACCCAGCAGCAGCGGCAGGACTTGAGCCAGCGCACTGCCGGCCAGCAGCGTCAGCGCCGAGCGCCGCATGCCGCCTTGCGACGGCGCCATGTCAGCCAGCGGCCAACGCGTGGCGCAGCGCATCGACCACGGCGTCCTGCTGCGCCGGGCTGAGGTCGGCACTCATGGGCAGGCTCAGCACACGCTGGGCGGCGGCCTCGGCATGCGGCAGCGGCCAGGCGGGTGCGAAGGACTGGTAGGCCGGCTGCTGGTGCATCGGCCGCGGGTAGTGGATGGCGGTGGGCACACCCTGGGCGGTCAACGATGCCTGCACCTGCTGGCGCTGCTCGGCGCCGCTCAGCAGCAGCGTGAACTGCGCCCAGACGCAGTCGCGGTCCTCGCGGACGGCGAGCCGCTGCACCGGCAGCTCGGCGAGCGCCTGCTGGTAGCGCTGGCCGATCAACCGGCGCTGTTCAAGCTCCCAGTCGAAGCGTTCCAGCTTGGCCAGCACCACGGCGCATTGCAGCGTGTCCATGCGGCCGCCCAGGCCCACGCGGGTGTGGGTGTAGCGCTGGCTCTGGCCATGCACGCGGATCTCGCGCGCGGCCTGGGCCAGGCCGGCGTCGTCGGTGAACATGGCGCCGCCGTCACCGTAGCAGCCCAGCGGCTTGCTCGGGAAGAAGCTCGTGGCACCCCAGGTCGACAGGCCGCAGCTCTGGCGGCCGCGGTAGGTGGCGCCAAAGCTCTGCGCGGCGTCCTCGATCACCGCCAAGCCGTGGCGCGTCGCGATCGCGTTGATCTCGTTCATGTCCGCGACCTGCCCGTACAGGCTGACCGGCATGATCGCCCGCGTGCGCGGCGTGATGGCCACCTCGATCAGCGCCGGGTCGATGTTGCAGCTGTCGGGCTGGATGTCGACGAAAACGGGCACGGCGCCCAGCAGGACGATGACCTCGGCCGTCGCGGCAAAGGTGAACGGCGTCGTGATGACCTCGTCACCGGGCTTGATGTCCAGCGACATCAGCGCGATCAGCAGGGCTTCCGTGCCGCTGGAAACCGTCACGCAATGCGCAACGCCGACGCGGGCCGCCAGAGCGGCTTCAAGCTCCCGCACCTCGGGGCCCATGATGTATTGGCCGTGGTCCAGCACGCGCTGGATGCGGGCGTCGACGCTGGCCTTGATGGCCTGGTACTGGGCCTGCAGGTCGATGAACGGCAGGGCTGGCTTGATGGCGGCGTTCACTGGGCGGGGCCTTCAGAAATCAAATCACATTGCTCGCCGACGAGCCGGTAGCGGTCACCGGTGTGCGGGCAGTTGGCCGTCCCGTCCGCCTCGAACTCAAGGCGCTCGCCGAACCGGCTCATCCAGCCGATCTGCCGGGCCGGCACGCCGACCATGAGGGCGAAGGCCGGCACATCCTTCTGGACGACCGCGCCCGCGCCGATGAAGGCGTGCGGGCCCACCGTCACACCGCAGACGATGGTGCAGTTGGCGCCCAGGGTCGCGCCGCGACGGACCAGCGTGCGGCGGTACTCGTCCTTGCGGGCCACGGCCGCGCGGGGGTTGTAGACGTTGGTGAAGACCATCGATGGCCCGCAGAAGACGTCGTCTTCGAGCGCGACCGCGTCGTACACCGACACGTTGTTCTGGATGCGCACGTTGTTGCCGATGACGACGTCGTTGCCGACGAACACACCCTGCCCCAGCGAGCATTTGTCGCCAATCAGCGCCCCGGCGCAGACATGCGAGAAATGCCAGACGCGGGTGCCGTCGCCGATGCGGGCGCCGTCGTCGACGACGGCGGAGTCGTGCTTCCAGAAGCTCATGTCAGAAGACCAGCGGCAGACCGACGCGGCAACCGTCGCGCGCGCTGCGGTAGGCGGCCACCAGCAGTTCCAGCGAGCGCAGGCCTTCGTAGCCGTCCACTTGTGCGTCGGCCTGACCGCGCAGTGTCTTGAACACGTTGTCGTAGTAGGCCGCGTGGCCGAAGCCGTAGACGCTGGGCGTCTCATAGCTGGCGGACTTGATCGCCTCGTCGTCGGGATGCGTGCTGTCGAAGCACCAGTGCTCGATCTTGTTGACGGCCGTGCCGCCGATCTTGACGGTGCCCTTCTCGCCCAGGATGGTGATCGAGCCTTCCAGGTTCTGCGGGTAGGTCAGCATCGTCACGCTGATCGACGCAAGGCCGCCGTGGCGCAGGCGCAGGCTCATGACGCCGGTGTCCTCGGCCTCGATGTCGCGCGCCAGCGTGGCGGTGTAGGCGTGGACGTTGTCCACCGGGCCGACCAGCCAGTCCAGCAGATCCACGTAGTGGCTGGCCTGGTTCATGAAGGCGCCGCCGTCCATGTCCCAGCGGCCACGCCAACTGGCGGCGTCGTAGTAGCTCTGCGGGCGTGTCCAGAAGACGTTGACCGTGCTCATGTAGACCCGGCCGAAGCGGCCTGCGGCGAGCGCCCGCTTGACCGCCTGAACGGTGGCGTTGAGGCGGTTTTGCTTGACGACGAACAGCTTCACGCCCGCGTCCCGGCAGGCCTGCACCATGGCCACGCCATCCTCGAACTTGGTGGCCATCGGCTTTTCGCTGAGCACATGACGCCCGGAGCGGGCCACCTCGATGGCCTGCTGGGAGTGCAGCCCCGAGGGCGTGGCGAGGACGACGATGTCGGCATCGCTGTGGGCCAACATCTGGGTCAGGCTGCTGAAGCCTTCCACGCCCGTGCGCTGTGCCGCTGCCACCAGCGTCTGCGGGTGGGTGTCGCAGACGGCCACCAGTTCGACCTGGTCCTTGTGGCGGGCCAGCGCCTCGAAATGGTTGCTTGAGATGCGTCCGCAGCCCGCGAGAGCCACGCGAATCGGTCGACCCAAGATCGGGAGCTGGATCGTCATTGCGGCGAGACCGAGCCGCTTGCAGCGGCCTTTTGTATTGGAGCCCGGCATTCTAGAAGGCAGCCGGGCTGCCCGGCCGGGCCGCATAAAATCGCCGCAGGACACCGACCCACACAATGACTCAAGCACAAGCGCCCAGCCCCCTCGACGAAAACCAACTGATCGCCGAGCGCCGCGAAAAACTGGCCGCGATACGGGCCGCGACGGCGGTGCCCTTCCCCAACGACTTCAAGCCCCAGCACCGCGCGCTGCCGCTGCAGCAGCAATACGGCGAGCTGCCGAACGAAGAGTTGGAGCCACAGGCCGTCAAGGTCACGGTGGCCGGCCGCATGATGCTCAAGCGCGTGATGGGCAAGGCCAGCTTCTGCACGCTGCAGGACGCCACCGGCCGCATCCAGCTGCGCGTGACCATCGACAACCTCGGGCCCGAGCTGTACGACCAATTCAAGCACTGGGACCTGGGCGACATCATCGGCGGCGAAGGCACGCTGATGAAGACCAAGACCGGCGAGCTGACCATCACGGTCACCACGCTGCGCCTGCTGACCAAGAGCCTGCGCCCGCTGCCGGACAAGTTCCACGGCATGAGCGACCAGGAGCAGAAGTACCGCCAGCGCTATGTTGACCTGATCACCGACGAGGACGCCCGCAAGCGCTTCACGGCGCGCTCCAAGGCCGTGTCGGCCATCCGCAGCTTCATGGTGGATCACGGCTTCCTGGAAGTCGAGACGCCCATGCTCCACCCCATCCCGGGTGGTGCGAACGCCAAGCCCTTCAAGACCCACCACAACGCGCTGGACCAGGAGATGTTCCTGCGCATCGCGCCGGAGCTGTACCTGAAGCGACTGGTGGTGGGCGGCTTCGAGCGCGTGTTCGAGATCAACCGCAACTTCCGCAACGAAGGCATCTCGGTCCGGCACAACCCCGAGTTCACGATGATGGAGTTCTATGCGGCCTACTGGACGCATCACGACCAGATGGACTTCACCGAGGCCGTGCTGCGCCACGCGGCCATCGCCGCGACCGGCAGCGCCGCGCTGACCTATGCCGGCAAGCCGGTGGCGCTGGACAAGCCGTTCGCGCGCGTGTCGGTGCGGGACTCCCTGATCCAGTTTGCCGGGCTGACCAGCGAAGAGGCGGACAACGCCGACGTATTGCGCGCCCGTATCGTCGCCGCTGGCGAAGAAGCCCCCGCACGCTGGAGCCTGGCCGAGCTGCAATTCGGCCTGTTCGAGGCCGTCGTGGAAGAGAAGCTCTGGGAGCCGACCTTCATCATCGACTACCCCGTCGAGGTCTCGCCGCTGGCCCGCGCATCGGATGCCAACCCGGCGATCACCGAGCGCTTCGAGCTCTTCATCACCGGCCGCGAGTACGCCAACGGCTTCTCCGAACTGAACGACGCCGAGGACCAGGCTGCGCGCTTCCACGCGCAAGTGGCCAACAAGGACGCCGGCGACGAGGAGGCGATGTTCTTCGATGCCGACTTCATCCGCGCGCTGGAGTACGGCATGCCCCCGACCGGCGGCTGCGGCATCGGCATCGACCGGCTGATGATGCTGATCACGGACTCGCCGTCCATTCGCGACGTCATCCTGTTCCCGGCGCTGCGTCGGGAAGCCTGAGGCTTGAGTCGTCCGTTGACGACTCGCCGCATGTTGCGGTCGCCCCTCGCATGTAGTAATGTTGCTACGAACCTCAGGGGTCAGTTGTGAGCATTACCACTTTGTCCAGCCGCGAGTTCAATCAAGACACAGCTCGCGCCAAAAAGGCTGCCGCTTCAGGGCCGGTCTTCATCACGGACCGCGGGCGCCCAGCTCATGTGCTTCTGACGATTGAACGCTATCAGGAGCTGTCGGGGCCTACGACCAGCATCGTCAGCCTGCTTTCGATGCCCGACGCGGGAGACATCGATTTCGACCCTGCTCGCGCTGGCGAACTCTTTCGCGAGGCGGATTTCAGCTGATGTACGTTCTGGACACCAACGTCGTCTCTGAATTGCGCAAAGCAGGCGCTGGTCGAGCCGACTTGAACGTCGTCGCATGGGCGAACAAGGTTCCCACCGGAACGCTGTACATCTCTGCAATCACCTTGTTGGAGCTTGAGCTCGGCATTCTGTCTCTGGAGCGCCGCGATCCGGCGCAAGCTGCGATGTTGCGAGTCTGGATGCACGGCCATGTCTTGCCAGCCTTCGATGGACGGGTCCTGCAGGTCGATACGGCAGCAGCGCTGCAGTGCGCCCAACTCCACATCCCGAATCGTCGCGCCGAACGTGACGCCATGATTGCCGCGACTGCGCTTGTCCACGGAATGACTGTCGTGACCCGCAACGTGGCCGACTTCGCGGGCACTGGGGTAAATCTCGTCAATCCCTGGACTCACGAGTCCGTGTAGGGGACCGGGAGCCTGCAGCGCTGCGCTTTTCCAGCGCCTTTATGCGCGACCAGAGCTGAGCCTTGGACACCGTGTTTATCTGCATCGCGCCCATGCAGGTGTCGAGCCGATGAGGGCGGTCGCGCAAGTCTTGGATGGCTTGGGCCAAGCTGGCTTCGACGCTGTCGCCATAGGCTGCCGCCGCCTTCGCGATTGCCGCGCGCAGCAACGGCTTGACCGGCTGCATCATGGCCAGGTCGATCAGATCGCGGCTGAAGACGCCGTCGTCGCGCCAGCGGTCGGCCAGCGCCAGCAGCTTGCTCGCTGCCATGTCCAGCGGCGTCAATGCGGCCACGCCTGCGATGACATCGTTCGGGCCGGGCCTATCGAAGGCGATGCGGGCCTCAAGCACGATCTCGAACTTGATCGCCATGCCACCCTCGCGCAGCAGCGTGCGCAGGCCGTACTGGTCGGCACGCAGCTCACGTACTGGCGTCAGCACGGCGCCGGCATGCGCGAGGGCGCCGAGACCCGCCGGCCCGGTCAGCAACTGGCGCAGCGCGCGGTAGCACGCGAGGTCAGACACGAGGAAGTCGATGTCCACCGACTCGCGGTACTCGCCGTAACGCAGCGCCATCGCCGTGCCGCCGCCAAACCAGCAGGCGTGGGCGGCCAGCACATCAGCATCCAGCGCAGCGAGCACGGCCGCGATGCGCCGATGGTGCTCGCGTTCAAACAAGCAGCCGGCCTCCGCCCAACTCGTCCACCAGGGCTTGAATCAGCCGCCGCTCTTGCGGGGTCAGGCCTTCACGGTCGAGGTGGCGCCAATTGCGCTCATAAAGATCCAGCGCCTGCGCCGGCTTCAGCTCGGTGACGCCCGGCAGTTGCCAGGCCAGTTGCTTGAGCGCCGGGAAGTCGTCCACGCGAATGGTGGCAGGCAGCGGTGTAGCGAACACCCCTTCGGGCTCCTTGACCTGCAGACTCAAACCCACAGCAGCCATGGCGTTGAGATAGGCACCCATCGTGACCGACGGCTCGCCTTGCTCGACGCGGTGCAGCGTCACGCGCGACATGCCAGCAGCTTCCGCAGCGTCCGTCGCCGTCACCTTCTGCCGCTCCCGGTGAGCGCGTATGCGTCGGCCCAGCGTTTCGAGCTGGGTGGCTACGGCAGACGGGATGGGAGGCGATTTGGCCGGCATATGTTTCTCATTTTAGTCAAATCCATGATTTTGCACAGAATGAGAAACATCCTTGCCATTGCCGCCACCGGTATCTTCCCCGCAATGACCATCGCCGACCCCTCCATCGCCGCGACAGCGCCGCGCTGACCTATGCCGGCAAGCCCGTGGCGCTGGACACGCCGTTCGCGCGCGTGTCGGTGCGTGACTTGGATCCACTTCGCCGGCCCAACAGAAGCCGAGGCCGGCGACGCCGACGTGCTGCGCGCCCGGATCATCGCTGCGGGTGAGGAAGCCCCCGCGCGCTGGAGCCTGGCCGAGCTGCAGTTCGGCCTGTTCGAAGCCGTCGTGGAGGAGTAGCTCTGGGAGCCGGCCTTCATCATCGACTACCCCGTCGAGGTCTAGCCTTTGGCCCGGGCGTCGGACGCCAACCCGCAGACCACCGAGCGCTTCGAGCTGTTCATCACCGGCCGCGAGCACGCCAACGGCTTCTCCGAGCTGAACGACGCCGAGGATCAGGCCGCGCGCTTCCACGCCCAGGCGGCGGACAAGGATGCCAGCAACGAGGAGGCGATGTTCTTCGACGCCAATTTCATCCGCCGCCGGAGTACGGCATGCCGCCCACCGGTGGCTGCGGCATCGGCATCGATGCGGCTGACGATGCTGATCACGGACTCGCCGTCGATCTGCGACGTCATCCTGTTCCCGGCACTGCGTCGGGAAGCCTGATCCCGGCTCAGGGTGGTGCCCCCCCCTGAGCCGGGATCAGGCGAACAGATCGCCCGTCACCGGGCCCACCGCCACCGGCCGCACCGCGCGGCGTTGCGCCTCGCGGGGCCTGCGCGCTGACGCAGGCATGGGCAACCAGGCCTCGCCCTCGAACAGATCGGCCACGCCCACGCCGGGTGCAGGCCGCTGTGCGGCCGGGTCCGCCGGGGCCAGCGGCCCGGCGTCCAGTTGCTCTGCCGGGAAACAAATGAGCAGCCGCTCCGCCTCGGCCCACGTCCCCTGCAACCAGCGGCGCTGCGCCGCACCGCCCAGGATGGCAGGCATGCGCGGGTCCTGTGCCATCGGCGGCGCCAGGTGGCCGAAGACGGCATGCCCTGCGGCACTCAAGGTCAGCACGCAGAACGCCGCGACGCGCTCGCCACCGGGACCTTCGGCCTCGTGCCACAGACCGGCCAGGCCCAGCGCGTCGCCGTCGGCCCGCTGGATGCCCCAGGGTTGCGGCCGGCCCGTGTCGTGGCACCAGGTCGTGAGCCGTGCCACCGGCACGACACAGCGGCGGCCGGCCCACCAGCTCTCGCGGCAGGTCGGGTTGGACTTCATCGTCTCGACCGGGCACTCCCGCACCCGCAGCGCGTCGCCGCCATCACGTGCCGCGGGAGGCAGCAGGCCGAAACGGCCCAGGCGAACCTCGCCCAACACGCCCAGCTCCGGCGCCTGGCCCGGGACGATGAAGACCGCCGACGCGCCGTCCGCCGGCACCGTCAGGGCGCCCTCAGTGGGTGGGGCCACACCGAATGCCGCCAGCATCCGGCCGGCGTCCATCAAAGGTTCGTAGTCACAGCGCATCGCGAGTTCCTGAGCCATCGGCGGCATGGCGCGCGGCGGTGGCGACTTGCCGTCACCCTCATCGCCATCGCCACCCGCGCGTCGTCCGGCGCATGATACTGTACAAATAAACAGTATTCGTGACTCGCCGCCGCGCGGCGCTCAGGAGCCTCAGGCGCTGGCCGCCGCCGGCGCCTTCCCCGCAATGATCATCGCCAGCACCTCGTCCTCCGTCACGTCCGCCGTGCGGCAGACGCCCACCATGCGGCCGGTCTTCATGACCGCCAGCCGGTGCGACAGCGCGAACACGTCCGGCATGTCGTGCGTGACCAGCAGGATGCCCACGCCCTCGGCGCTGAGGCGGCGGATCAGGTCGTGGACCATCGCCGTCTCGGCCGGGCCCAGCGCCGCGCAGGGCTCGTCCATGATGAGCACGCGGGCCTTGAACTGCAGCGCTCGCGCGATGGCGACGACCTGGCGTTGACCGCCCGACAAGGACATCACCGGATCGGCAATGTTCTTGAAGTTGGGGTTGAGCCGCGCGAACAGCGGTACGGCAGCCGCGCGCATCGCCGCGTCGTCCAGCAGCCCGAAGCGCGTGCGCAGCTCACGGCCGAGGAAGAGGTTGGCGACCGAGTCGAGGTTGTCGGCCAGGGCCAGCTTCTGGTGGATGGTCTCGATGCCGGCGGTGCGGGAGTCCGCTGGGCTGGCGAACTTGACCTTCTCGCCGCTCAGCAGCAGCTCACCGCCGTCGAACGGCAGAGCGCCCGCGATCATCTGCATCAGCGTCGACTTGCCGGCGCCGTTGTGGCCGAGCACGGCCAGCACCTCGCCGGGCGCCAGGCTCAGGGAGATGCCGTCGACCGCATGCACACCGCCAAAGGATTTGCGCGCATCGCGCACTTCAAGCAACGCATTCATTTCTGCACCCTTCGGCCTGCGGCCTGTCCCGCCAAGCGGGAGCGAACTTGCTCGGGGCGGCCCGTCGCTGCGCTCATTTGTGTGACACCCGGTCGAAGACGACGGCCGCAACGAGCACCTGGCCCAGCACGACCATGCGCCAGCCGATGCCCACATCGGTCAGCAGCAGGCCGCTGTCGATGCTCTGGATGATGAGGGCACCCAGCACCGTGCCGCCGACGCTGCCGCTGCCACCGGCCAGGCTCACGCCGCCGATGACCGCTGCGGCGATGACGGTCAGCTCCATGCCCGTGCCCATCGAGTTGGCGCCGGCATTCAGCCGCGCCATGGCGACCACCGCCGCCAGCGCCACCAGCGCCGCCAGCAGCAGGTTCAGCTGGATCATCACGCGCTTGACCGGGATGCCGGCCAGGCGCGCCGCGTCCGGGTTGCCGCCGATCGCATAGACGTAGCGGCCGAAGCGGGTGTGCTTGGCGACAAAGCCCAGCACCAGCACGACGGCGACCCAGATCACCAGCGGCAGGGGCAAGCCCTGGCCCTGCTCCGTGCCTTCGATTTTGTAGGCGTTGAAGACGGCTACCGAGCCGAGCACCGCCACCGCTGCGAGGCCGCCCTTCAGCAGGTCATGCCTGACATCGCCCGGCACGCCGCCGGCGCGCACCTGCGCGCGGCGCTGCACGGCCTGCCAGCCCCACAGCAAGGCGATGAGGCCGAAGCCCAGCAGCCAGCTGCCGCGTTCGCCCAGCGAGCCGTCCATGCCGCCGCCCAGCGCCAGCAGCCAGGGTTCGCTGACCGGTTGGGTCTTGCCATCGGCCACCAGGAAGGCCACGCCGCGCAGCGACACCAGGCCGCCCAGCGTGACAACGAAGGACGGGATGCCGACGACCGCCGACAGCCAGCCCTGGAACAGACCGATGAGCAGCGCAAACGCCAGCCCCGCCAGCAGCGACGCGCCGACCGGCCAGCCGTGCGTGTACTGCAGCCAGGCCATCAGCACGCCGACGGCGCCGAGCAGCGAGCCCACGGCCAGGTCGATCTGCCGCGCAACGATGATCAGCGCCATGCCGCTGGCGACGATGCCGACGACCGCCGTCTGCTGGGCGATGTTGTAGAGGTTCTCGGCCGTCAGGAAGCTGCCGGTGAGCACATGAAAGCCGATGGCGATGGCCACCAGCACGGCCGCCATGACGGCGAGCCGCTGGGTCTGGGCTGTCATCAACGCTCCTACTTGCAGGCCGCCGGCGCCTTGGCCGCGTCCACGCCCTTGCAGACCACCGCCTTGCTGACCCAGCCGGCGCTGATCACGTCGCCCAGGTTGGCCTGCGTGACGGCCACCGGCGCGAGGAACTTGGCCTGCAGCTTGACCTTGCGCTCACCACCGGCCCAGGCTGCGGCGCCCGGCACCTTCTGGCCACCGGCCAGTTGCACGGCGGCCGAAGCGGCCTCTTTGCCCAGCGAGCGCGAGTCCTTCCAGACCGTCACGGTCTGCGTACCCAGCGCCACGCGGTTCAGCGCGGCATGGTCGGCGTCCTGGCCGCTGACCGGCACGCCCTTGATGCCGCGCCCGGCCAGCGCCGCGATGGCGCCGCCGGCCGTGCCGTCGTTGCTGGCCACGACCGCGTCCACACCGCCCTTGAGCTTGGTGAGGATCTGCTCCATGTTCTTCTGCGCCACCTCGGGCTTCCAGCCGTCGGTGTATTCCTCGGCGACGATCTTCACGGCGCCGCTCTTCACCGCAGCGGCCAGCGCGTCCTGCTGGCCGGCGCGCAGGAAGTCGGCGTTCGGGTCGCTGGGCGAGCCCTTGATCATGACGTAGCGGCCTTGCGGCTTCACGGCCAGCACGGCTGAAGCCTGCAGACGACCGACCTCGCGGTTGTCGAAGGTCAGGTAGAAGACCTCGGGCGCCTCGATGAGGCGGTCATAGGCCACCACCGGCACCTTGCGGGCCTTGGCCTTGTTCAGCGCGGGCGCGATGGCGTCCTTGTCCATGGCCAGGATGATGAGCACCTTGGCGCCCTTGGCCAGCAACGACTCGACGTCGCCGATCTGCTTCTCCGGCGAGCCGCCGGCATCGGCGCTGATGTAGCTCGCCCCGAGCCGGGCCAGCTCTGCCTTGATGGCGGTCTCGTCGGTCTTCCAGCGTTCTTCCTGGAAGTTGGACCAGCTGACGCCCACCACGGGGCCGGCGGCCAGCGCTGTCATCGAGGTCATCAGCAGCGTTGCCGCTGCCCACACTTGCTGCATTCGCATCTTGTCTCCAACGCCCGGTTTTTGTGGGCTGCGGATTCTAGGAACGCAGGCAACAAAAAAGCGACCCTCTCGGGTCGCTTTGATCGTCTTGAAACCGCTTTGTTTCAGCGGCCAGCCAGCGCGGTGGCGCGGCGGACGACCGGAGCCGGGAAATCCCCGAGTTCACGGGCGGCGTTCTCGCCTTGGTCGGCAACGACCTGGTCGATGCGGCGGGCTTCGGTCGTGCGGTCTTTCAACACCGCCTGACGGGGCAGCGTGCTCGTGGCGACGGTCGCGGCCTTGGCGCTGGCGGAGGTCGTCACTTCGACGCCCACTTCGCCATGGATGGCGGCGAGTTCACCGCTGTTACGGGCAGCTACCAGTTCGGCGATGACGGCCTCGCGGGTCAGCGGGGCCGTGGATTGAGCCGAGGCGGCGCCGGCAGCGACGAGGGCAACGGTGGCGATGAGGGTGGACAGCTTGTTCATGACGGGCTCCTTCAGTTCTGCAGGAACGTCCTGCTTGGGTCACTCGGACACCGCGACCGCGCTGTCCATGGGCTGAACTGTAAGAAGCCAGTCTCAGTAGAAACACTAGGCGAACAGGAACTGACTATTCACTCAACGCAAACAGTCATCCCTAGTTCGTCATCGTTGCACTCTATATGTCAACGATGTTCAAACGCCGGCGCCCGCTTGGCGAGGAAGGCTTCCATGCCCTCGCGCTGGTCGTGGCTGCCGAACAGCGCGTGGAAGTAGCGGCGCTCCACCGCGACGCCGTCGGTCAGCGGCGCCTGGTAGGCCAGGTTCACCAGCTCCTTGATGAGCGCGACAGACGGCCCGCTGAAGCCGTTGATGGTCTCTGCGGCGGCGAGCGCCTCTTCCAGCAGCTTGTCCGCCGGCACGACGCGCGACACCAGGCCGGCGCTCTCTGCCTCGGCCGCGCCCATCATGCGGGCGGTCAGCAGCATGTCCATCGCCTTGCTCTTGCCGACCGCGCGCGGCAGGCGTTGCGTGCCACCGGCGCCGGGCACGACGCCCAGCTTGATCTCGGGTTGGCCGAACTTGGCCGTGTCGGCCGCGATGATGAAGTCGCACATCATGGCCAGCTCGCAGCCGCCACCCAGCGCGAAGCCGCCCACGGCGGCAATGACAGGCTTGCGCACCTGCAGGATGGTCTCCCAGTTCTTGGAGATCAGCCCGCTCTTGAAGGCGGTCGCGAAGGTGTGGGGCAGCATGGTCGGGATGTCCGCCCCGGCCGCAAAGGCGCGCTCCGAGCCGGTCAGCACGATGCAGCCGATCCCGTCGTCGGCATCGAAGGCCAGCAGCGCTTGACCCAGTTCGTCCATGAGCTGGTCGTTCAGCGCATTCAGTGCCTTGGGGCGGTTCAGCGTGATGAGGCCGGTCTTGCGCGGGCCATCGCCGTGCACGGCGGTGAGGATGCATTCGTAGGTCATGGGCTTGGCTTCCTGGAGGTGTCGTCGGTCGATTCTGGCGCGGCTTGCAAGGGCACGCTTTTGAGCATGAGGTCGATGACCGTGTCGGCGTTCTGGCGGATGAGCAGGCGCACGGGCAGGTATTGCATCGTGGACGCGAGCCAGACCTCGGCGGCCAGATCGCCCTCGAAGGCGGGCCGCGTGGGCTTCAGGTGCCAGCTGGCGACAGGGCCCATCGGTGTGTCCAGCATCACCTCGCCCATCACCTCGTACTGCCAGGCGTACTGCCGGCGGGCCAGCACGAGCGGGAACTCCACGCGATGGCCGGCCTGCAGCGGCTCACGGCCGGTGAGGAACAGCCAGGTCAGTTGCACGAACTGGCTGGCCGAGTCCTGCGCGCCGCGCGGCAGCGGCTGGCGCACGCCATGGGCCAGTTGCACCTCGGCGCCCAGGAAAAAGACGCTGACGCGCCAGGGATCGCGAAAGACGCGCTTTTCCTCCTCGTCGTAGCGTTGCGGCTCGATGCCGTCGGGCGTCAGCTGCCCGTGGCTGCTGATGCGCCGCGTGAGGAAGGGCTGGAAGCTCGGCCCGGCGCTGACGTCCAGATGCACCTGGTAGTCGCGCCCCTTGCGCAGCCATTCGACCTGCGCCTGCCCATGGATGGGCCCACCGCGAAAGGTGCCGGTCAGCGTGTAGCTCAGGCGCGTCGACAGCGGCCACTCGGGGCCGGGCTCGTCGCCAGGCGCAACGGAGGCCACGGCGGCGACGGGCGGGGCCGCTGCGGCAGGCGCAGAGGCGGCGTCCGCGACGGGCTCGGGCGCCGCCTCGGCCATGAACTCGGTGTCCGGCTTGGCCTCGGGCGCCGATGCGGGCGCAGACGCGGCCTGCGCCACGGCTGCGCTTTTCGGCGTCACCCGTCTGGGTGGCGCGGGCACTGGAACGGCACGCACCGTCACCGCAGGCTGCATCGCCATCTCCTGCACGAACTCGACCTGCATGCGGGGCGGCGGGAGCGAGCGGTCGTCTTGGAGCCAGCCCTCATGGATGCGCTGCACCTCGCGGCCGAGCAGCAGGTGGCCCGCCAGCACGGCCAGCACCAGCAGCGCAGGCGGCCGCGGTGTCTTCATGCGCGGCTCAGACGCCGAGCCAGCGGCGCCTTGCCGGGTGCGTGGCATCGGCCAGGGTCAGCGCGACAGCGGCGGGGCGGGCGGGCGGCAGGGTCACGTCCAGCTCGACAAGGCGCTGGTCGCGGCTCACCAGCAGCCGCAGCTGAGTGGCGCCCGGTGACATCAGGTTCACCGCGTCATCCAGCCGGCGCAGGCGCCAGCCGTTGCAGCCGAGGATGTCGTCTCGGGCATTGACCCCACCGGCCTCAGCCGTGCCACCCACCAGCACATGCGTGACGGTGACGCCGGTCAGTGCGCTCTCCCGCACGCGCAAGCCCAGGCGCTGTGCGACGCTGGCCCGGCCGTCCTCACGCCAGGCCACGCCGTGGGCGTCCAGCAGTTCGCGCAGCGGCAGTTCATCGGTGCCATGGACCCAGGCGTGCAGGCGGGCGGCCAGGTCGGCGCCGCCCAGCGAGGTCACGGCATGCAGGATGTCGCCCTCGCTGACCGGCCCGCCGCCGCTGGTGGTCCACAGCTGCGTCATCAGCCCGTCCAGGCTGGCGCCCTGCGCGCGCAGCCTGAGGTCCAGGCACAGCGCGACCAGCGCGCCCTGGGCGTAGTAGTTGCTCGCCGTGTTGGGGCTGTTCTCGTCGGGCCGGTAGTACTTGGTCCAGGCCTCGAAGCTGGCGGCGCTGAGCGGCTGCACGCGCCGGCCGGGCGAGGACAGCACGCCGTTGATCGACGCGGCCAACAGCTTCAGGTAGCGCGGCGCATCGACGAGGCCGGCGCGGCACAGCAGCAGTTCGTCGTAATAGCTCGTGAAGCCCTCGAAGAACCAGAGCAGCTGGGTGTAGTTCTCGCGCTGGTAGTCGAAGCACGCGAACTCGGCCGGGCGCAGGCGCTTGACGTTCCAGGTATGGAAGTACTCGTGGCTGAAGAGCCCCAGCAGCCGCACATAGCCGTCTCCGGGCACGGCGCCTTCGGCCGCAGTCGGCAGTTCGCGCCGGGCGCAGATCAGCGCGGTGCTGGCGCGGTGCTCCAGGCCGCCATGGCCGTCGTCCACGGCCCACAGCAGGAAGCTGTAGCGCTCGAAGGGCGCGCCACCCCAGAAGGCGATCTGCGCCTCACAGATGCGCTGCACGTCCGCCAGCAGACGCTGGCCATCGAAGCTGGGCCACGCGCCCGCGACGACGACGCGGTGCGGCACGCCAGCGGCCATGAACTCACCCTGCCAATGCGCGCCGATCTCGAAGGGATGGTCCAGCAACTCGTCGTAGTGGGCCGCCTGATAGCCGCTGCCGTCCGCGCGCATCTCCGTCGCCACTTGCCAGCCATCGGGCACGCTCGCCAGTTCGATGCGATGCGTTTCTGCCTCGCGGCCATGCGCGCGCAGGCACAGGCTGCTGGCGTTGAAGAAGGCCCGCTCGCTGTCCAGCCAGGCGGTGCGCACCGAGGCGTCGAACGCGTAGACGTCGTAGCTCAGCGTCAACGCCGCCCGCCCGCTGCAGCGCACCCGCCAGCTGGCCTTGTCGAGTTGCTCGACGGCCAGCGCGCGGCGCCCCTGCCGCGCGCTCAGGCGGCTCAGCTGCTTGGCGAACTCGCGCACGAGGTAGCTGCCCGGTATCCACACCGGCAGGCTGAAGTCCTGCTCGGCCGCCGGGTGGGCCAGCGTCAATGTGACGCGGTAGCGATGGGCCGCGATGTCGGCCAGCTCGATGCGGTAGGTCGGTCCGCCCATCAACTGCCCGCCGCGGCGAGGAAGCAGCTCAGCGCGGCGACCGCCGTGAGCCGGAACCGCAGGGTGAGCCAGTCGCCGGCGCCGAGGTGCGGGTAGAGGCGGCGGTCGATGACGTAGCAGGCGATCAGCACGCTGCCATGCAGGGCGAGGCCGCCATAGGGCAGCATCAGCACGCCCAGCCATCCCAGCAGCGCAGCGAACACCCCCCAGACCAGCGACTGCCGCGACGGCAGGCCACGCGCGAACGACAAGCCCCACTGGATGCCGCCCAGAAAGGCGATGACCAGCGCCGCATAGGCTGACAGCGCCAGGCTGACAAAGGCATGGGCCTCTGGGTGGACGACCAGCCAGATCAGCAGGCAGCCCACGACGAAGGGAATGAGGCCTGCGTAGGCGAGGCGATGTGCGAGTTGACGGTGGTCGGTGTTCATCGCACTCAGGACTTGCGGGCAGGCACCGACAAGGTCTGCAGGCGCTTTTCCAGCTCGACCGCGCCGACGGCGCCCGGAATGCGGTGGCCGTCTTCCAGCAGGATGGCCGGCGTGCCGTTCACGTGGATCTTGCGGGACAGCGCCAGGTTGCGCTCGATGGCGGCGTCATCGCAACTGGCCGGCGGCTTGGGCGGCTGTTCGTTCTTGAGCATCCAGCCCAGCCAGACACCCGTGCGGTCCTTGGCGCACCAGATGGCACGCGTCTTCTCGGCGGAATCGCCGCCGAGGATGGGAATGATGAAGGTGTAGACGGTGACGTCCTTGAGCTCCTGCAAGGACTTCTCGAAGCGCTTGCAGTAGCCGCAGTTGGGGTCGGCGAACACGGCGATGCGGCGCTTGCCCGTGCCACTCTTCCACACCACGGCGTCCTTGAACGGCAGGGTCGTGAAGTCAACGCGGTTGATCTGGTTGACGCGCTCTTCCGTCAGGTTCTTCTTGGCCTTGATGTCGATCAGCTCGCCTTCGAGAAGGTAGGTGCCCGTGGCGTCGGTGTAGCGCAGTTCGTTGCCGATGCGGATCTCCCACAGCCCCGGCATGGCCGACGGCCGCACTTCGTCGATCTTGGGTGCCGTGGGCATACGTTCGGCAAAGGACTTGCGGATGACAGCCTCGTTGGCGAAGGCGGGCAGACAGGCGGCGAGGAGCAAGCCAGGCAGAAGACGGGCAAGGCAGGTG
This sequence comes from Pelomonas parva, assembly GCF_043555835.1. Classification (NCBI taxonomy): domain Bacteria; kingdom Pseudomonadati; phylum Pseudomonadota; class Betaproteobacteria; order Burkholderiales; family Sphaerotilaceae; genus Roseateles; species Pelomonas parva. The sequence continues at coordinate 2,585 of NZ_JBIGHV010000007.1, read as the reverse complement.
ATGAGGGACGGCACGATGGTGGGGGAAGAGAGATCAGAGCCCGAGGGCGCGCTGGGTCAGCCAGCGCTTGACGGGAGAGAGTTGGTTCAGCGCATCCATGCCGCGATTGCGCAGGCTGCGGGCGGCGGCGGAGTCGTGTGCGAAGAGCCGCTGCAGTGCGTCGGTCAGCTCGCCCATGGCCAATGTCGGGGCGAGGCGCTCGCGGGCGTAGCGGCGCAGCAGGCGCTCGTCGCCCAGCGGCCGCCAGGGCTCGCGCTCGGCCAACACGCGAGCCAGCGCGGCGACGTCGCCCAGGCCCAGATTCAGCCCTTGGCCCGCCAGCGGGTGCACCAGATGAGCCGCATCGCCGAGCAGCACCCAGCTCGGGCCGCTCACCGCTTCGGCACGCGCCAGTGCCAGCGGCCAGCCGGAGCGCTCGCTGGCCAGCCCGAGTTCGCCCGCTGCACCACCTGTGGCCGCGTTCAGTTCGCGCTCGAACTCATCGACCGGCAAGGCCTGCAACTGTTCGCTTCTTGCATCGCCACAAGACCAGACCAGGCCGTAGGACGAGCCCGGCGTCGGCCGCTCGAAAGGTAGCAACGCCAGTACCTCGCCGCCACTGCGGAACCATTGCCGAGCAACACCCAGATGCGGCCGATCGGCCGTCAGCCGCGCGGCCAGCGCGCGTTGCCCATAGGCCTTGGGCTTGAACTCGACGCCCAGGGCTGACCGTGCGGCCGATTCGCGGCCCTCGCACAACGCCGTCAACGCAGCCGGCGTGTTGTCGGGCACGGTGTGGACGTGCGGCGAAAAGCGAAGTGCCGTAGCGAGCTGAGCGTCCAGCTCGGCCGCGTCGACGATGACGGCCAGTTCACGCAACCCTTGCTGCCACGCCGAAAAGCTCAGCCGCCCGCCAGCATCATCGTCCGCCGCGTCCCCGTTGATGACCATGTCATAGACCGGGCTGACGGCGTCATGCGGCAGGCTGGCCCAGATCTTCAGTTCGGCCAACAGCCCGACAGAGGCAGCGTTCAGCGCATAGGTGCGCACATCGCCCGCCCGAGGCGGCTGGGGCGAGCCGGCCATGCCGACCGTCAAGCCCTGAGAGGCCAGGCGCAATGCGAGGCTGCTGCCCACTGCACCCCGGCCCTTGACCAACACGTCCACGCTTTGCATGGGCACGATTGTAGGCAGCGGGGTATGACCGCATCGCGGCCGAGGCCGGGCTGGCGCGGGCCGACTAAAATCGCGGCCTCCGGCACCGGCCCGCCGCCGGTCGCCTCCCCACAGAAAGCCAGACATGAGCCTCAAATGCGGCATCGTGGGCCTGCCCAACGTCGGCAAGTCCACACTCTTCAACGCCCTGACCAAAGCCGGCATCGCCGCCGAGAACTACCCGTTCTGCACCATCGAGCCCAACGTCGGCATCGTCGAACTACCTGACCCGCGTCTGGCGGCCCTGGCTGAGATCGTCAACCCGGAACGCGTGCTGCCGGCTGTGGTTGAGTTCGTTGACATCGCCGGCCTGGTGGCGGGCGCAAGCAAGGGCGAAGGCCTGGGCAACAAATTCCTGTCGCACATCCGCGAGACCGACGCCATCGTCAACGTCGTGCGCTGCTTCGAAGACCCGAACGTCATCCACGTCAATGGCCGTGTCGACCCGATCTCCGACATCGAAGTGATCCAGACCGAGCTTTGCCTGGCCGATCTGGGCACGGTGGAGAAAAGCCTGCACCGCTACAACAAGGTGGCCCGCGCTGGCGACAAGGAAGCGATCGCCTTGGTCAAGGTGCTAGAGAAATGCGAGGCGGTGCTGAACGAGGCCAAGCCGGTGCGCTCCATCGACTTCAGCAAGGAAGAACTGGCCATCCTGAAGCCGCTGTGCCTCATCACTGCCAAGCCGGCGATGTTCGTCGGCAACGTGTCCGAGGCCGGCTTCGAGAACAACCCTTTCCTCGACCGCCTGCGTGAGTACGCTGCCAGCCAAAATGCGCCGGTCGTGGCGATCTGCGCGAAAACTGAGGCCGAGCTTGCCGACATGAGTGACGAGGACCGCGCGCTGTTCCTCGCGGAGATGGGCCAGGACGAGCCTGGCCTGAACCGCCTGATCCGCGCCGCCTTCAAGCTGCTGGGCCTGCAGACCTACTTCACGGCCGGCGTGAAAGAAGTTCGCGCCTGGACCATCCACATTGGCGACACCGGCCCGCAAGCGGCTGGTGTCATTCACACCGACTTCGAGAAGGGCTACATCCGCGCGCAGACCATCGCGTATGACGACTTCATCAAGCATCGTGGCGAGCAAGGCGCCAAAGATGCAGGAAAGATGCGCGCGGAAGGCAAGGAATACGTCGTCAAGGATGGCGACGTGCTGCACTTCCTGTTCAACGTCTGAGCTGCACACCTCGGCATAACCACCAACCCGCTTCGGCGGGTTTTTCATTGCCAGTCGCTCATTGATTGCAGCACATCCCGTAGCCGCAAAAGCGAAACCCCCACCAGGATAACCTGATGGGGGTTGGCTTTAATAACTAGCCTGACGATGACCTACTTTCACACGGGAATCCGCACTATCATCGGCGCTGACTCGTTTCACTGTCCTGTTCGGG